>CAIZKO010000082.1 GCA_903933585.1 uncultured Actinomycetes bacterium
GCGCTCGTCCCGCAAGCTCTAAAAGAGAAATTGGTTATTGCGGCCGAGAGTTCAATTCTCTGTCCCTCTAATTTCACCCAGTTATCTATTAGTGGCTACTTGGCCGATCAACCTTGGCGGGATCAGATCGCCTCATTCTGCAAGCTCTACAAAATTCGGCGAGATGCGATGTTGGAAAGTCTCGATGAGTATTTTCCTGAGGGCGCGCTCTGGACTAAGCCACATGGTGGGTTTTATATCTGGGTAACCCTCCCCCCTGAGATCGATACGACCGCACTTATGCCTAAAGCAATCGCGGCAAAGGTTGCCTATGTTCCGGGAACCGCTTTCTATGCTGATGGCTTTGGTAGTTGGTCTATGCGACTTGCTTACTGCTATCCAACCCCGGAGCGAATTCGTGAAGGTGTGAAGGCCTTGGGTGGAGTTATCCGCACCGAGATGGAAAATCGCGCACTTATCTAAGTAGGCGGGTAATTCGCTGCAAATCCGCTTCGTCGGCAAATTCGATTGTGATTTTGCCCTTCTGTTTTCCTAATTCGACGGTGACTCGAGTATCGAACCTATTTGCAAGTTGGTCACTCAGCTCTTTTAATTCTGGGCTGGAAGAAGTATGGCGCTTTGCTTTTTCTCCCCGCTCTCTGCCGTCGCTTGTTGCGACGATCTCTTCGACGGCGCGAACACTCAGCCCTTCGGCAACGATGCGATTTGCCAGCGCCTCAATATCTGCAGCGTTTGTTAAGGAAAGTAAAGCGCGCGCATGTCCAGCAGAGAGAATTCCTATTGCCACTCTTCTTTGCACGGCGGCGGGAAGATTTAAGAGGCGTAAAGTATTTGTAATAACTGGTCGAGATTTTCCAACCTTCAACGCTAACTCATCATGAGTGTATCCAAAGTCATTGAGTAAATTTTGATAAGCGGCAGCCTCTTCAAGGGGATTGAGTTCGCTACGGTGAATATTTTCAAGAAGCGCCTCTCTTAACATCTCATTATCTGATGATGCGCGGAGGATTACCGGAATTGTTTTAAGTCCGGCTAACTTAGAAGCACGCAACCGGCGCTCACCCATAATTAATTCATAGCGACCATTACCCAGATCGCGCACAACTGGAGGTTGCATAACGCCAACCTCTTTGATGGACGCCGCTAACTCGTTCAAGGCTCTCTCATCAAAATAGGTACGTGGTTGTTTGTTATTTGGTTGCACGGAATTAATATCAACCTCAAGGGCGGTTCCTGCGATAACTCCAGAGTTGTTTACAACATCACCGATAGTTGTTGTTGGGATCAAGGCATCTAATCCACGTCCTAAACCCCCTTTACGTGCTGCACTCATGCTGCCGATCCTCTCCGCGCAATTTCACGCGCCGCTCCCATATATGCAATTGCACCAGGTGAGGCTGCGTCATATGTCATTACTGTTTGATTAAAAGATGGCGCTTCGGAAACTCGCACTGCGCGTGGAATGGGAATATCAATTAATTCGTTAGGGAAATGTCGTCGCACATCATCTGCTACATCGTTTGCCAAGCGCGTACGTGAATCGAACATCGTCAAGAGAATTGTGCTGACACGAACTAAAGGGTTGAGCGCTCTTTGAATCTTTCCTAAAGTCTCCATCAGTAAAGAGATTCCTTCGAGCGAGTAATACTCACATTGAATAGGGACAAGTACTTCTTCCGCCGCTGTCAGCGCATTTATGGTGAGCAGACCCAAACTTGGTGGGCAATCGATAATCACATAATCCAAGCGATCTCCACGGGATTCTCTCTCGTGGAGATATTTCAAGAGCGCGGCTTTAAGAATGCTTTCTCGGGCAACGAAGGTAACGAGAGCAATCTCTGCCCCCGCCAGCTCTCGGTTTGCCGGCGCGCACTCCAAACTGGGAAAACCGGCAACTTTTTGAATCGTTTGGGAGAGATCAACCTCGTCAACCAAAACTTCATACATTCCGGGGGTTCTATTCCGGTCGACCCCCAGCGCGGTACAGGCATTTCCTTGTGGGTCTAAATCAATAACGAGGACTTTGAGTCCTCCCATCGCCATGGCAGCTGCGAGATTTACCGCTGAAGTGGTCTTTCCCACCCCGCCTTTCTGGTTGGCAACGGTAAATATCCGAGTTTTGATGGGTTGTGGCATGGGCTCTTTGAGACGCCGTACTCCAATGAGTTTGCGCTCCTCGGCCTTCGGTGTTTCACGTGAATCACTCATGGGTGTAGTTAAGCAGTCTTTCTGACCTCAATGACACGTGAGATCTCAAATCCGGGCAATTCAATGGTGTGGAGCGTGGTCTGCGAGTGCTTCTTTGGTTCAGTGGAGTCAATCTCGGCCTGTGCCCCTTCACCCTTTATTGCGAGGAGGGCACCACCAGCTTTAACTAGGTGCCAGGAGATCGTCAGCAGTTTGGGAAGAGGCGCAACCGCTCTAGCTGTAACGACCTCAAAACTCTTCTTTACGCTCTCGGACTTACCCCGCATCACGGTTACGGGTAGATCGAGTAACCCGATTACCTCCAGCAAGAAATCCACGCGGCGTTGTAGGGGTTCAATCAGCACTACCTCGAGATCGGGGCGCGCTAAGGCAATCACTATTCCGGGTAGACCAGCTCCAGAGCCGATATCGGCCACCTTTACCCCTGCTGGTATGAGGGTGGTGAGCGGAAGGCAGTTGGCAATATGGCGCTCCCAGATACGTTCGCCCTCTCGGGGACCTATTAAGCCGCGTTCAATCCCCCAGGTGGCGAGAAGTTCCGCATATCTGTCGGCCTTCTCTGGGCTCTCCTTGAAGTAGCTCGTTAGCAGTGTTTCACGTGAAACGATCAAGCTGGTAGAACCACCACGCAACGGTTTGGCTCTTCACCCTCTGATTCGCTCGTTAAGCCAATCTCTTGGATTGTGTCGTGGATCACTTTTCGTTCAAAGGCATTCATTGGTTTGAGTTTTACCTGTTCGCCGGAGGATTTAACCTCATCTGCAATCTCATGTGCCAATTTGGTGAGTTCGATCTTCTTGTTGCTGCGGAAGTTATCGATATCGAGCATGAGGCGGGAGCGCTCACCCAGTGAGGTTTGTACAGCCAAGCGGGTTAACTCTTGCAGCGCATCGAGAACTTCACCGCTATCCCCAACAAGGTGGGAGAGTGATCCACCGGCGATCGCCAGCGAGGCGCGCTCATTTTCAACATCAATATCGATATCCCCGTCGAGGTCAGCGATATCCAGTAACCCTTCGAGGTAATCGGCAGCTACATCGCCCTCTTCTTCCAAACGGGCGATAAGAGACTTCTTTGGGGTCTCCGCTGCGCTCTCGCTCTCAGGAACTATCTCGGTCTCGGTCTCGGTCATTTTACTGCCCTTCTGTCGGATTTAAACCTTTTGATATATTTTGTAGGTATTTAAGAGCTATTTGCGCGGTTTCTTCTTCTTTGGCTGTTGCCGTTGCCGGCTCTTAGCCGCTTCTGCCTCGCGCTGCGCCTCAGTCATACCTTCTGGGGTTTCGGGGGTCTCGGTTAAGCCGCGCTTACGTTGCAGCTCCTCGTAGGCCGGAGAGCCCGGTGTTGGATTTCTTTTAATGACGTAATACTGCTGACCAAATGTCCAGAGGTTTGTGGTTGACCAGTAGATCAGAACACCGATGGGAAAGTTCACACCAGAGATAGCGAAGATGAATGGGAATACGTACAACATAATTTTCTGTTGCTGCACCATCATGTTGTTCGAAGCATCGAGCTTTGGCATCCCCTTCACCATGAGCTGGCGCTGGGTCGTAAATGTTGTTGCCGACATAAATGCAATGAGGCAGATGGTAACAATCTTGGTTCCTGTGGTCGCATTGTGGCTGAGAAAACTATCTGCAATGGGAGCGCTGAGGAATTTTGCATCGTGTGCGGAGGCCAATAAGTTTGCTGTTAATACATTAGGTACATATGAAGTGTTATGTGCGATTCCGCTCAGCACTCTAAAGAGTGCAAAGAAAATTGGGGCTTGTGCGAGCAGTGGAAGACATGGTGCCAGCGGGTTGGTCTTGTGCTCTTTGTAGAGCTTCATCATCTCTTCAGATTGCTTTTGCCGATCATCTTTATGCTTCTTTTGAATCTCTTTCATATGTGGTTGCAACGCCGTCATAGCCCGCTGCGATTTAATCTGCTTTACAAAGAGCGGAATCAAAATAACACGGATGAGCACAACGAGTAGAACGATGGAGAGGGTCCATTTCAATGACTCATGGGTATTCTTCCCCAGAACCCAGCCGAGCATGGTGTGAAAAGTGACCATAACCCATGTAACAGCGTAGTAAATGGGGTGAAGTATCGCGTTCATTAATTAGCTCCCTTAAGGTGTTCGTATACAACTCGCTTACCGCCGGCATAGTCGACGCCGCCATGTGACCATGGATTGCATCGGAGAATCCGCCACGCCCCCATCATTAGGCCTTTCAAACCATATTCATTGATTGCATCTATTGTGTATTGTGAACAAGAGGGAAAATATTTACAGCGTGGAGCCATGTTGGATGAGATGAAGATCTGCCAGAATCTAATTGGCGCGATCAAAAGTTTCTTCATTGATGGGCGCCGGTTCTCTTTATAACTTTCGCTATTAGCGCAGATAGGTCAGATCGATAATCGCTCTGATTTTTTAGGACTCGGATTACAACCTGGGTATGTGGTTGTAAATCTCTTAAATGTTCTGCCATCGCGTGGCGCAACTGACGGGCGATGCGGTGGCGAGTGACTGATCCGCCGACGCTCTTATTAATAATTAATCCAACTTGAGGCGCGCTGGGCAATTGCTCATGGGTCAAAAAGTAGAGGACTAATAAATCAGAGGTAGCCCGATGCCCGGTTTTGGTAGTTCTAGAAAAATCTTGGCCTCGGCGCATACGGTTGGATGCTGGAAGCACGATTTAGGCTGAGATGTGGGTGCGACCCTTTGCGCGGCGCGACGATAGAACTGCTCGTCCACCACGAGTGGCCATGCGGGCACGGAAGCCATGCTTCTTGGCGCGCTTACGGTTATTAGGCTGATAGGTACGCTTGCTCATGAGTTCCTCTTTTTCTCCTAGCTGTTAAAGATGGTTTCGGGGTTGGCACCAGCTAGGGCCACAACGGAAGGGCAAGATTAGCCGAATTGGTGTGGATAAACCACTTGCGCTTTTCCCCAGGTAGTCATAGGTTCGCGCTCTATCCACAGGTTTCGCGCCTCCCGACCCTCAAGGCGGGGTTTAGACCACAGGCTGTGGATAACTTTGGGGATAACTCTTTAAAGTTCTCTGTTTTTAGGTTCTTACTACTGCTCGGTCTGGGGTTGGAATGGCTTTATTGGAAGAGGTTGATCTCAACACCCTCTGGGCGTTGGTCGTTGAAGCAATGGCTTCCGAGTCCCCTCAGCATCGCGCCTTTTTAGCGCTTACAAAACCGCTCGGTCTCCTTCAGAGCGAAGGAGGAGCAACCCTGCTTCTCAATACCCCTAATCAATTCGCAAAAGATTTTCTAGAGCTGCGAGTTAAATCGGCTCTCAATGAAATTCTCACCAATCAACTGGGCCAGAAAATAAATATTGCGGTAACTGTCGATGAAAATTTGGAGGTTGAAGTTCCATCAGAGGAACTTATCGACGAGAGCACTCCTGAGGTTCAACCTAAGAGCGGCACTGGCCGTGACCTAGGATCGAAATCCCCGGCTGAACAATCCCAACTTAATCCAAGATATATATTTGAAACTTTTGTTATTGGTGCCTCGAATCGTTTTGCGCACGCTGCTGCTGTAGCGGTCGCGGAAGCGCCAGCTAAAGCTTATAACCCACTATTTATTTACGGTGAGTCGGGGCTTGGTAAAACCCATCTCCTGCACGCTATTGGGGCCTACGCCAAAGAGTTGTATGGGTCGGTTCGTGTCCGATACGTCTCTTCCGAAGAGTTCACAAATGATTTTATTAACTCTATCCGTGATGATAAAGCTGCGGTCTTTCAAAGGCGATATCGCGACCTCGATGTTTTGCTTGTAGACGATATTCAATTTTTGGAAAATAAGGAGCGGACTCAAGAAGAGTTCTTCCACACCTTCAACACTCTCTACAACGCCAACAAACAAATTGTTATCTCGAGCGACCGTCCTCCAAAACAACTTACAACTTTGGAAGATCGTCTCCGCTCGCGCTTTGAGTGGGGTTTAATCACAGATATTCAACCTCCAGAGTTAGAAACTCGTATTGCGATTTTGCGTAAGAAGGCAGCGCAAGACAAATTAAATGCTCCTGATGATGTTTTGGAATACATAGCCTCTAAAATTTCATCCAATATCCGGGAGTTAGAAGGAGCGCTCATTCGCGTGACCGCCTTCGCCTCCTTAAACCGCCAGCCGGTAGATATGGGTTTGGCTGAAATCGTCCTGAAAGACCTAATCCCAGATCAGGCGGGGCCAGAAATTACCTCTTCCACCATCATGGCTCAGACCGCCTCTTACTTCAGCCTGACCTTAGAGGATCTCTGTGGAACGAGCCGGAGCCGGGTCTTAGTAAATGCCCGCCAGATCGCCATGTACTTATGTCGAGAGCTGACCGAACTCTCACTTCCTAAGATCGGTCAGACTTTTGGAGGGCGGGACCACACGACCGTTATGCATGCCGATCGGAAGATCCGGCAATTAATGGCAGAGCGGCGCTCGATATATAACCAGGTCACCGAATTAACTAACCGGATAAAACTGCAATCCAAAAATTAAATGAACAACTAACCCCAATTGTGGGTAAGTTGTGGATAACTGTGGATAACTGGGGGTTTTATGGGGGTAAAGGCGGGATAACTTCCTAAAACGGCTCTCTTTTTCGGTTTAGAGGTTTTTTTCACATACTTCTCCACATAGTTACCCACAACTGTAGAGAAGGTTATGAGGGGCGCGACCAGCACTTATATCTTTATCCACAGATAAAAGCTCTGGTTACTACGAATAACTTTAAATAGAGAGAAAAGCGCGGAGAAGCAATAACTTGTAACTGTAACTTGTAACTACCTAAGGCGTCAGCGTGAAACCTTAGACTCAGGCGGTAGAGAAAGAGGCGAGAGATGAAATTTATAGTTGAGCCAACAGAGTTGGTCGATGCCGTTAATTGGGTTGCCCGCAGCCTCTCCTCACGCCCCATAAAAGCCGAGCTCCTTGGCATCATGATCGATGTCGACACCTCAATCACGCTTACCGGTTCAGATTTAGAGACATCTACAAAAGCAATTTTAAAAGCCGAGATCAGCGCTAAAGGGAAAGTCCTGGTTCCAGGGCGTCTTCTTGCAGAGATCGCTCGATCCCTCCCTAATAAACCAATCACCTTCTTGTTAGATGGAAGCAGAGTGCTCGTAACCGCCGGCACTGCAAAATTTACCCTTCCCACACTTTCGGTAAATGAATACCCAACACTTCCCGAGTTACCTGAGACAGCTGGTGTTATCCCAAGCGATGTCTTCGCCCATGCGGTTAATCAAGTCGCTATTGCAGCCGGTAAAGATGACTCACTACCAACACTTACAGGTGTCCACATTGAAATCCATCAAAACAAAATCACCTTGGCCGCGACTGACCGCTACCGCCTCGCGGTGCGCGAGTTAAATTGGCAGGCAAAAAATAACGAGATAGAAGTAAACACTCTTGTTCGCGCCCGGACCCTGGCAGATGCAGCTAAATCCCTTACCGCCCACTCACAAGTGACACTAGCTTTATCCCCTACAAACTCCAATGAACGTCTTATCGGTTTTCTCTCTGAATTAAAAACCATGACCTCTCGTACCCTCGACGGCACATTCCCACCTTTTAAACATTTACTCCCAAATGAATCAGTAGCCGAAGCCACCATTGAAGTCGCGCCATTTTTAGATTCAGTGCGCCGTGTTGCTCTAGTTACAGATAAGACCGTCCCGCTACGTTTAATCTTTGCTGACAACTCATTACAACTCGAAGCAGGTGCTGGCGAAGAGGCACAAGCAACTGAAGAGTTAGAGATCATCTACTCCGGAGAGCCAATTAATATTGCCTTCAACCCACAGTATTTAACCGATGGATTGCAGGCGATCGGAACACCATATGTTCAAATTAACTTTACTGGTGCAAGTAAGCCAGCGGTTCTCACTGGCAAACACGAGCTATCCGGCACACGCGACATCAGTTATCAATACTTACTAATGCCAATGCGCTATAGCGCATAAAACGAGTGCACCTCAAACACCTTTCACTTAAGAACTTCCGTTCTTACAGTGAATTGGAACTACCCCTCACCCCAGGAATCACCATATTTCTAGGGCGTAACGGAGAAGGTAAAACGAATATCGTTGAAGCCATCCTCTATTTAGCATTTCTCTCCTCCCATCGCACCGCGGGCGACCTCCCATTAGTAAAACTCGGCGAGGGAGCGGCATATGTAAGGGCTCGCATCCAACACCCAGATAGAGAAATATTGGTTGAGCTAGAAATCAACGCCGATAAAGCAAATCGTGCTCGGATTAATCAAAACCCAATCCGCAGCCAAAAGGATCTTTTTGGATTAATTCAATGCATCTACTTTTCTCCAGAAGATATGGATTTGGTGCGCGGAGACCCCGCTGAGCGCCGGCGTTTTATTGATCAAATACTTATCCTGCGCTCCCCTCGGATAGCAGGTGTAATAACCGATTACGAGAGAGCACTTCGCCAGCGGAACACACTTTTAAAGACGCGCGCCAACCAAGCCTCTCTCGAGCCATGGAACCAACAAACCGCAAAATTTGGCGCTGAGATAATTGGAGCTCGGACCGCACTTCTCAAAGAGTTTGAACCCCACTTCTCCAAAATTTATGCAAATATTTCATCCGAAAAACCGGCGCACATTACTTACAAAAGTTCTATTGAAAGCCCATCGACAATTCCAGACGAAAACTACCTAGCCATAATTACAAAGATGGCAGATTTACAGTCCCAAGAGATGGAACGCGGTCTCACTCTTGTAGGACCCCATCGCGATGATCTACTGCTCCACCTCGGAAATCATTTGGTAAAAGGTTATGCATCACATGGAGAATCTTGGTCGATAGCCCTGTCTCTCAAACTTGCTGCTTATAATCTTTTAGTGAGCGAAGGTATTAAACCGATTCTAATATTGGATGATGTCTTCTCAGAACTAGATGAAGACCGCCGCCACCAACTTGTCGAGTTAGCTAAATCGGCGGAGCAAACCTTCATTACAGTCGCGGTTGAAGGAGATTTACCAAAAGATTTACAAGGAACTACCTTCCTTGTAAAAAACGGAAGTGTTAAATTAAAAGCATGAAGGTTGATCTGGCGCGAGAGCTTTATAAAACCTGGCGTGACAACTCACGGAAAAATCAGCGGCGCGAGAATCAAGAGACAGAGCGTTCAAAAATTGATGACCCACAACCTTTAAATACCGTTCTCTCCGAGTTGGTCTCAAACCGAGATTGGCGCCAAGGGATTGCCGAGGGTTCACTCTTCACTGAATGGCTCACTGTGGTTGGCCCAGAAATCGGTTCTCACTCCACCCCAATCTCCCTCGTAGATGGGTTATTAACAATTCAAGCGACCTCTTCCGCCTGGGCCACCCAGTTAACACTGATGAGTTCCCACCTTTTATCCACAATTTCCAACTCCGCCCCCGGAGCGCTGGTAGAGGAGATTGTGGTCCTTCCACCCAACGCCCCAAGTTGGAAGAAGGGCATTAGGACGATCCGAAATTCCCGTGGCCCTAGGGATACCTACGGCTAATCGCTAAAAGGCTCTCAGAGGTTCACCCAAGCCTTTTTACGGCTGGTTCTATCACCGCTTTACCACTAGGATTTGAGGCTGTACGAGCCATATTCGCCTAAGAATTGGTTTTAACAGATTTCCCTCTTGTGGACCAGAAAGGCGGGGCAGTGGCTGAGAATTCATATAACGCCAGCGCCATCACCGTTCTAGAGGGCCTGGATGCCGTCCGCAAGCGTCCCGGGATGTATATCGGCTCCACCGGTGAGCGCGGACTCCACCACCTGGTCTATGAGGTCGTGGATAACTCTGTTGATGAGGCGTTGGCCGGATATTGCGACACTATCGATGTAACCCTGATGCCAGATGGCGCGCTCCGGGTTATTGATAATGGTCGCGGAATCCCCGTCGACCTCCACCCGATCGAAAAACGCCCAGCTTTAGAGATTGTTTTAACAGTCCTGCATGCCGGCGGGAAATTCGGCGATAGCGGGTACTCGGTCTCCGGCGGTTTGCACGGTGTGGGCATCTCTGTCGTAAACGCTCTCTCTACTGATTTAGCTGTCGAAGTTCGCCGCGACGGCTTTCATTGGTTCCAAGAATATAAATTGGGTGTCCCACAAGCGCCGGTCCGCAAGGGTGACGCCGCGACCACTACCGGCACAACCGTCACCTTCTGGCCGTCGGTAGATATCTTTGAAACAACAGATTTCTCTTTTGAAACCCTCTCCGCTCGTTTCCGAGAGATGGCTTTTCTCAATAAAGGTTTAACCCTAACGTTGACCGATGAGCGACCTGGCCGAGTGGATGAAAACGGAAATACATTAACCGCCACCTATCATTATGAAGGCGGCATCGTGGATTTTGTAAAACATTTAAACCTGACAAAAGGCGAGCAACATAAAACTATTATCTCTTTTGAAGCAGAAGAGAAGATCCAGAAGATGTCTCTGGAAGTTGCTATGCAATGGAACAATGGATTTTCCGAGAGCGTGTACACCTTCGCAAATACCATCAACACCCAAGAGGGTGGAACTCATGAAGAAGGTTTCCGAACCGCTCTTACCTCAATTGTAAATAAGTTTGGCGAAGAGTGGGGATTTATCCGCAAGAAAGAGGATCGCTTAACAGGTGATGATGTCCGTGAAGGTTTAACCGCCATTGTCTCCATCAAAATTGGCGAACCACAATTTGAAGGTCAGACCAAGACCAAACTTGGCAACACTGAAGCAAAATCATTTACGCAAAAGGCGATGAACGAGCATCTCACCGCATGGTTTGAGAAGAACCCTGGTGAAGGAAAAGATATTGTCCGTAAAAGTATCGATGCCGCTTCAGCTCGTGTGGCGGCGCGTAAAGCGCGTGACTTAAGTCGTTCACGCAAAGGCCTCCTTGAAGGCCGCGGCATGCCAGGAAAGTTAGCTGATTGCCAATGGACAGAGCCTGAGAAATGCGAGCTCTATATTGTTGAGGGTGACTCTGCTGGAGGCTCCACTAAAGGCGGACGCGATTCCCGCTATCAAGCAGTACTTCCAATTCGCGGCAAGATTCTCAATGTAGAAAAGGCGCGTATTGACCGAGTACTGCAAAACAACGAGGTACAAGCTTTGATTACCGCTTTAGGTACTGGTATTCACGATGACTTCGATGTCGCAAAGTTGCGCTACCACAAGATCATTTTGATGGCCGATGCTGACGTCGACGGACAACATATCCGCACTCTTCTGCTCACTCTCTTATTCCGTTTCATGCGACCGCTCATCGAAAGTGGTTTTGTTTACCTTGCTCAACCACCGCTCTATAAATTGAAGTGGGGCGGCAAAGAGCCTGTCCAGTATGCATTTAGCGATCGCGAACGCGATGGATTTATCAAGATTGGAATCGACGCCGGAAAGCGCCTTCCTAAAGAGGATGGAATTCAGCGCTTTAAAGGGCTGGGAGAGATGCCAGCGAAAGAGTTGTGGGACACCACGATGGACCCAACCCACCGCATCTTGACGCAAATTACTTTGGATGATGCCGCAGCGGCCGACAACCTCTTCTCAGTGTTAATGGGTGAAGATGTTGATCTGCGCCGTAGTTTTATTCAGCGCAATGCCAAAGATGTTAGATTCTTGGATATCTGATGGAAGATAGATTTCAAGAGGGCATGGAAGGCTCAAAGATTGAGTCGATAGATCTCCAAGTTGAAATGGCGCGCAGTTATCTCGACTATGCCATGTCTGTCATTGTTGGTCGCGCTCTTCCCGATGTTCGCGATGGTCTTAAGCCGGTTCACCGCCGCGTCCTTTACGCAATGTTTGATGCGGGGTATCGCCCAGATAAGGGTTATTACAAATCCTCTCGTATCGTCGGAGATGTTATGGGTAATTATCACCCCCATGGCGACGGAGCTATTTATGATGCAGTAGTTCGTTTGGCGCAGTTCTGGTCACTGCGATATCCGCTGATTGATGGAAATGGAAACTTTGGCTCGCCTGGCAATGATCCGGCAGCGGCCATGCGTTATACCGAGGCAAAACTTGCTCCATTAGCCATGGAGATGATGCGCGATATTGATGAAGATACCGTCAACTTTATCCCTAACTACGATGGTCGCTCACAAGAGCCCACAGTTCTTCCCTCTCGTTTTCCAAACCTTCTCGTCAACGGTTCTGCTGGAATTGCAGTGGGAATGGCGACCAATATTCCGCCACACAACCTCACGGAAATTATCGAAGCAACTTCTTGGGCGCTGGAAAACCCAGATGCTTCATCTGAAGAAACACTTGCTAAATTAATGACGATTGTTAAAGGCCCAGATTTTCCTACCAAGGCTCTGATCGTTGGACGTCAAGGAATCGAAGATGCCTATCGCACCGGGCGTGGTTCAATCATTATGCGCGCTGTTGTAGAAATTGAAGAGATTAATAAGCGCACCTGTCTTGTCGTTACCGAGCTTCCATATCAAGTAAACCCAGACAATCTCGCACTGAAGATTGCCGAGCTGGTAAAAGATGGTCGCATTAAGGGAATCGCTGATGTTCGCGATGAAGGTAATGAGCGCTTAGGTCAGCGCTTAGTAATTGTTCTCCGCAACGATGCAACTCCAAAGGTGATTCTTAATAATCTCTATAAGCACACACAGTTACAAGATTCCTTCGGCGCCAACATGTTGGCGCTCGTCGACGGAGTGCCTCGCACCCTGCGCCTCGATGAATTTATCCGTTATTACATCGAGCATCAGGTTGAAGTAATCGTTCGACGTACCCGTTTCCGCCTCGCTGAACGGGAAAAACGCGCTCACATTCTGCAGGGCTACCTCAAAGCCCTTGATGCACTAGACGCGGTTATTGCGCTTATCCGTGCCTCCAAGACTCCTGAAGAAGCCCGTACTGGCTTAATGAAGTTGCTCGATGTAGATGAGATTCAGGCTAATGCAATCTTGGATATGCAACTTCGTCGCATCGCAGCCCTGGAACGTCAAAAGATTAACGACGAGTACGAAGCTCTCATGGCCGACATCATCGTTCTTAATGAGATTCTCGCGAGCGAGGCAAAGCAGCGCGAAATCATCAAGACCGAGCTCCATGAACTCGGCGAAAAATATGCAGATGAACGCCGCACCCAGATTGTTCTCGCGGAATCTGATCTTTCGATTGAAGATTTAATCCCAGATCAAGAAGTTGTTGTAACTATTACTCGCAGTGGCTATTCCAAGCGGACCAAGGCGGATCTCTACCGCGCACAACGCCGCGGCGGTAAAGGTGTAAAAGGGGCTGCACTTAAACAAGATGATCTTGTGGATCACTTCTTCACGGCATCCACTCACGATTGGCTACTCTTCTTTACCAACAAGGGACGTGTCTACCGCGCCAAGGTGCACGAGCTCCCAGATGCTGGCCGAGATGCACGCGGACAGCATGTAGCGAACCTATTAGCTTTTAAACCCGATGAAGCCATTGCGCAAGTAATCTCCTTACGTGATTACGACCCAACTCATTATTTAGTCATTGCCACCAAGAGTGGAATGGTGAAGAAATCACCTCTCACAGAGTATGACTCACCTCGTGCTGGTGGTTTGATTGCCATCAACTTAAAGGCCGACGACGAAGTTGTATCTGCCGCCCTCATCACCAACGATGATGAGATATTGCTTGTAAGCCGCCACGGTATGTCACTGCGCTTCGCCGCACGCGAAGAGTCGATTCGCTCCATGGGACGATCAACATCAGGCGTAATTGGAATGAAGTTCCGAACCGATGATCAACTTCTCACCATGGCTGCCATCTCCGGGTCTGATCCTGACCAATTTGTACTCACCGCTACGGATGGTGGCTACGCAAAGCGAACCCCATTGGATGAATACCGCGAGCAGGCACGCGGTGGCCTGGGAGTTAAGGCTGCGAAGATCGATGAGAACTCGCGCGGTACTTTGGTGGGCGCGATGATCGTGATGCCGGGCGATGAGATTCTTGCAATCACCTCCGGTGGCGTGGTGATCCGCACCGCAGTTGAAGAGATTAGAGAGACCAGTCGAGATACCCTGGGTGTTCGCCTGGTAAATCTTGATGAAGGTACTTCGGTTGTCTCCATTACTCAGGTAAAAGATGTAGTTATTGAGGAGATTTTGGGCTAACCCCCGAAGTCGGGTAGCCTCAGGCACTCGCACGAAACCCAGAATATGGGCCTGTAGCTCAGCTTGGTTAGAGCGCTTCCCTGATAAGGAAGAGGTCGGAGGTTCAAGTCCTCCCAGGCCCACCAGATTTCCTAGCCCCAGCCACTTCGGATAGGGTACGGATTCTGAAATAAAGATGGGGCCTTAGCTCAATTGGTAGAGCGCCTGCTTTGCAAGCAGGAGGTCAGGAGTTCGATCCTCCTAGGCTCCACTCCCATCTATACCTAATTCAATAAACATCTAATGCGGAGGCACCTCAATGACGACAGCAACTCTCCATACTTCAAAGGGCGATGTCATCGTCGAGCTCTTTGATAACCACACTCCAAAGACCGTTAAGAACTTTGTCGATCTCGCTAAGAAAGATTTCTATAACGGAACTATTTTTCATCGCGTAATCGCAGGTTTCATGATTCAAGGCGGCTGCCCACAAGGCACCGGAACCGGCGGGCCTGGCTATAAGTTCGATGATGAGTTCCATGGCGAACTTAGCTTTGATCGCCCATACCTACTAGCAATGGCGAACTCCGGCCCTAACACCAACGGATCTCAATTCTTCATTACCGCTGCTCCAACCACCTGGTTGAACCGCAAGCACTCCATCTTTGGTGAAGTTAAGGATGAGGCTTCACAGAAGGTTGTTGACGCTATCGAAACAGCAAAGACCGGCGCTGGTGATCGCCCAGCTGAAGCCATCAAGATAAATTCTGTAACTATTACTGAATAAAAGCATGAAGTTAAAGAATTCTCTTACAACGATTCTTATCGTTGTGATCTCTGGATTCTTTATCATTGCAAATTATGCTCCAACAATTACTTGGAGCGGGATCGGGTTGCAAGATCACCTCTTGTTAATCAATAAAGCTATCTTTCCCGACAATCAAGTTCATGGTGTTTACGCCGGTGAATGGTGGCGGGTCTTTACCGTCGCTTTAACCCACGCGAGTTGGTTACATCTTGGAATGAATATGTTGGTCCTCTTTCAACTGGGAAATATTGTCGAACGCTTCTACGGAGAGATTCGCTACTCGCTGATACTGGTTGCCTCGGTTGTATCGGCATCATTTGCCTCCCTACTACTTGACCCCGTGAACCAACCTTCAGTTGGGGCCTCAGGCATGATCTTTGGTCTCTTCGGTGCGATGGTCCTCACCGGTAAAAAGATGGGGGTGGATTACCGTCAGGTGATGGGATATCTGGTACTTAACCTGGTGATTGGCTTCGCAATACCGAACGTCGATTGGCATGCCCATGTGGGCGGTCTCATCGGAGGGTTGCTCGCCGCCCTCGTGCTTCAGGCGCTTCCCCGCCGCCGGATACAACAGCGTTGGGAATAAACTCTCTACCCACTCTGTTACCTGAGTAACTCTAACTTGAGCCAGGTGGACTCAATCTTTTGACAGTCTTGGACTCAAGGACGAGAATTCAGTCAGGCCCAGACGAGAACGGGCAGGAACCCCCAAAAGGGGCGTAAAAAGGGAGAGTTACAAATGGCTAGAGCCGTAGGAATCGATTTAGGAACAACCAATAGCTGCGTAAGCGTGCTGGAAGGTGGAGAACCCACCGTTATCGCCAACGCTGAGGGCGCCCGCACTACCCCATCGATCGTTGCCTTTGCTAAGAATGGCGAGGTTTTGGTCGGAGAGGTCGCTAAGCGTCAATCGGTCACCAACGTGGACCGCACCATTCGTTCGGTCAAGCGTCACATGGGCACCAGCTGGACCGCGGATATCGATGGCAAGAAATACACCCCACAAGAGATCTCAGCTCGTATTTTGATGAAGCTCAAGCGCGATGCAGAGGCTTA
>CAIZKO010000083.1 GCA_903933585.1 uncultured Actinomycetes bacterium
GCGACTGCACCTGTTGTTCCAGTAACCCCATTAAGTTGGGACTGCGCTGAACTGATCTGAGAAATGTAAGCGTTGAAATTGGGTATAGAAGCAAAGATCAATGATTGAAAATTCAAAGGGGCAAAGTAAGGCACGGGAATTCCACCAGGACTTACGACAGGACCGGGTGCAGGCACGAATTGCTGGATAACCGTGGTGTCAGTTGGCGTTGGCGCAGGAACCGTGGTGTCTGTTGGGGTTGGAGTTGCGGTAGCAGTGCTCGTGGCAGTCGCCGTTGGAGTTGCGGTAGCAGTGCTCGTGGCAGTCGCCGTTGGAGTTGCGGTGGCTGTACTGGTCGCAGTTGGTGTTGCCGTTGCGGTGGCAGTTGGAGTTGGAGTTGGAGTTGGAGTTGGAGTTGGTGTTGGTGTTGGTGTTGGTGTTGGTGTTGGGGTTGGTGTTGGTGTAGCGGCTGCTGAGCCAATCGTGTGGCCGGCTGCTGCCGCCGCACTTATGGCGCCAGCAAGTGAGGCGTTAAATGCGGTACTGAGTGCGGTTGCATGAGTTACGGCGGTAACTGGTGCATGTTGAGAAGAAACCGCTTCGCTCGTGAGAGTCGGAACTGCGTTGTAACTTGAAACATATTGAGTGCTTTGGTTATTTAGCCCAGAAATTGAGGCGGAACTGATTCTGTAAGTTCCGCTTGAATCATCAACGACTATCGAAGCAGTGATATTTTCGCCGCCACAGTTTCCTTGACATCCAGTCGATTCGGAGGTTGCGGGACCTGAGTAGCTATAGGTGGTAGCACTCGCCGGTTGCATTGAGGCAAGTTCGAAGAGAGAAAAAGCGCCCAGGGCGGATGTCCCAATGACTTTCTTCATTTTAAAGGACATTGCGCGCTCCGTTCGTTAGGGCAAATTGTACTAGCAACAAAAGTACAAATAGGACAAAAAAGACGACTCTAAGATAACTCTAAGATTGCCGTAACCTTTAATAAAGATTCGATTTATAAACCGGTGAGTAGGGAGATTGGCTGGATACTTGGACTACTGACTCCTTAAATTTTAGCCTTTGCCAGTGCACTAACCAGCGAGTCATACCAACCTTGAGATGTACCACTCGCACCACTCACACCCTGAATCTCTGACGATGAGGCCGCAATCGTTTCCTGTGTCAAAATTGGAACAGCTTCTTGATTCAAAGTTTGGTCGTATGCGGTGGCGCTTGGAAGTTGAAGAGTGGCGACAGCAACAATCTTCGAGTTCACCACTTGAATTTGAATTTGAACTGGCCCGTAGTCAACGCCATTGGGCGCAACGGCGCGGCCTACAGCACCAGTGAATGTTCCATTAACTGGACCCTTCTTCACTGGCTTCTTAGAAGTTGTTGGCTTAGGCGCAGGAGGAGTTGTCGCGGTTCCGGTCGGCGTCTTCGTCTTCTTTGGTTTTGGAGTCGGGGTAGGCGTTGGAGTATCAGTAGGGGTCGAGGCCGTCTCAGTTGGAGTAGGCGTTGGAGTTGGGGTGGTCGTTCCGCCACCCAAGCCCTTTAGTCCGCCACCCAGTCCGCCACCAAGACCGAGAGAGTGATGAGGTGGTTGATAGGCAAGCACGCCACCTAAGCCGACGGCGGTGCCGACAACGATCAATGAGGCCTTAGCTACGCCCATAGTTGAACCACTCTTTCACTCGAGGAATTAATTAGCATGAAATTCGAAAATTTCCGTGTGGAAACGCTCGCGTGGAATGCCCAAGGCGCCTGCAGCCGATCGCACCGCTTCCACCATAGCGACTGGTCCGCAGACATAAACATCGCAGTATCGAAAATCTGGAACATAGCGCATGATCTGCTTGGCAGTCATTGGATGTATTTTCCGCGAACCAACGAGATAGTGCACGGTCGCTCCGCGGCGCTTTGCTAGATCATCGAGTTCGCGATTGAGAACGATCTCCGCCTCGGAAGAAACGCGGACAAGCACATCAACATCAATGGATTCATCGAGCGCACCCAAAATAGCCAGCAAAGGAGCTATCCCTACTCCTCCGCCGATGAGAACTGCATGACCCAACCCTTGAGTTACTTTTCCAGCGGTGAAAATTCCGTAAGGTCCTTCGAAAAATACTCGAGTTCCAGGTCGCAGATCACGAACCGTGCTCGACCCATCGCCCAAGTTTTTAACGGTAATTCTAAATTCTGTCTTAGTCGGTGCAGCAGAGAGTGAGTATGGATGCGAGACCCAGCGATGACCCGGCACCATGAATCTCCAACTAAAGAACTGGCCGCCTTCAGCTTTCATGCGATCAAGGTTGCGTCCGCGCATAATGACCGAAACCATGCCTGAGCCTTCATCAACGAGTCTGTAAATCCGTAGGTCGTGTCGGAAAAAGCGGAACAATGGAATTACAAAACGCCAGAAGAGGATGGTCGAAGCGACGAGCGCGTACAAACCTTCCCAATACCACTTACTTAAAGGGTGGTTCATAAACATTGGCCCGGTGCGAATTTGGTGCATAAAACTCAGCGCGATGGCCAGGTAGGTATAAAGGTGAATCGTCCACCAGGTCTCATAAGACAGCTTCTTTCTTACTTTCTTATAAGAAGAGATTCCGGCGGTTACGAAGAACAAGAATCCAAGGGTCGCCGGCATCATCCAGACATATGTGGTGGTGAATTTCCAGAGCTCGCCTCCTACGCGCGAACCATCTCCCCCGGCATATGCAATAGCAACGAAGAGGACGTGAAATCCGATCAAGAAGAGTGAGTAAGGACCAAGTCGACGATGCCAATAGACCAGGCGATCGTGACCCACCGCCCTCTCAATCCAGGCAATTCGAGAGGTCATTACCAGTCCAGTGAGAGCAAAGTAAGTACCTACCATCGCGCAGAGCCTCGAAGCCGACATGATTACTGGGTAAGGCCAGAGCCAGTCGTGAGAGGTCGTCGTGATCAGATAAAGGCCGAGCGTTACACCCAGACCCAGACCCAGAATTAAACTGGCGGATTTAGTCGTTACATCAGCGCGGTTCATGGGGCTATCGCCCTAATTTTTTTGATACTCGCGTCTGAAACATGGAGGGATTTTACATTACTGTCACTGAGTTATGCCTATTAAACTCACTTTTCTCTTGCTTAATATGGTTAATTTCACCTGAGTATCAGAACTACTTAACTGGGACCTTCACGTGAGTTAAGAGCCATCCCATAATTTGATTAGGGAAATCCTTCGAGAATTTAGGTGCATGGCCGGCCCCCACCATTTTCCAAAAATCTATCGCCGTCGATGCCGGACATCCTTGGAATTGCACGACCGAGGTCTCTGGACCCAGCACATTCACATCTAGATCTAATTTAGTTGGTGATGTCCTCGCAGGGGCGATGCAATTATTGATGGCCCCCCACGTCGCGAAGATCTTCATCGCTCCCGGAATTGGTTTTCCTAATATGTGATTGATCTTGTAGGTCTCATCATTCGTTCCCCATATTTCGAGAACGCTTATAGGTGCAGATGGTCTACAAGCTGCTGAAGACGTATAACTGCCTCCGGAAATATTAACAATTCCCGCGATTCTATCCGCATACCTACATGCCAAATTGTTCGTTAAGAATCCGCCGTTCGAATATCCAATGATATAGATGCGATTTGCATCGACTGCATATGCTGCCGAAACTGCATCCACAATGCTCATGATGTAAGCGGCATCATCAACCTTTGGATTATAGAAATTGCAACATTCGGGCGTCCCGTTCCAGAAGCGAATCCCGTGAGAATCCTTTGAGCCATCGGGATGTACATAAAGGAAGCCATCTGCTTGTGCAATGGGCGTAAGTTTTAGATATTTTTCGAATTGTGCACCGGTTTGGTTGTATCCAGAGAGGCCAATAACGAGCGGGGATGGAGTCGATGCGTTATATGTTGTTGGCACGAAGAGATTGAAGGGCCGAGATTTACTAAATGGAATCGTAGCCGCCCGACTTAATTGAGATCCCAAGAGTGCGGTGGTCAGTGCAATACAAATGAGTAGTCGCGATTTCATGTGGAATACACAACATGCCATTTAACGGGGCTGACATCTTCGATCCGCGGATGTGCAAAATCCAATTCAGGGCGTTCGCGTAAACCAATCTTCTTCATAACATTTATAGAAGGGAGATTTTGTTTCGCAGTAAAGGAGAAAATTTCGGCAAGGCCAAGATCTTCTAATCCGTAATCGAGGACAACCTTTGCCGCTTCCGTGGCATAGCCCTTCCCCCAATATTTCTTATCTAAACGCCACCCAATTTCGTAGCAAGGCATAAACGCAACACCAGGAATCTCTTGCTTAGCCAGTCCAACAAATCCCATGAATTCGCCGCTCGATCTCTCCTGCGCAGCCCAGAGGCCGAACTCATTATTTGCAAGTAAATCGCGCAGGCGCAGGTAACTCGCAAGCGATTCTTCGGCGGAGTAAATCCTTGGAAAGTACTTCAGGGTTTCGCTATCTGCATTGAGCGCGCTCCATGGCGCTAAATCGCTCTTCTGCCAGGCACGAAGGAGAACACGGGGGGATTCGAGTTGGACGGCCAAGGAGAGGGCTAGCGCTTAACTTCTCGTGCAGTGCGCATACAACTCCAGCCGCCGATGTTCAGGAAGATGTTGCCATTTTAGCCTTGAAGAAGCCCAAACCCAAGGCTAATCTCAATCCATGAGTAACCAGGTCGAAACCCTCGTAGAAGTTCAATTAACGAATCGCAATCGTGCCACTGTCTTCTGGCGTGGGGTGTTAGTAGCTCCATTCTTTATCTTCCTTGGGTCATTCCAAGCGCTGACACATGCCGGTTGGAGCGCTCCTATCGTGGCGGTTCCGGCATTTCTCGCTCTGGTTTTCCGTGAGGTATATCCCAGTTACGTCCTGACTTTTAACCATGCGGTCACCGAATTATCTACTCGCGGCTCTGCATACCTCTTTCTTTTAACCGATGACTATCCCTCTATCGAACGCAACCCAAATATCGCCGTGATCTTTCCGGATATCGATGGTGGCAAGAAGCTCAATCGCTATCTCCCGCTAGTCAAGTGGCTTCTTGCAATTCCGCTTTACATCGTTGGAGTTGTTTACATCGTACTTTCAATCATTCTTACCTTCTTTGCCTGGATCATCACATCACTCACAGGAAACTATCCAGAGGCAGCAGCAAAGACTGTATTAGGAACGATCGATTTCTGGAATCGCGTTTCTGGATATGCCTTCCTGCTCGTAACCGACGAATATCCATCATTTAGTCTCTAAGGGGAATATCTAGAATTTATTGACGCCAACCGAACAAAGGAGCACTCATGAAAGTCTCTACCTTGATCACCGGCAAAGCGGTTTACACAATCACCGCGGATACTTCCATAGCGACCCTCGCCGAAAAGCTGGCATCCCTAAAGGTCGGTGCACTCGTTGTATCACCCGATGGAATCCAAATTTCGGGAATCGTCTCAGAGCGGGATATCGTGGCGGCACTCCCCATTCATTTTCATGAATTAGCACGGTTACATGTGCGAGATATCATGACCGTGAACGTCACCACCTGCACACCCAATTCCACAGTCGCAGATTTAATGAACATCATGACTGAGCGGCGCATAAGGCACGTACCCGTCGTGAATGATGCAGGCGAACTGGTATCGATCATCTCGATCGGAGATATCGTTAAATCACATGTAAGCGAGATCGATTCCGAGCGTATCGCGCTCGTTGATTACGTTCAAAACCCGCGTTAGTCGCTCTCTTAGCGCTTCGCCCTGTTGAGGATAATCGTGGCTAGAACATAGCCAGCGGTGCTTATTGCGATAGCCCAAATCAATCCGATGACCACAACCAAGACGGCCGTAAGTAGCAAAGTTACAGCATCCAATCTCGTTGTTTTCAACATCTCCATAATGTTTCCCGGGTTGGCAATGCGATAAGAGGTGCCGATCAAGACCGCGCCTAGGGCGGCAGTTGGTATGTGAGCGATAGCCGGGTTTAGAACAAGCACCACAAGAAGTAGAAACACCGCGTGTGAAATTGCTGAGATCCGACTGGATGCCTTCGAACGGATGTTGACGCTTGTCCGAGCGATGGCACCGGTCGCAGGCATTCCCCCGACCATCGAAGAGACCATCGTCGCCAACCCTTGGCCAACTAATTCGCGATTCGGCTTATAACTCTGCGCCGATTCATGGATATGCACCATCTGATCTGCAACGCGCGCAGATAAGAGTGATTCGATCGCCGCCAAGAGGGCAATCTGTATCGCGCCGATAAGAAGTGCAGAAGCACCAATATGGCTCGCAGATAGCGAGACATGAACATATAGCGAACGGGGAAGATTTCCGATCAGCGGGGTGTGAATCGAAAAGAGAGCCACCACGAGAGTAGAGAAAATAATCGCGACAAAACTCGCCGGGATATGGACTTTAATCTGCAAAGCTCGAGAGATCTTTGGATATGCAAATTTAACGAATAGCGCAATTGTCAGAATGAGTAGCGAACTCCAGTGCACTCCCGCGTTGATCGCGCTGCGGATTGTTCGCCAGGCAGTTACGAGAGTGTTTGGACCACTTACTGAGCGTGAAGCCAAAACAGACGGAAGTTGTTGCATCGCGATCACCAAGGCAATTCCCAAGGTAAAGCCCTCCATGACCGGCCACGGAACACGCTTAATAAGTCCACCGCAATGGGTTATCCCCATCAGGATGACGATCGCGCCCGCCATTAAGCCCAAAGGCGCAAGGGATGCCGTTCCGTATTTAATAACAATTGGAATCAACACAACCGTCATAGCCCCGGTAGGACCGCTCACTTGATAGTTCGAGCCACCAAAAATCGCTGCAATAAATCCGGCGTAGATAGCGGTGATCAGCCCGGCTCGAGCTCCCGCACCTGTTGTGATTCCGAACGCCAGCGCCAAAGGCAGCGCAACAATTCCCACTGTGACCCCGGCAATGAGATCGTGACGCCAGATTTTTTTGATATCCGCATAATCACTTCGGTGCGGTAGTAAATCGCTTATATAACCCACGCGACCTACTTGGTCTGTCGTTTGAGCGTCAGGGAACCGGCAGAAAGAAGTAGCGCCAAGAACAAGAAGATAATGAGTGAATCGTTAAGAATCGAGCCCTGATTGGCGATGACCTTCCGTGTTGCGTCGATCGCATAGGAGAGCGGTAGGAAATTGGATATGTCATGCAAGATACGCGGCATCGCTTCACGAGGAATTAAGAGACCGCTTAGTAAAAGCTGGGGCAAGAGAATTGCCGGCATAAATTGAATAGCCTGAAACTCGGTCTTGGCGAATGTGCTAACGGCTAGTCCAATCGCTAAACCGATGAGCGCATCTAATATCGCCGCATAGATCAAAGTAATTTGCAGTCCAGCAATCTTTAGCCCAAGCACCCAAATAGCGTATGAAGAGACCGCTGTGGCTTGTACCAAACTCGCCAAACCAAAGGCGATGGCATACCCGGCGATAAATTCTGCCTTGCCGAGCGGCGAAATCATAAGGCGCTCTAAAGTCCCGCTGCTTCTTTCACGCAAGGTCGCTACCGAAGTAATCAAGAACATAACCAGCATGGGAAAGACGCCAAGCATCGAGCCGGCGACCCGCTGAAAGAGATCGGGATTAGTCCAATACACATATTTCAATATGGTCATCAAAAGTGCGGGCGAGAGAAAAAGTAAGGCCAGTGTGCGTGGGTCATGCCAGAGTTGTAACAAGACTCGCTTCGTCATCGCGATCAATCGATTAATGTTCATTCTCCACCAATCAACGAGATAAAGACTTCATCCATGCGGCTTTTACCAGATCGCGTTCGCAGTTCCGAAGGAGTGCCTTCCGCCAAAACACGACCGTTGCGAAGCAAGATCAACTGATGACAACTATCTGCCTCATCCATCACATGACTACTTACCAAAAGTGTTTTTCCTTGAGATGCTAATTTCTTGAAGAGTTCCCAGAGCTGAACTCGCAGTACTGGATCGAGCCCCACCGTTGGTTCATCAAGAATCAACAACTCGGGAGTACCTACCAAGGTGGTGGCAAGGGCCAATCGAGCCCGCTCTCCACCGGAGAGAGATTCCGCCATTTGGTGTGCATTTCTAGATAGATCCACATCTTCCAGGATCTGTTCAGGAGTTTTCTCGTTTTGAGAATAAAGGGAGGCAAAGTAACGAATATTTTGAATGCAGGTGAGATCGGAATAAACGCTGGCACTTTGCGTGGAGTAACCGATCTTGCTTCGTAGTGGTTTCGAGGCTGCCGGTAAATCCAGCACCTGGATCTCACCGCTGGCGATACGTTGCAATCCGACAATAGATCTCATGAGGGTCGTCTTGCCACTACCACTGGGGCCAAGTAACCCCATGATCACACCACGAGGAATTTCAACGGTGAGGTCATGCAATATATGGCTCTTACCGCGTTGCACGTTGAGATTAAGAGCACGAATAGCGGCTGACACAACTGTGATTGTACGACCAGGAACTCATGCCAACCTAGTGATTAAGCAGGCCAACACTCACAATAAGAGTGAGATACTTAACTTATGACGAAAGTGAGCGCAGGACTCCAGGACAGTTGGTGGATGTTCTTCGATACCTTCTGGGCTTTGGTTTTGGGGTTCGCAATATCAGGCGCGATTCAAGCCTTTACCTCGCGTGAAAAAGCACTCGCAGCACTGGGCAATCACAAACCTGCCACAATTGTTAAGGCATCTTTTCTTGGTGCAATAAGTTCTAGCTGTTCATATGCAGCAAGCGCGATCGCAAAAAGTTTGATTGATAAAGGCGCAGATTTCACGACCGCCATCGTCTTTATGTTCGCGAGCACCAATCTCGTCTTTGAACTAGGACTCGTGATGTGGACCCTCCTGGGCTGGCAGTTTGCAATTGCAGAATTCGTAGGCGGATTCCTGATGATTATTTTGCTGACTTTGATATTGCCGAAGCTACATCTGCCAAAGAAGATTCGACTTCTTGCAATGGCAGAAGATTCGATGCCGAAGAAGAAGTCCACCTGGCATGATGCCGCCGGATTCACTGTTGGCGATCTAACGATGGTGCGCACCGAATTAGTCATCGGATTCCTTGTTGCGGGGTTGGCTGATACCTTGATACCAATCTCTTGGTGGCACAACCTCTTCTTATCGGGCCACGGAATATTTTCCACTATAGAGAACGTTATCCTCGGACCGTTCATCGCCTTTATAAGTTTTGTCTGCTCGGTCGGCAATGTCCCGTTGAGCGCAGCGCTCTGGAATTCTGGCATCTCCTTCGGAGGCACTATCTCCTTTATCTTCGCCGATCTCGTGGCACTTCCCTTGGTATTAATTTATAAGAAGTTTTTTGGACTAAAACTATCGATGAAGTTGGTTGCGGTCTTCTGGTTCACCATGAGCATCAGCGGATTTCTCACAGAGAAGTTGTTTAGCCTTTTTAACCTGCTGCCCACAAAGCACGCTTTAATGGCGCATAACTTGCATATTGGAAATAACTTTACGAGCTGGATGAATCTCATCGCCTTAATGGTTTCGATCGTAATCATCGTGCTCTACAAGACACGCAACGAGGGGATCGATAGCGCTTACGCCAAAGATGTAATCTGTGGAATGCAGGTCGAAAAAGCAACCGCTGCCGCTACCTTTGAACACAATGGCGAGATGTATTACTTCTGTGCACCTGGTTGTATGGAGGGCTTTAAGAGTTCCGTATCAGTTTAATTCGCTTCTGAACGAGCGCTCCTGAAAGTAGCACGCACAACCCACCGATGATTTGCGTTGCCTTAAAACTCTCCTTGAGTAACCAGACCCCCAGAAGAGTTGCGACAACGGGCGTTATGTATGTGACCGTGCTGGCCACCAAACTTCCAGCGAGCCGAACATTGCGGAAGTTCCAGATGTATGCGAAGCCGGTCCCGAGCGCACCTAAAATCAAGATTCCCCAGATTGACTTACTATTCCAAGGTGCGTTGGTAATCCCATGTATCAGCGCAAATGGGGCCAACAAGATTGCGCTACAAGTAACTTGGGTGGCCGCCAGCGAGCGCGGCGAATAGTTCAGAACGTTGACATAGCGGCGTGAGTACGGAAAGGAGATTCCATAGCAGAGCGTGGCGCCTAGAAGTTCAATGACCCCGCGCCATGAGTTAGCGCTGAGTCCAGTGAGCGCTCCGGTAACAAGAACGATTCCAAAGAATCCAATGACCACCCCGACGGCTTGGTTTCGATCAATACCTTGCTCTCTAAATCCGATGGTTATTACGAGGACGGTCATAAGAGGTGTGGTGGCGTTTAACAGCCCCGCCATAACGCTCGAGACATGAGTTTCCCCCACCGCAAATAAATAACCCGGTATCGCGTTGAGCAGGAGTGCGACAACAGCTATGTGGCCCCACTCTCGCCACTTATTGGGCAACTTCGTCTTTGTCGCGAGGCAATAGATCAGAAGGGTTAACCCCCCAATAAATCCGCGGAGAAAAGCCACACCTATCGAAGTGAGAGAGAGCAGCCCCCATTTAATAAAGAGGAAGGATCCGCCCCAGGTAATACCGAGCGCAAGGAATCCGGGTAACCAACGCGTGGTTGGGCTCTTGGACATTGCGCCATTCAATCATGTTGGGCTTCCTACCAACTCCCAATAAATCCTTGAAGGCCGCCAGAATTTGTAGCAAAATCTGGCCATGTCGAGCAGAGAGGTAGCCGTCGGAATTTTGGAGGCGGCCGGCATTCCGCTAAATAGCAGCGAGCCCTGGAGTATCCATGTCCAAAACGAGAAGTTGTGGGATCGCGTCATTTCGCAGCAGCAGTTGGGCTTCGCGGAGAGCTACATGGATGGCTGGTGGGATTGCCAAGCGCTCGATGTGATGATCACCAAACTCTTATCCATCGATGTCCTCAAACTCCTTAAGCCGAGCCCAGCGCTAGCGCTGCACGTGGCGCGCTCGTACCTGCTCAACAATCAGACCAAACAAAAAGCCACCAAGAATGCCAAATACCACTACAACATTGGAAATGATCTCTACTCACGGATGCTCGATCAAGAGATGGTCTACTCCTGTGCCTATTGGTCAAAGGCGGAGAATTTGGGTCAGGCCCAGCTCGATAAATTTGATCTCATCTGCCGCAAATTGGAGTTAGAACCTGGGATGCGTTTATTGGATATCGGTAGCGGGTGGGGTGGCTTCTTGCGCCATGCGGTCAAGAAGTATGGCGTCCAGGCAACCGGCATCTCCCCTGCCGACAATCAGATCAACTTGGCATCGGCGAGGTCTGCGGGGCTCGGCATTACCTTTATTCAACAGGATTATCGAGATTTAACTGGGCAGTTCGATCGAATCGTCTCCATCGGGATGATGGAACATGTCGGTCCGAAGAATTACAAAACCTTCTTCGGGAAGTGCGACGAGCTGTTAGCTCCCGGTGGTCGCATGCTGCATCACACAATCGTTTCAAATATTACAAAGCAAGTGACCGACCCGTTCTTTGATCGTTAC
>CAIZKO010000084.1 GCA_903933585.1 uncultured Actinomycetes bacterium
TCATTTTCCGCGATTACGTTGATCGCGTTTATCTCTATATTAAATCCCCCAGGTATTTGTGAGTCTGATTTCGACATTCGGTCCCCCTAGATTAGAAGCGAGCTGAAAGATCTATTACATCCTCCATCAACTTCGCGCACTTTTGTGCACCTAAAGAGGCTATCTGAACGACTTCAGACGAGTCAATAGAACTCGGACTAAGTTCGAGAGAAGAAACGAGTGAGATACCAAATACTTTCATGCCCTCTGAGTGAGCAACAATTGCTTCCAACACGCCAGACATTCCAACCATATCTGCATCCATCGTGAGTAACATTTGAGTTTCAGTTGGCGTCTGATAGTTGGGTCCGCGCATAAAGGCATACACTCCCTCTTGCATTTCCGGATATTTCATTTGAATCTTCGATCGCAATTCCTGATCCCAACAATCTGTTAAATCTACAAATGTTGCACCTTCAAGAGGTGAGACCGCAGTTAGATTAATGTGATCTCGAATCAGAATAGGCCGACCAAGTTCCCAATCGGAACGTAAGCTACCGCAGGCATTTGTTACTAGGCAGAATGAAGCTCCTAATGCAGCAGCGGTCCGAGCACCATGAGCAACTTGATCGCTTCCCATCCCTTCATACAAGTGAGTGCGACCGCAAAGAATTAATACATTTGCTCCGGAAACCTTGCGAATCTGGTACTCATTTAAGTGACCTTCGGCAAATGGTGAGACAAATCCGGGAATGTCGGAGATGAAACCCTTATGTTCCGCGAATCCGATGGAATCCTTTATAGATGCCCAGCCGCTTCCAAGAATCACCAGTGTTGTTATCCCATCGATCTGGTGGCGCTCCCGAATATAGGTTGCTGCGTCCGAGGCGGCGGACTCTGGGGATGCATACTCCTGGACTCTCATTAATCGACTCCTTCCAGAGCCGAATATTTATCACTTTGAAAGAGGGGGCTCATTCTGATCTCATCAAATGTAGGAACTTTCTCTGGCCCAAACTTTGTCACAGATATCGCTGCCGCAACGTTGGCAACATATAGAGAGGTGAGCCAATCTAGATTTCTTGCTCTCATCGCAAGCAGAGTTCCCAGATGAATATCTCCGGCTCCAGTCGAGTCGATTGAATCAACGCGAGGTGCATCGAGATGAGTAATCATCGCTCCGTCGATTAGGGTAGAACCTTTTGCGCCGTCTCGAAGCACAATAATTGCATCATGAGCTAACCGCTTAATTAATGCCGTTGCATCGCCGCCCAGTAGCTGAAATTCTCTTTCGTTAAGGCTGAGGATTTGAGTTCTCACTAATACCTGCTCAAGCAAGGCAATTGGAATTTCACCGACAAGGGGGCCGGGATCGAAGGCTAAGGTACCCGAAGCCATCGACTGGAGATGTTCTACAATTGCAACTTGCGAAGTTGAATAAGCAAGGTCGTACCCGGACACGATCAAATAGTCATCGGCGGCATATTTCAACTCTTTATAGAGGCCGGTAGTTATCTCGGCTTCAATGCCGGCGTGGGTTATGAATGTTCGTTCCGAATTAGGTTCCACCATCGTTATGCAAAACCCCGTGTCTCTCTCGTTCGTCGCAGGCAGAAAGCTCGATATTCCCTCTTTTGCAAATAAATTCTGGATCAGTGACCCGCGAGGACCGCTACCGCATCGACCTAAATAAGTAGATGGGACCCCACATCTCCTAGAAGCGAGCAATGGATAAATTCCACCCCCGGGAGTCTCTCTGAAATCTTCGCCCAAGACATCTCCCCCTGCGTTGGGTATGTAGGGAACACTTAGGACTAAATCTATGATCGCACTTTCAAGGCTATAGACGGTCATTCTTCAACTCTTAGTTCCAAGAGTGAATCTACTGTCGTTTCCACATTCAAGGAATTCACTCTCCGTACCAATGAAATTGCCCCCTGCGGCCAGCCATCCATTCCACATTTGGCACCAATCATCGCCCCAGTGATTGCCCCAATTGTGTCTGTGTCTCCACCAACTCCCGCCGCTAAAGTGATTGCGTTCCATGGAGAATCCTGCCCCAATGAGAGACAAGCAAATGCCATCGGCAAGGATTCGCGCATCTCTACTGAAGTTCCAAACCTCTCTATCGCCTCTTCAATTGTTGTGACAGTTAAGGCGCTCTCGATTAAATCTGAAAGTGGAGGGTTCGCTGTTTGATTGCCAAGTTTCATGGCGATATTTGCGACTTCAATGGCAAAGGCAATAGCCTGCGAAAAAGTTTGACCATCAATAAAAGCGGAGATTGCTGCGGCAACCGCGGCAGCGCCACTAATCGCCACATCTGTATTGTGAGTAACGAGGCTAACTTTGACGCACTGTTCGA
>CAIZKO010000085.1 GCA_903933585.1 uncultured Actinomycetes bacterium
ACCAGCACTTAAGAAACCCCAACGTAATCCGCTCATATGAAAGAGTCTATCTACACCTTTTAAATGAGGCTAGTGTCCCTATTATTGCCGAGTGAGCCGACCAGAGAGATGCGATGCCATAGTTATTGGCGCGGGCATAGTTGGGGCCACTACCGCATACGCACTTACCAGAGCTGGATTAAAAGTACTGGTGATAGATCGCGGAACGTTAGCGAGCGGTACAACGAGCGCTGGCGAGGGAAATATCCTTGTCAGTGATAAAGAACCCGGTCCCGAGTTAGATCTCGCCCTGCGCTCTAGGGATGGGTGGTTTGAATTAGCGCACGAGATCGGCAATTCTTTTGAGTTAGAGGCAAAGGGTGGAATTGTTGTTGCTCGAAGTGAGGCCGGTGTTTCAGGTCTGCGTGAACTTACATCGCGGCAGCGAGGTGCCGGCGTTGATGCACAAGATGTTTCGGCATCTGAGTTACGCAATTTCGAACCTTATCTTTCACACTCGATTGCTGAAGGTGCTTTTTATCCCCAGGATTCGCAATGTCAGCCAATGCTCGCAACCGCGCAGACTCTTAAATACATCATAGATAGAGGCGGACAATTTCTACCCAGCGTTGCCGTAACAAATATTAAGTGCTCGGGTGGCAAGATTGTTGGTGTAGAGACAACGACAGGCTTTATAAGCAGTCCAGTGGTTATTAATGCAGCAGGAACGTGGGCAGGTGAGATTGCCGAACTTGCTGGCTCACATCTACCTATCGCACCAAGACGTGGATTTATTTTGGTAACTGTCCCAATGCACAAAATAATCTTTCATAAAGTTTACGATGCAGAATATGTAGCGAACGTAGCAAGTGGCGCCGCAGATTTGCAGTCGAGCGCGGTTGTTGAGGGTACGCAGAGCGGGACAATCTTGATTGGCGCCTCAAGAGAGCGAGTTGGATTTAAAGAGGGAATTGATTACTCCATCTTGCGTCTCTTGGCACGACAGGCAATTGAGCTCTTCCCAATCTTGGCTGATGTACAACTTCTACGCGCTTACCGCGGCTTTAGACCTTATGCTCCTGATCACCTACCCGTTATCGGAGAGGATGCGCAGATTAAAGGGCTTTGGCATAACGCCGGTCATGAAGGTGCGGGGATTGGTCTAGCCCCAGCCAGTGCCCAATTAATTGCAGAGAGTCTGACCGGCCAGAGTGTTTTTATGGATCCGACTCCCTTTTCCCCCGTTCGCTTTGTGCAAGGTGCGGTTGCATGATCCATTTCTTCTTTGAGGGCAACTCTCTAGAGGCGAGCGAGGGGCAGACTCTTGCTGCTGCCCTCCTGGCAAACCACGAGCGAGTCACGCGCTTCACGCGAGGAAAATCAAAACCGCGAGGAGTCTTCTGCGGAATTGGTGCCTGCTTTGATTGCTTGGTAATAGTTGATGGGGAGAGTAATCAACGAAGTTGCCTAGTAGAAATCTGTGATGGAATGCAGGTAAGGATTCAAGATGGAGCGTAAACACCAGGTGATTGTCGTAGGCGCTGGTCCAGCAGGGCTTAACGCAGCTAAATATGCTGCAAATGCCGGTTGTGATGTGGCGTTGATAGATGCCGGCAAAAGGCTAGGCGGCCAATACTGGCGCCACACGGGAGTGCAAGATTTTGATCAATCTCTCCACCACGATTTTGATTCTGCCTCACTATTAATGGATGCGGTTCGAGCTAACCCCCGCATAACCATCTACTCAGATACTTCAATCTGGAGCGCATCCATCCTCGCTGAGGAAATAGTTTTGCGAACCAAGAACGGTGCATTTATCACGCAACGCTTGATACTTGCTACAGGT
>CAIZKO010000086.1 GCA_903933585.1 uncultured Actinomycetes bacterium
CCGCGGATCAAATCGGTGAAGGTGGTACTTCCCTCTGGCATAAGCATGCGGACTACGGGCTTGCGACCCAGCGCCACGAAATCTGCGACCTGTTGGGGGGTGAGATTGCGGCAGTGGCCGTTATACCCCGGAGCTACATTCGCAGCGCGCTGCGCTTCGCGAACTGCTTCCAACTCTTCGGATGAGCAATAGCAGTGATACGCGAAGCCAGTATCCAAGAACTGCTGGGCATACTTGGCGTAAATATCTAAGCGTTGTGACTGTAGGTATGGGCCGTAAGCTCCACCAACCTCTGGGCCCTCATCCCAATCCAAGCCCAACCAACGCAAGGTTCCGAGGGCGGCTTGGATGTACTCATCGGTGACGCGTTCAGTATCGGTATCTTCAATCCGGAAGACAAATTTACCGCCGGTGTGACGGGCGTACGCCCAATCAAAGAGCGCGGTGCGGATGTTGCCAACGTGCAGCTCACCCGTGGGTGATGGTGCAAAACGGACTCGTACCTCTTTAGCACTAGACATTCTTTGAACTCACCTTGTTGGTTAGTACGCCGATTCCTTCAATGCTTACCTCGACGGTCGCGCCCGCGCCCATTGGTCCTATTCCGGCCGGGGTGCCCGTCAAAATTACATCTCCCGGTAGCAAGGTCATGACCTGGGTAACGAAGGCGATAATCTCTGGGATCTTAAAGATCATCGAGCTAAGGGGCTCTGACTGCTTAACTTCGCCATTAACTTTTGTGGAAATAATCTGTTCGCCGGGGAGGTAATCAGTTTCGATCCATGGTCCGATGGGGCAGAAAGTGTCGAATCCCTTAGCGCGCGTCCATTGCCCATCTCTCTTCTGCAGATCACGGGCAGTTACATCGTTGGCGATGGTGTATCCAAAGATCACATCAGCAAATCGCTCTTTGGGAACATCCTTGCAAATACGACTGATCACGATGGCCAACTCGCCTTCAAAATCCACGCGATCTGACATCCGAGGCCACTGAATAGTGTCATTCGGACCGATCACCGAGGTATTTGGCTTTAAGAAAATAATGGGTTCCTCGGGAACTACGGAATCCATCTCTGCGGCGTGGTCGGCGTAGTTCTTGCCGATACAGACCACTTTGCTGCGCGGGATGATGGGAGCCAATAGCTTCACATCGTTGAGAGCAACCTTGGTCTCGGTAGGCACAATGCCGGAGAAGAGTGGATCGCCCTTAAGGACCAAGATCTGATCTTTATCGTTGAGGACACCAAAATGAGGATCGTTACCGATCCCAACCGATTCATTCGGCGTAAAACGCACAATACGCATGCGCCAAGTCTATCTGCTTATTTAGCGCTGCCCTCATCCAGGGTTGGTTGGGCCTTGGTAGCAAGCACAGTTGCGATGCGGTGGCGACGACCTACGGGACGTTCTGCCACTAAATTCCAGCCAGCAATAGTAATTTCGCTGCCAGGGATAGGAACGCGTCCCAGCGCCTTTGCCAAGAGTCCTCCAACGCTATCAACATCTTCGCGGGCACCCTCCTCCAGTTCAATTTTAAAGGCGCCGGCAAAATCATCGATATTTAACCGCGCTGAAACTCGCGCTTGCGACGGCGTAATCCATTCCACTTCCTCTGTTTCATCATCGTACTCATCAGCAATTTCTCCGACGATCTCTTCAAGAATATCTTCGATGGTGATTAGCCCGGCCGTACCACCGTACTCATCGATAACAACCGCCATGTGGATCTGATCGCGTTGCATCTCTTTGAGTAGATCGGCCGCGGTTTTATTCTCGGGAACAAAGGTGGCGCTACGTAGATGCTCAGCTACCGTCTCGCTCTGTTCTGATTCGTGATGTTCGTGCACGCGCCTTGCTAAATCTTTCACGTAAGCGATGCCGACAACATCATCCAAATTCTCGGCGATGACGGGTATGCGAGTAAATCCAGATCGCAGAGCGAGGGATAGACCCTGGCGCAGAGTGCGACTTCCCTCAATCCACACGATATCGGTACGTGGCACCATCAACTCGCGAACCAGCGTTTCGCCAAGATCCAGTACAGATTGAATCATTTCGCGTTGCGAGTCGGCAATAATTGCGCGCGCGCCTGCTTGATCTACCAATTTGCGAAGATCAGCTTCGTCATTGAAAATGGTAGGAAGAGTGATTCCATAGCGCTTAAGTCGCTGCAATATATTATTAATCATCAGCGCGCCTGCCACTTCGACAAGATCGAATCTTGCAGATCAAACATAGCCTTCTCTTGCGCTGGTTCTGCATGGTCGAAGCCTAAACAGTGCAAGACCCCGTGAATCGTCAAGAGATGTAATTCGGCTTCCAGACCGTGCTTAGCCTGTGCTTGCGCAAATTGTGGGCAGAGGACGATATCTCCAACAATGCCGGGATCGGGAGAATGCGGAACCAGTTCATCCATGGGAAAGGAGAGAACATCAGTGGGACCTTTCAGATCCATCCACTCCTCGTGTAATTCGCTCATTCGTGATTCATCAACGATCGAAATAGCGAGATCGCAATCCTCATGTAAACCCATGTGGTGCATCGCAAATTCTGCGACGCTGACAATATCTGGTTCATTGACGCTAACGCCCGACTCATTTGAAAGTTCAATATTCATGATGATCCCTTGAAGGGATTAACGATCACCGCTTCCAGATGTACGAAGCGGACGGAAATTTGCACTTTTCGCTGCATCAAAGCGGCCGTACGCGCTGACAATCTCGCCGACCAGACGATTTCGTACGACATCTTCAGCGGTTAAATACATAAAGCAGATGTCATCTACGCCGTCCAGGATATCTCCTACGACTTTCAGCCCCGAAGGAGTTCCGCTGGGAAGATCTACCTGAGTTACATCTCCTGTGATAACCATCTTGGAACCGAAACCTAAGCGCGTCAAAAACATCTTCATCTGTTCGGCAGAGGTGTTCTGTGCTTCATCCAAAATCACAAAGGCATCATTTAAAGTTCGTCCGCGCATATATGCCAGCGGTGCGATCTCAATGATCCCGGAGGCCATCAGGCGGGGAATCGACTCTTGATCGATCATGTCGTGCAGCGCGTCGAAGAGCGGACGTAAGTAAGGATCGATCTTCTCTTGCAGAGTTCCGGGCAGGAATCCCAAGCGCTCCCCCGCTTCAACGGCGGGACGGGTCAAAATAATGCGGTTAACCTCTTTGGCTTGCAGAGATTGAATCGCTTTAGCCATGGCCAGGTAGGTCTTTCCAGTTCCGGCAGGACCTACTCCAAAGGTAATTGTGTTCTCATCGATCGCTTCGACATAACGTTTCTGATTGGCGGTCTTAGGTCGAATCGTCTTGCCGCGATTACTTAAAATATTGAGGGATAGAACTTCTGCTGGATGATCTGCTGGAACGTGCTTGACCATTGCAATCGCGTGTTGGATTGCATCGAGGTTAAGCGATTGTCCGGCGCGAATAAGAACTAAGAGCTCCTTCACGAGGACTTCAAATTGCGAGACTTCGCGCAGTTCGCCCTTTACAAAGATCTCATTGCCGCGGAATGTGATGAGCAGATCCGGGAAGGTCGCTTCGAAGATGCGCAGATATGAGTCCTGCGGCCCGGTGAGCGCGACCATAGGAATGGCGGCGGGGACGGTAATCAAAGGTTGGTCCATTACTTACAAATCTTACGGTTAACCGGGTGGCCAGGCGAATGGACGCCCGCCTAAAAGGTGGAGATGTGCGTGAAAAACGCTCTGCCCAGCGCTTGCTCCCGTGTTAAAAGTGATGCGGTAACCATCTAAACCGAGCGTTGCCGCCAATTCGCGGGCCGCTCCAAAGAGCTCTGACATCGTCGCTGGATCTGCTGCTGCCAGATCAGCCGCATTCTCAAAATGCTGGCGCGGAATGATCAAGATGTGGGCGGGAGCCTGTGGATCGAGATCCTTAAAAGCAACCACCTGCGCGCTCTCGTACAAAAAGTTCGTCGGAATTTCACCGGTGGCAATCTTGCAGAAGATGCACATATGAAAAGCCTATTCCTACCAGCGCCCGATAAGGGCCGAAATAGCAGAAAGCGCAGCAAAACCTGCATGGGCGGATCGAAATACCTCTGGTCCAAGCAGAACAACCGTTCCACCTGCAGATCCCAAGAAACCCAACTCGGCCCCCGTTAAACCGCCCTCTGGACCGATGACAAGAACTATCGGACCACCTGCAATGAGCTTTGCTGCATCAGAAATTTTGGTTGTCGCGCTCTCGTGCAGAATAAAGAGATTTGCCTCTCCACCGAAGCGCTTCGCAATTTGTGCGGTGGTGATTGGGGTTTCAATCTCGGGGAGGTTCATGCGCCGCGATTGCTTTGCTGCCGCCACCGCGGTCTTCACCCACTTATCGCCAAAATCTTCCTGCCATTTTGCAATAGATCGCTCCGACTGCCATGGGATGATTGTTGTCGCACCCGCAACCGTCAGAAGTTCGATCGCCTCTTTAGCGCGATCAGATTTCATCAGAGCTTGAATCACAATTAACTCAGGCAGGACTTCCTCTGCAACTCCGCGTTCCATAACTGTAACCACGAAACTCTTCTTATCGATCGCCGCAACGCCACCGCGCGCCCAGGCACCACTGCCATCAGCGAGCATGATCTCTTCGCCTACTTCAACCCGCAGCACCTTTATGGCGTGGTGTGCTTCATCTCCAGCCACCACAATGCTCTCTCCACTGCCCAAATCTGGAACGAAGAAGAGCGTCAACATCGATTATCGATTAAACGCATCGCGCATGCGCCCGAAGAGGCTCTGCTCTTGGTGATCCTTGGTGCGATCGTGCAGCAGGAAACTTCCCACCTTCTCGCCACGAGATTCCGCAAATTTCTGAAGGAGCGCTTGCTCCTCTTTATTGAGCTTCTGCGGCGTAACAACTTCTACATGAACGATCAGATCGCCCCGACCGCCGCCGCGTAGCTTCGTTACTCCCAAGCCACGCAAAGTCACGGCATCTCCAGATTGGCATCCCGCCTTGATTTCAACAACTTGCTCGCCATCCAGAGAGTCAATCTTGACTTCGGTGCCTAGCGCTGCGGCAACCATAGATATGGAGAGAGAAAGGTGAAGATCTTTTCCATCGCGGATCAAGAATTCGTGGGTCTTTTCGACGATCTCTACATATAAGTCACCCGCAGGTCCGCCTCCCGGGCCGACCTCGCCCTGCCCTGCAAGGTGAATGCGATTTCCGCCTTCAACACCAGCGGGAATCTTCACATTGATCGTTCGGCGCGAGCGGACTCGCCCATCTCCAGCGCACTCTCCACATGGAGTTGGAATAACTGAGCCGTATCCACTGCAGTTATTGCAAGGACGGCTTGTCATAACATTTCCTATGAAAGATCGCGTTACTTGTTGGATCTCACCGCGACCCTTGCAAATGCCGCAGGTCTGGGGTTTGGAATTATCCGCGCAACCAGTTCCACCGCACTTGTCACACCGAACCGCGGTCTCAACGTTGAGTTCGCGCTCAACTCCAAAGCAAACTTCTTCCAGAGTGAGTTCCACGCCAATGAGCGCATCTTGACCGGCACGCGCACGTGAGCGCGGCCCGCGCGATCCGCCGCCGCCGAAGAAGGCATCCATAATGTCGCCGAAACCAAAGTTCTGGGCTCCTCCACCGCTAAATTGTGAGAAGGGATCTCCGCCTAGGTCGTACTTCTGACGTTTAGTGGGATCGCTCAAGACCTCGTAGGCCGCGGTAATATCTTTAAATTTATCCTTAACCGTTGGATCAGGGTTTACATCAGGGTGATACTCGCGCGCTAATTTCCGATAGGCCTTCTTGATCTCATCAAAGGAAGAGTCACGATGCACCCCGAGGGTTGCGTAAAGATCAGCCAATCGTTGTTCCCCCTAGAAAAGTTCCGATATATCTCGCAACGGCATTTACCGTCGCCATGGTCTGGGCATAGTCCATACGGGTTGGGCCAATAATTCCCAACGCACCCGTGGATTGTCCTTCAATTCCATAGCCAACGCTAATTAGGGAGGTCGTTTGCAGACTTTTCTCGGTTTGTTCATCCCCAATTCTGACCTGAACTATCTGACCGGCATCTGCGAGCAGGCGGAGCAGGATTACTTGCTCCTCTAGAGCTTCTAAGATCGGAAATATCGAGGCCACTGTCTCCTGTGCGCTCCCGCGAGCCAAATTCGCGGTACCTGCTAAGACAACCTTCTCCTCGTCGGGATATTGAATGACAGCAACCTGCTTGGTCAATTGCGCCAAGAGCTTTGCAGTTCGTATAAAGAGGTCTTCACGATCATGCGAACTTGCAAGAAATGTTTCGATGGCGCGACGCTCTGCAGTGGAGAGTGGCTTGACCTCGGCCAACTTATCCACGAAGAGGCGATAGCCAGTGTTTGTTGGAATGCGACCCGCGCTGGTGTGCGGCTGCGTAATGAGCCCAGCATCTTCTAAGATCGCCATATCGTTACGAATCGTTGCTGGAGATACTCCGAGCGGATGACGCTCAGCAATTACCTTTGATCCAACGGGTTCTTGGGTCGCGACATACTCATCCACGATGGCACGAAGTATCTCTAGCTGGCGTTCTTGCATGGTTTCCTAAATCTACTACAACAGGATTTCGCGCACGATGCGATCGGCGATAAGTCGCCCGGTCTGGCTCAAAACGACGGAGCCGCCTTCCCAAGCGGGCGCTAGGAGGTATCCATCTGCCAAGAAACCAGGGAGTGAACTCTGTTCACCCTGCGAGAGGCTAGCTAGGGGTATTCCCGAAGCCAAGCGAATTTGCAACATAATCTCTTCACTGCGAGATTCATCGGCTGTCAAAATCTCTTGGTCGTGCATGGGATTTCCAGATTCAAGCACCTTCTGCGTATATGCAGCAGGGTGTTTTACATTCCAAAACCTGCGGCCATCGATATGGGAGTGTGCACCCGCCCCCGCGCCCCACCAGTTATCGCCATTCCAGTATGCAATGTTGTGGCGGCACTCAGAACCTGGCTTCGACCAATTGCTGAGTTCGTACCAATCAAATCCTGCTGCAGCAAACTTCTCATCGGCTAATAAATATTTATCAGCGGTCTGGTCATCATCGGGCATCACAACTTCGCCGCGCTTAACTTGCGCACCTAACTTGGTGCCACTTTCGACGATCAACGCATAGGCCGAAATATGGGTGATCGGTAGCGAGAGCGCGGTATCGAGCGTCAACTCCCAATCAGAGATCGACTCCCCCGCGGTGCCGTAGATCAGGTCAACGCTGACTTCATCGAATCCCACTTCGCGCGCCCACGTTGTTGCTTTCACAACATTCTCGGGGTTGTGAGTGCGATCCAGCGCCGCTAAGACATGCGGAACTGCAGACTGCATTCCAAAGGAGATCCGGTTAAAACCCGCTGCGCGCAGCTCTGATAACTTCTCCTTTGTCACAGTGTCGGGGTTCGCTTCGGTTGTGACCTCTGTATCTTTCGCCAATTCAAAGTGCGAGCCAATCGATGCAATTACACGACCTAAATCTTTGCTCTCCATCAGGGTCGGAGTTCCGCCCCCAAAGAAGATAGTGGGAACTACCGTTGCGCTAGATATCTCGCGCGCATATTCGATTTCGCGAAGCAGAAGGTCGATATAACTGCGGGATGTAACAGAGAAATCATTGGTGATCGATAGCTCACCAGGTGTATAAGTATTAAAATCGCAGTAGCCACAGCGCCTTACGCAGTACGGAATATGTACGTAAAAGGCGAGCGTATTCATTCGCGCTCTTTAGCTTTAGCCTTCGCCTTATCGATGTCGGCATCAGTTGTCAGGGCGGCAACGAAGGCTTCCTGTGGAACCTCAACGCGACCGACCATCTTCATGCGCTTCTTGCCCTCTTTCTGCTTTTCGAGCAGCTTGCGCTTACGGGAGATATCTCCGCCATAGCACTTAGCAAGAACATCTTTACGAATAGCGCGGATACTTTCGCGGGCGATAATTCGTCCACCGATTGCAGCCTGAATAGGAATCTCAAACTGCTGCCTTGGAATCAACTCGCGTAACTTGCCGGTCATCATTGTTCCGTAGGTGTACGCCTTATCTTTGTGAACGATCGCGCTAAAGGCATCGACCTTCTCGCCTTGCAGCAAGATATCTACCTTCACCAGGTCGCCCTCGGCTGCACCAATCGGCTCATAATCCAGCGAGGCATAACCGCGCGTGCGGCTCTTGAGCTGATCAAAGAAGTCAAAGACAATTTCAGCAAGTGGCAAGGTGTAGCGAATTTCAACGCGATCTTCGGAGAGGTAATCCATGCCCAGAAGAGTGCCGCGGCGCTCTTGGCAGAGTTCCATGATGGTTCCAATGAATTCTGCGGGCGCGAGCACGGTGGCACGAACAATAGGTTCTTCCACCTTCTCGATCTTGCCCTCTGGATACTCAGAAGGGTTTGTAACGGTGAGGAGTTGCCCATCACCAGTCGTTACCGAATACACAACATTGGGAGCAGTAGAAATCAGGGTGAGATTTGATTCGCGCTCTAGGCGTTCGCGCACGATTTCCATATGTAATAAACCTAAGAAGCCGCAGCGGAAGCCAAAGCCCAGTGCTGCCGAACTCTCTGGCTCGTAGACCAGTGCAGCATCATTTAATTGCAATTTGTCGAGCGCTTCGCGAAGTAATGGGAAGTCAGCACCATCTATCGGGAAAAGTCCAGAGAAGACCATAGGGCGGGGATCTTTATATCCTGCCAAGGCAACCTTCGCAGGATTGTTATAAGTAGTGATCGTGTCACCTACACGAGATTGACGAACATCTTTTACGCCGGTGATGACATAACCTACTTCGCCCACGCCAAGTCCCTTAGAAACAACGGGCTCAGGTGAGATCACGCCGACTTCTAGCATCTCGTGGCGCACGCCGGTAGAGAACATTTGAATCTGATCACGAGTGGAAAGGTGGCCATCAATAACGCGGACATAGGTGACCACGCCACGATAAGTGTCGTACACCGAGTCGAAGATCAAAGCGCGAGTAGGTGCGTTGGCATCGCCAATGGGAGAAGGAATCTGCAGAACGATCTGATCCAAAAGTTCTGTAACACCAGCGCCGGTCTTTCCCGAAACACGTAAACAATCTTCTGGCTGACATCCGATCAACTTTGCTAGCTCTTCCGCAAACTTTTCGGGTTGGGCAGCAGGTAGGTCGATCTTATTGAGAACTGGGATGATGGTGAGGTTATTTTCCATCGCGAGGTACAAATTGGCGAGCGTCTGTGCTTCGATTCCTTGCGCACAATCGACGAGCAATACAGCGCCTTCGCAAGCTGCGAGCGAGCGCGAAACTTCATAGGTAAAGTCGACGTGACCCGGCGTATCGATCATATTCAGGATGTACTCCTGATTATCTAACCCAGAGCGCCACGGCAGACGTACCGCCTGAGACTTAATGGTGATTCCGCGTTCGCGCTCGATATCCATGCGATCGAGGTATTGGGCGCGCATATTGCGCGGATCGACGACTTCGGTGATGCCGAGCATGCGATCGGCGAGTGTCGATTTACCGTGATCGATATGAGCGATGATGCAAAAATTGCGTAGCTGCGCCGGGTTGGTAAAGGAAGGTTGCGGAGCTTTCGCTAGTGGTATCGCTGGCATGACTTACCCGTTACGCCTTGGCGTAAAAAAAGTTATTTAGCAGAAGACTTGTTGGCAGCCTTCGCCATTGCAGACTTCTTATTTGCTGCAGCGTTAGCGTGGATGACACCCTTTGATACAGCGATGTCGAGCGCCTTTGAAGCAGCGCGGAGTTCCGCGGCGGTCATCGTGACATCCCCAGAAGCCGATGCATCCTTGAAACGGCGAATGGCGGTCTTGATCGATGAGCGGACAGACTTGTTACGAGCCTGAGACTTCTCATTGGTCTTGATGCGCTTAATCTGAGACTTAATGTTTGCCACTTATTTGACTGCTTTCTTCTTTAATAAATCTTATTTAGGCCAGCCACGGTGGCGACTAGCAGG
>CAIZKO010000087.1 GCA_903933585.1 uncultured Actinomycetes bacterium
CCGAGGCAGCCAAGCTGATTACCGATCGCGCTGGTGCTCACCTCAACAAAGTCTTCTTCACCAACGGTGGAGCCGATGGAATCGAAAATGCCGTTCGCATGGCTCGCCTACATACCGGCAAGCACAAGGTCCTCTCTTTCTATCGCAGCTATCACGGCAATACGACCACCGCGGTTACCGCGACCGGTGATCCACGCCGCTGGCCGAACGAGCATGCCACCGGTCACGTACATTTCTTTGGTCCATACCTTTACCGCACGGCGTTCTGGGCGAAGGATGAGGCCGAAGAGTGCCAACGCGCTCTGGAACATCTCGAACAAGTCATCATCTTTGAAGGCGCCAGCACTATCGCTGCCATCTTGATCGAATCTGTCGTTGGTACCGCAGGTGTATTGATTCCACCAACCGGTTACTTAGAAGGCGTACGCGCGCTCTGCGACAAGTACGGCATCAAGTGGATCGCCGACGAAGTTATGTCGGGCTTTGGTCGCACAGGCAAGTGGTTCGCTTACCAGCATTCGACCGCAGAACCAGATCTGATCGTCTTCGCAAAGGGCGTTAACAGTGGTTACGTACCGCTCGGTGGCGTTGTCATCAGCGATGAGATCGCTGCAACCTTTAACGATCGCGTCTTCCCTGGTGGACTTACTTACAGTGGTCACCCATTGGCTACAGCTGCAGCCGTCGCGACCCTTAACGCAATGAGCGAAGAGAAGATGGTCGAGCACGCCGCCAAGATTGGGCAGGATGTCATTAAGCCATTGATTGAAGCGCTCGCTGCTAAACACAAAGTAATCGGCGAAGTCCGCGGACTTGGAGTCTTCTGGGCGATCGAACTTGTCAAGGATCGCGATACTCACGAGCCACTAGCTCCCTACGGCGGATCGAGCCCGGCGATGGGCGAGCTGATGGGTGCCTGCAAGAAGGCGGGCATGATTCCATTTATGAATTTCAACAGAATTCATATCTGCCCACCATGCAATGTGAGCGAAGCAGAACTCCGCGAAGGTTTCGCGATCCTGGATGCCGCACTTACTTCCATCGCAGCGCATTACACCGGCAAATAACGCTTTAGGTAGCAAGCAATGACCTCAGTTGATCTGATGACTCTATCGATCGACTGTGGCGGCTTGAGCATTAAGGCATCGGTATTAGATGGCAAGGGGACTTTGCACGCCCAACCGATTTCAACTCCAACGCATTATCCCTTGAGTCCCACCAAGTTAATCGCGACCTTTCAGGAGTTGGCTGACAAGTTGCCGCCCTTTGATCGAGTAACAATTGGTATGCCCGGAATGATTCGCCATGGCGTCGTTGTTCACACTCCGCATTACATCAACACCAAAGGGCCACTTACAAAGGTCGAGCCCGATTTGCTAACGCAGTGGCGCGGCTTTGATATGCAGAGCGCGGTTGCCAATCACTTTGGTCGCCCTGCACTTGTGATGAACGACGCAGAAGTACATGCCGCGGGTTTGATCACGGGTTCGGGTCTGGAAGTTGTATTCACGTTGGGCACAGGACTGGGTTTCTGCATGTTCGATGGCGGCAAGTTGGCGCCACATTTCGAACTTTCGCACGCGCCGGTGCGTCGCGCCACCAGTTATGACACGTGGATCGGCGAGCACGAACGCCGTCGCCTGGGAGATATGTTCTGGTCGCGTCGCATTAAATCGATGGTGGAAGATCTGCGTCCCGTCTTCTGGTGGGATCGCGTCTACATCGGTGGCGGCAACTCGCGCAGAATCAGCGCTTCGGTACTCAAAGCACTGGGGGATGATGTCATCATCGCATCTAATACCGCCGGGATACTCGGGGGAGTACGCGCCTGGGAACTCAAAGGTACAGAACAGTGAAGACGCTGCTGCGGATTATCAGAAACGAAACTTTTTCCGCCTATATCTTGCTCCCTATTGGATTGCTCGCAATTTTGCTCGGCGCACACGTCGACAGCCACTTCTTGGTGCAGACCCATCAGATTGGCAATTGGCACTTTAATTTGCGCGAACTGACCTTGGATTATCTGATCGGATTCTTCTTTTACAACATCGGCCTACAACTGCGCTTTGAATTAGCCGAGGGTGCGCTGCAAAATCGGAGAATTCTCGTAGTCAGTTCTATCGCCGCGCTGCTCGGCATGTTTGTACCAGCTGTGATCTTCTTCCTCTTCAATCGCGTCAACGGCACTTCAACCACCGGTTGGGGAATCACGATGGCGACTGACTTGCCTTTGGTGCTTGCGCTACTGGTCGCGCTTAAGAAGAGTCATCTCAAGGGATTTGTCCTGGCCCTAGCCACCATCGACGATATCGGTTCCATCATCGTGCTCTCCATTTTGTACAAAGCGCATTTGAATCTGGCCTATATCTTGGTATTGATCGCACTTCTCGCCATCTACTTCCTTATTTCATATCTCTCTGCCTCGAAGGCTCTTCTCTTTATAACTTTTATTGCCGGGCTTGCGGTGGGCCATCAAACCGGCATCCAGACATCTCTGGTTGCAGTCCTCTTTGGCATCTTGACCTTTAACAATCGTAAAAAAGGGATGGATCTGAACGAGAATTTGCTCGCTCTCGTTGAACCAATCACCGC
>CAIZKO010000088.1 GCA_903933585.1 uncultured Actinomycetes bacterium
ATCTTAGGGCGGCGTCGATATCTTCCAGATCTATCGAGCGATAATAGACAGCGCCGCGAGGTAGCCGAGCGTATGGCGCTCAATGCACCTATTCAAGGTTCGGCTGCCGACATCATCAAAGTAGCAATGCTCAACGTTGCTCGGGTTTTAAAGAGCGAGAAATTCAAATCGCGTTTATTGCTTCAAGTACACGATGAACTTATTTTCGAGGTTGCTGCTGGCGAAGAGGATCGACTAACAGATCTGGTTCGCCGCGAAATGGAAGGCGCTGTTGAACTCTCGCTTCCGCTCTCGGTCAACATTGGTACCGGCTTGAGTTGGGACTTAGCAGCCCACTAAGCGGCGGCGTGGCTCCGATCAAAGGGCTGTAACCATCGCTGCCCTGCCATGATCAGGATGAATCCAGTGCCAAACATCAGGGTTGTAATGGCAAAGCAATAATGTGGACCGAAGTGCTGCGAGATAAAGCCACCGCTGGATTGACCGAGCGCGGCAAAAGTTCCCTCTGTAGTCCAGAGCCAGCCGATAGCGGCAGCACCACTTCCAAATGGGCGGATAACTTCTAGCTGTTCTAAGTAGAACACTTGTTCTGCGCCGCCGATGAAGCCGAAGAGCGATAGCACCAAGAGAAGTGACCAACCAGTATTAACAAAGGCGAAAGGGATGGTGGTGATGAACCAGAAGAGATAGATGATTCGAAATCCCTTAACTGGCGAGATGTGGCGACCTAACGCACCGGCGATAAGGCTGCCGAAGATGGAGAGCGCCGCGGTCGTGCCAAAGGCGAGTCCAGCGAAGCGTGGTTGATGCTGGAGAGAACTGATTGCGGGAATGCCGATTTGATAGGTGCCGCTACCAAAGCCAATCAGCACACCTTCGGCAATTAAAAGTCTGAAGCCTGGAGTATTGAGCAGGGTCTGTCCGCCGGACTCGCGTTTCTCGGCACGCCACTCTTTGGTGAACTGGAGGGATGAAAGTGCAATTCCGCCAATCAAAATCAAACAAGCTGTCACGATTAATCCGCTAGCCGGGTGACCGGAGAGCGCAAGAGTTGTTGCAAGTGCTGGTCCGAGTACAACCCCGAGATTCATCGATGCGGTATCAATCGCGATGGCGGTGCGATATTGGTCTTCTGGAACCGCAGTCCGCCACATGGGGCGAACGGCAAGATTGATAGGGGGAGCGGTGAAGCCGAGGATTGCGGCGAAGATGATCAGGAGGGAGGCGCCATGGCATGCTGAGAGGGATGCGAGCGCAATCGCATATCCGGGGACAAAGACGCGGAGCGGAATCTTGAGCCCCATGCGATCGATTGCGGCGGCTCGCAATCCGGTGCTGAGCGACCCAACGACCCCATTCACTCCCGCGGCTAGGCCCGCCAGCGCGATGGAGTGGGTGTCATCATGGACTTTAAAGTAGATATCAAGGCCAACCATGCCGTAGGCCAGGCGAGCGGGAAAGGCCGCCAGCATCATCGCCAGCGCCCTGGGATTCCGCAAAATCACCCAATATGCCCGCACGGGGAGCAGTCTAGCCTGCGCGATAGACAGCCGGTTTGACCCTCAATCTGCGCCTGCGTACCCTTAGCCTCTCGCACACCGTGCGATATTTACCACCTTCTACTTTCTATCCCTACGGAGCAAATTGAGCACTATTCACGCAATAAATGACATTGGCAGCGCGGAAGATTTTCTAGCCGCAATCGAAGGCACAATCAAGAATTTCAATGATGGAGATCTAGTCTCAGGAATCGTTGTTCAGATTGATCGCGAAGAAGTACTCCTTGATATTGGTTATAAGACCGAAGGCGTAATTCCATCCCGCGAACTCTCAATTCGTCACGATATCGATCCATCAGAGATCGTAAAACTTGGTGATCGCGTTGAAGCTCTAGTACTCCAGAAGGAAGATAAAGAAGGTCGTTTGATCCTCTCCAAGAAGCGTGCTCAATACGAGCGTGCCTGGGGCGAGATCGAAGGCAAAAAGGAACGCGACGAAGTTGTCACCGGTCTAGTCATCGAAGTTGTTAAGGGTGGCTTGATTGTTGATATCGGACTCCGCGGCTTCTTGCCAGCATCACTCGTTGAAATGCGTCGTGTCCGCGATCTGACTCCTTATATCGGCAAGGAAGTTGAATGCCGCATTATCGAACTCGATAAGAATCGCAACAACGTCGTTCTTTCACGTCGTGCATATCTAGAGCAGACTCAATCAGAGTCTCGTACAACATTTCTCAATCAGCTCACAAAGGGCCAAGTTCGTACCGGTGTCGTTTCATCGATCGTTAACTTCGGTGCCTTCGTTGATCTTGGCGGAGTAGATGGTCTCGTCCACGTTTCAGAACTCTCTTGGAAGCACATCGATCATCCAAGTGAAGTGGTTGAAGTCGGAGATGAAGTAACCGTAGAAGTTCTCGAAGTTGATTTCGAGCGCGAGCGTGTTTCACTCTCACTCAAGGCAACCCAAGAAGATCCATGGCAGGCATTTGCTCGCACCCACACCATCAACCAAGTTGTTCCTGGCGAAGTTACCAAGTTGGTTCCATTCGGCGCGTTCATCCGCGTCTTTGAAGGAATCGAAGGCTTGGTGCACATCTCTGAGTTGGCCGAACGCCACGTTGAGATCCCAGAGCAGGTTGTTCAAGTTGGAGATGAGCTCTTTGTAAAGATCATCGATATCGATCTCGAGCGCCGTCGTATCTCACTCTCTCTCAAGCAGGCTAATGAGGGTCATGAAGTTGAGATCGAAGCATTCGATCCCAGCCAATATGGAATGCCAGCTCGTTACGATGCTGAAGGAAACTTCATCTACCCAGAGGGCTTCGATGCTGACTCCCAAGAGTGGCGTCCCGGCTTCGAAGCTCAGCGCGAAGAGTGGGAGCGTCAGTACGCTGAAGCTCAATCCCGCTTCCTTGCGCACAAGAAGCAGAAGGCAGAGGCGAAGGCAGCAGATGCCGCAGCAACTCCTGATGTGGAAGAGATCGCAGAGTAACCCTCTAGCGACTCCCAGAGAGTTGAAGGCCCTGACGCTAGCGTCGGGGCCTTTTACATTTTTCGTCTAGTGCGCCGAGCCAAATCTCCATGAGTAGGCTTACGGTGTGCTACTCGTGGCTTTGACAGGTGGGATCGGCTCTGGAAAGTCGCTAGCCGCTGCCTACTTCGCCTCCTGCGGCGCTCAAGTCTTGGATTTTGACCAATTGGCGCGCGATGTCGTGGAACGGGGCACGGAGGGTTTCGATGAAATCCTCGTTCGCTTTGGAGATGATGTCTTGCGTGAAGGAAATCTCGATCGCGCCAAATTAGCGGAGATTGTTTTTAATGACGGAATCGCCCGCAAAGATTTAGAGGCGATCACCCACCCCAAGATTCGGGCCGCCTTCGATGAGGTTGTGGCCGGGCTCGATCCCGAGGCGATTTTGGTCAGCCAGATCCCGCTGCTGGCAGAGAGTGACTATCCGTACCCCTTTGATTTCGTGGTGACTGTCAGCGCTGGGGAGGATACTCGCCGAGCCCGACTCATAAACCGCGGAATGAAGGATTATCAGGTGACCCAACGGATGCAGGCGCAAGCCACTGATGCGCAGCGCGAAGCGATAGCCGATGCAATTTTAATCAACGATGGCAGTGAAGATGATCTGCTACGTCAGGTCGAAAATCTGTATGACGATCGCCTCTACCCGGCACGGATGGGGATGTAGTGCGTCCCATTACAGATCTGCAACGGAAAGTAAAACCCTTTGAAGTTATCAGTGATTACATTCCATCGGGTGATCAGCCAACAGCGATTGCCGATCTGACGCGCCGTATTCAAGCGGGGGAGCAGGATGTTGTTCTCCTGGGTGCTACTGGTACCGGAAAGTCGGCAACAACTGCATGGTTGATCGAGCAGTTACAGCGGCCGACCTTGGTACTTGCGCCAAATAAGACGCTAGCGGCGCAGTTAGCCAATGAATTTAAAGAACTGCTTCCTAACAATGCGGTCGAATACTTTGTTTCGTACTATGACTACTACCAACCGGAAGCATATGTACCGCAATCAGATACCTTTATTGAGAAAGATTCCTCGGTCAATGAAGAGGTCGAAAGGCTCCGCCACTCGGCGACCAACTCTTTACTCACACGGCGCGATGTAATCGTTGTTGCAACTGTTTCCTGTATATACGGTTTAGGCACTCCGCAAGAATATGTCGATCGCATGATCAGGCTACGCGTGGGTGAATCTATCGAGCGCAATCAGCTCTTACGCCGCTTCGTCGATATTCAATATAAACGCAACGATATGGCTTTCGAGCGCGGTACTTTCCGAGTCCGGGGTGATACCGTCGAAATAATCCCCATGTATGAAGAGCATGCCATCCGCATCGAGATGTTTGGCGATGAGATCGAGAAGATCATGACGCTGCATCCACTGACTGGCGAGATCATTCGTGACGAGAGCGAGATGTATATTTTCCCCGCCTCGCACTACTCGGCGGGTGATGAAACCATGAAGCGCGCAATTGTTGATATTGGGGAAGAGATGGAAGAGGCCGTTCTCAAATTTGAGAAGGCGGGTAAGCTTCTAGAGGCACAGCGCCTGCGCATGCGTACGACCTTCGATATTGAGATGATGCAGCAGCTGGGCTTCTGCAGCGGAATCGAAAACTATTCCCGTCATATCGACGGCCGTTCCGCGGGCTCTCCACCAAACTGCCTCCTCGATTATTTCCCCGAGGATTTTCTCGTTGTTATTGATGAATCCCATGTCACCGTGCCCCAGATCGGCGCGATGTATGAAGGGGATGCCTCCCGTAAACGGACCTTGGTGGAGCATGGGTTCCGCCTTCCTAGCGCAATGGATAATCGACCCTTGCGATTCGATGAGTTTCTTATGCGCAAGGGGCAGACCGTTTATCTCTCTGCTACTCCTGGCAAGTATGAATTAGAGAAAGTTAAGGGCGACGTTGTCGAGCAAGTTATTCGTCCCACTGGCCTCATCGATCCGGCGATCATCCTCAAACCAATTAAAGGTCAGATCGATGACTTGTTGGCCGAGATTCATCTCCGCGCCGAACGCAATGAGCGCGTGCTTGTCACAACTCTCACTAAAAAGATGTCAGAAGATCTGACCGATTATCTCCTTGGACTTGGAGTCAGGGTGCGTTACTTGCACTCTGAAGTAGATACCTTGCGTCGCGTTGAACTCCTGCGCGAACTTCGTTCGGGTGAATACGATGTTTTGATTGGTATCAATCTGTTGCGCGAAGGGCTCGATCTTCCAGAAGTCTCGCTCGTCGCGATTCTCGATGCAGATAAGCAAGGCTTTTTGCGTTCTGCCACATCGTTGATCCAAACAATTGGGCGTGCTGCGCGAAATGTCTCTGGCGAAGTTCATATGTACGCCGACAGCATCACCCCCGCGATGGCACAGGCGATCGATGAGACCAATAGGCGGCGCGCGAAGCAAGTTGCTTACAATTTAGAGAATGGCATTGATCCAACTCCGTTGCGGAAGAAGATCGCAGATATCACCGATCTGATCACAAAAGAGGCCGAAGATAGCCGTGCTCTGACGCAGGGCAACAAGAATAGGGCGAACCAAACCCCGGCGATCAGACATCAACGACCTGCTGGAACCTCTTTACCGCGACAGGAGCTGCTCGCTCTCATAGAATCCCTCACGGATCAGATGAAGTCAGCGGCGGCAGAGTTGCAATTTGAATTGGCGGCCCGGCTTCGCGATGAATTGCGCGACTTGAAGCGCGAACTACGGGGCATGGAGGAGGCAGGGGTATGACGACCGATCGCCTCATCATTCGCGGGGCCCGCGAACATAATTTGAAGGATGTCTCACTGGACCTCCCGCGCAACGCCTTAATTGTCTTCACTGGACTATCCGGGTCTGGCAAATCTTCACTCGCCTTCGACACCATCTTCGCCGAAGGTCAGCGCAGATATGTGGAGTCTCTATCGGCCTACGCTCGCCAATTTCTGGGGCAGATGGACAAGCCCGATGTCGATTTCATTGAAGGGTTATCGCCCGCGGTATCGATTGATCAAAAATCCACCAACCGCAATCCACGCTCTACCGTTGGAACGATCACCGAGGTTTATGACTACCTACGCCTGCTCTTCGCTCGCGCTGGTCGTCCGCACTGCCCTAACTGTGGCAAGGCCATAGCACGGCAGACCCCGCAGAACATCGTGGATCAGATTTTGGCGCTGGAAGAGGGAGTACGTTTTCAAGTACTCGCTCCGGTGATCCGAGAGCGTAAGGGAGAGTTTGTTGATCTCTTCACCGATTTCACAACGCAGGGTTTCTCTCGCGCGCGCGTAGACGGAACCGTCTACTCCTTAAATGAAGTTCCCAAACTCAAGAAGCAAGAGAAGCACACCATTGAAGTTGTCGTGGATCGCCTGGCGGTTAAAAAGGAATCCAAATCACGCATCACCGATTCGATCGAGACCGCCCTCAAACTTGCCAGTGGAGTTGTAGTTCTCGATTTCGTCGATGCCAAGGCGACCGACCCGGAGAAAGAGCGGGTCTTTAGTGAGCATATGGCTTGCCACGATTGCGGACTCTCCTTTGAAGAGATGGAGCCACGTTCCTTCTCTTTCAACTCACCATTTGGCGCCTGTCCGGATTGCACTGGAATTGGTACCCGCCTCGAAGTCGACCAGGAACTCGTAGTTCCCGATGATTCACTCTCGCTCGCCGAAGGAGCCATCGCTCCCTGGTCCGGCGGTCACTCCGCAGAATATTTCGGTCGATTGCTGCAAGGGCTAGCCGATGAGATGGGCTTCTCCATGGACAAGCCGTGGAGCAAGTTGACGATAAAGGCCCGCGAAGCGGTATTGCATGGCTCGGATTATGAAGTTCATGTGAAGTATAAGAACCGCTACGGCCGCGTTCGCAATTACTCCACGGGATTTGAAGGTGTTCTTGGATTTATCGAGCGCAAGCATTCCGAGACAGATTCTGATTTCAGCCGCGAAAAATATGAAGCATATATGCGTGAGACCCCGTGTCCGGTATGTAAAGGCGCCCGACTTAAGCCCGAAGTTCTCGCAGTGACCTTAGGCGGTAAAAATATTTGGGAGATCTGCGAACTCTCGATCGCTGATTGTGCAGTATTCCTCAAGAAAATTTCACTTAACGCCCGCGAGAAGAAGATCGCCGACCGCGTCCTTAAAGAGGTGCATGCACGGCTCGGCTTCTTGCTCGATGTGGGCTTGGACTACCTCTCACTCGAGCGTCCTGCGGCAACCCTCTCGGGAGGCGAGGCGCAACGTATCCGCCTTGCTACGCAGATCGGTTCTGGCCTCACTGGAGTTCTCTATGTTTTAGATGAGCCGAGCATCGGCTTGCATCAGCGCGATAACCGACGCCTGATCGAAACTCTGACCCGGTTGCGCGATCTAGGCAATACCTTGATCGTTGTCGAGCACGATGAAGACACCATCCGTATCGCCGACTGGATTGTCGATATTGGCCCTGGCGCGGGGGAGCACGGTGGCAGGGTCGTTTCATCCGGTGATTATCAGGCGCTGATCAACGCGCCAGAATCCATTACAGGTGACTATTTAGCGGGTCGTAGGTCGATCCCACTTCCAACAGAACGTCGCATGGGCGACGCTAAGCGCAGCGTCGTCGTCAAAGAGGCTAAGGAGAATAATCTCAAGAGCATCAACGTCGCATTTCCTTTGGGACTCTTTGTTGCCGTCACTGGCGTCAGCGGTTCCGGAAAATCAACTTTGGTGAATGATGTTCTCTACTCGGTACTTGCAAACAAGCTCAACGGAGCCCGCATCGTTCCGGGTCGACACCGAACAATCACCGGAATTGATCAACTCGACAAGGTCGTTCACGTAGATCAATCACCCATCGGTAGAACTCCGCGATCCAACCCCGCAACTTACACGGGGGTATTCGACAAGATTCGAGCGCTCTTTGCGGAGACGACTGAGGCGAAGATTCGCGGATATCAGCAGGGTCGCTTCTCCTTCAATGTAAAGGGTGGCCGCTGCGAGAATTGTTCTGGCGATGGCACCATCACCATTGAGATGAACTTCTTGCCAGATGTTTATGTGCCGTGCGAGGTCTGTCACGGCGCGCGTTACAACCGCGAGACTCTAGAAGTTCACTACAAAAGCAAGACGATCGCACAAGTGCTGGCGATGCCTATTGAAGAGGCTTCTCACTTCTTCGAATCCGTTCCGGCGATTTCGCGCTATTTAAAGACGCTCAATGATGTCGGCTTGGGTTATGTCCGCCTCGGCCAATCGGCTCCGACCCTCTCTGGTGGCGAAGCCCAACGCGTTAAGTTGGCGACTGAGTTGCAGCGTCGATCGACTGGGCGCACTATCTACGTCCTCGATGAGCCGACAACAGGCTTGCACTTTGAAGATGTCCGCAAACTCTTGATAGTTCTCAATCGTCTGGTTGATTCCGGAAATACCGTCGTCGTTATCGAGCACAACCTGGATGTCATTAAATCAGCGGACTGGGTTATCGATCTTGGTCCAGAAGGTGGCGCCGGCGGCGGAACTGTAATCGCTGAAGGCACACCCGAAGCGGTGGCAAAGGTTTCTGCTAGTTACACCGGAAAATTCTTGGCGGAAGTACTTCACTAGCCGTGAGCAATCCAGCGGATTATCGTCCGAGCAACATCCCTACCGAACCTGGGGTTTATCGCTTCTACGATAAGAGCGACCGTGTGATCTATGTGGGCAAGGCGAAGAACCTGAAGAATCGCCTCAACTCATACTTTGGCTCCAATCTGGCTGCGAAGACTTACCGTATGGTCCACACCGCGGTGCGCGTGGATTGGACGATCGTTGCTACCGAGATTGAAGCGCTAGCCCTGGAGTTCACCTGGATCAAATCAGAAAATCCGCAATTCAATGTGCAATTTAAAGACGATAAGACCTACCCCTACTTAGCGGTCTCACTCTCAGAGCAATACCCACGGCTCTTCGTCTCGCGCCAGAAACATATAAAGGGCAATCGATACTTCGGCCCATTTACCAATACTTGGGCGTTGCGAGGGACTGTCGAAGTCTTGCAGAAGATCTTTCCGGTGCGAGCCTGTACCCAGTCGAACTTCAATCGCGCGGTAGCAACCAAGCGCCAATGCCTCTTGGGGGATATCGGCAAATGCTCCGCCCCTTGCGTCGGGTGGATCTCGCAAGAGGAGCACACCGCTCTAGCTAAAAACCTCGTCGCCTATCTCGATCGCAATCCGACCAATATTGCCCAATCGCTTCAACTCGATATGGAACGGGCTGCCGGCAATGAGGAGTACGAACTTGCGGCAAGGTTGCGCGACCAATTGGAGGCGTTGGGGAAGACAACCGAGTTCACCGAAACCTCACTTAACAACAATTTCTCTGCCGATCTCATCGGAATTCACGAAGAGGTTACGCATGCAGCGGCCTCTCTCTTCTCTATTCGGGCTGGTCGGATCGTTGCGTCGCGGGCTTGGATCATCGACCTTGCCGACGTTCTGGAAGATGAAGATGTAATCACTGCTGCACTTGCCAAGATCTATATCGAAAACAAAGCGCCTTCCGAGATTTTGGTTGATCGCGATCCCGTGGATGCACCAGCGCTCATTGAATGGCTCGCCTCAGGAGCAGGTCACAAGGTATCGATTGCCATCCCGCAGCGCGGTGAAAAATTCGAGATGATGCGAACGGTGCAGCGCAACGCCCAACAGGCACTCATTCAATACTTAAGCAAACGCTCGAACGATGTCGCGGTCGTGGGTAGAGCGCTCAATGAGATCCAAGAAGCGCTTGGCTTGAACGAGCTCCCCTTGCGAATCGAGTGCTTTGATATCTCCAATATACAAGGCAAGCATATGGTCGCTTCTATGGTGGTCTTTGAGGATGGCCAACCGAAGAAAGCCGATTATCGAAGATTCGCTATCGATGACGATGCCGGCTTCGACGACACCCGCGCTATGAACCATGTTCTCACCCGCCGTCTTAAGAGATATTTGGCAGAGCGCGATATCGATATGGATGAGTTGAAGATGCAGGGCGGAGCGCGACCGAAGTTTGCCTATCCACCACAGCTAATTGTTGTAGATGGTGGTGCGCCACAAGTTAATGCCGCATATCAAGCGCTTTTGGCGCTCGGCCTCCAAGATATTCCATTGGTGGGATTAGCCAAGCGGCTGGAAGAGGTCTGGCTTCCGCAGAACTCCGATCCGATTATCTTGCCGCGCCATAGCGAAGGTCTCTATCTATTGCAGCGCGTCCGAGATGAAGCTCACCGCTTTGCCATTACCTTCCATCGCTCAAAGCGATCTGCAGTGATGCTGGAATCTTTGCTCGACGAGATTCCGATGTTGGGGGAGGTGCGTCGCAGAGCGCTCTTGGCTCGCTTTGGCTCGGTGGGTGCCATAAGAAAGGCCAACCTTGAGGAGATAGCTGCTGTGCCGGGAATCGGGGAGAAGATCGCATCAATCATTGCGCAATCGCTTCCACTCGCTGCGGATGGCGAGCCACATGTTGATCTGGGAACTGGCGAAATCCGAGGATAGACTTCCTAATATGAATGCCAAGGTCGTGATCATTACCGGAATGAGCGGTGCGGGGCGTTCTACCGTGGCCCACGTCTTAGAAGACCTCGGTTGGTATGTCGTCGATAATCTGCCACCGGCGCTCCTCGCCAATCTCTTCGATATGGCGGCGAATAGCACCTCCAAGATCGCCGTTGTAATTGATGTCAGAGGGCGAGAATTCTTCGGAAATCTTAGTAGCGCGTTGAGCCAACTGGCCGAACGCGGTATTGAGCGTCAAGTTCTCTTTGTAGATGCCAATGATGATGTTTTGGTACGCCGGTTTGAATCAACCCGCAGGCCGCATCCGCTACAAGGCAATGATCGCATTCTCGACGGGATAGCGAAAGAACGCGAACGACTCCGCGAAGTTCGCTCTGTCGCAGATGTGCTGATCGACTCCTCCTCATTTAATATCCACCAGTTGGAGCAGAAGATCGAAGAACTCTTCGCGACATCTTCCACTGCTGATCTCCGAGTGAATGTTCTCTCCTTCGGGTACAAGTACGGGATTCCCGTTGATGCCGATCTCGTCGTAGATTGTCGTTTTATTGCGAACCCCCATTGGGATCCCGAGCTACGCCCGTTGACAGGTTTAGATCGCGCAGTTTCAGAGCGAGTCTTGGGAACAGAGAATGTGCAGGATTTTCTTGATAAATATCAATCGCTCTTCGAAACAATGGCCACGGGATTTTTCCACGAGGGGCGTAAGTACTTGACCCTTGCGATTGGATGTACTGGCGGCAAGCACCGCAGCGTCGCCATCGCCGAAGAACTCTCTCGCCTCTTCAACGAGCGCGGCGTGGTGGGCGATCAGCGGATTGAAGCGACCGCGATTCATCGGGACCTGGGCCGTGAACTTTAAGGAATGAATAACCAAAAAATTGTATCTCTTGGTGGCGGGCACGGACTCGCGGCCACTCTTACTGCGCTACGCGGTATCACCTCCGAAATAACTGCAGTGGTGACTGTCGCCGATAACGGTGGATCAAGTGGTCGATTGCGCGCGGAATTCGGTTCACTTCCGCCAGGAGATTTGCGGATGGCGTTAGCGGCACTCTGCAGTGATGATGAGTGGGGTCGGGGATGGGCGGAGGTAATGCAGTATCGCTTCACAGGGGAGGGCGCACTGCGCGGCCACGCTCTTGGCAACTTACTCATGATGGCGCTCTGGGATATGGATGGCGACACGGTTCGTGGAATTAGACAGGTTGGAAATCTCTTACGCATCGTCGGAGAGGTATTACCGATGTCGCTCGACCCACTGGATATTGAAGGTACTTTCAACACCGCTTACGGCCGGAAGATAGTCCGCGGTCAGGTGCAGGTTGCGACAACGAAGGGGAAGATCGAATCACTTCGCCTCATCCCGCAGACTCCGCGAGTTACCCCACAGGTTTTAAGCGCGCTGGAGGCGGCTGAGTGGATCACCATCGGCCCGGGCTCCTGGTTCTCTAGCGTCATGCCGCATCTGATTCTGCCCGAATTGGCAGATGCCGTAGTGAACTCCGCAGCTAAGCGGATCATGGTTCTCAATCTCCCCGAACCGGATTCAGTAGCTGAATTTGCAGGATCATCTGCTGCCGATCATCTGGAATTTATATTGAAGCACCAACCAAAGTTGCGTATCGATTTCGCCATCGTAGATCCAGCAGCGGTAGAGGTTAACTCCCGACTTAAAGGCTTGGTTGAGGGTTTGGGAGGGGAGCTCGTTGTGGCTCCACTCGCGCAGACACCGGGAAGTTACCATCATGATGTGCTGAAACTTCGTTCGGTTTTCTCACACATTATCGAGTGAACCCTGCTTAGATTGCCGCATGGCAATGACTGCAGCAGTAAAGGATGAGTTGAGTCGCCTCAACATCACCAAGCCATGCTGTAGAAAATCCGAAGTATCAGCCCTGCTCCGCTTTGCTGGTGGTCTGCATATCGCTGCTGGAAAGATCGTCATTGAAGTAGAGCTTGATACCGCACAAGCTGCGCGTAGATTGCGAAAAGATATAGCTGAGATTTATGGACATGAGAGCGAGCTGTCCGTGCTCTCACCGAGCGGGTTACGCAAGGGGAGTCGATACGTGGTTCGCGTCGTCTCCGAGGGCGATGCGTTGGCTCGCCAAGCAGGGCTGGTCGATAGCAATGCCCGGCCGATACGAGGCCTCCCTCCACAAGTTGTTTCTGCAGGAATTTGCGATGCCGAAGCTGCCTGGCGTGGAGCATTCTTAGCCCATGGCTCTTTAACCGAGCCGGGTCGCTCTTCAGCACTAGAAATTACCTGTCCTGGTCCAGAGGCCGCGCTAGCCCTCGTCGGTGCTGCGCGTCGCTTAGGGATTGCAGCGAAGGCACGCGAAGTCAGAAACGTTGATCGTGTCGTGATCCGCGATGGGGATGCCATTGGAGCGCTCTTGACTCGACTCGGCGC
>CAIZKO010000089.1 GCA_903933585.1 uncultured Actinomycetes bacterium
ACTTGCCGGATTCAATCTCGGCAACAAACTCGCGAGTGTGCGTCACATCAGGGACGATCGCATTCTTAAATTTACCGATCTTCGCTTCATAACTATTGCGACCGTCAAAGAACAGAACATCATCGCCGCGCTCTTCCACCAACTTGTTGACTTCATAAGGTTTAAGGTGTTTGCCGCCGTTGGCGACGCCCTTCTCATTAACTTTGACATCGAGATGTGATCCAAAATCAACGAGTTCATCTTTCACCTTTATGGAGAGGCGTGGAAAATCTGATCCGGTGCCTTCCGACCATTTGAAATCGATGCGCTTAAATCCAGAGTACTTCTTGGTGGCGCTCACATACTTCTTGAGGTCGGACATATTGCCGCCCAGGGTTCCATTGATGCCATGTTTAGAGATCAAGACGCGACCCTTGAGGTTGAGATCTTGCGCGAGCTTGGTCTGCCACAAGCGGATCGCCTCAGGATCATGCAGCGGCGCGAAGCCGTAATACAAGATGACCTTCTGGAGTTCCATGCGGTAATTCTACGATTATTTAGGGCGGCCAATTCCACGCCTGCCCCAGAAGACCCAGAGGCTAAGAACGCCGAGAATGAGCGCAAAACCGAAGGCGAGATCTTCCACCGGTGCGCTGGCAAATCGAGCCCCCATGATCTGACCCTTGTCATACATCACGATATTGCGCGAGGTGAGCCACCAATTGGTAAGTAGTTGGAATGGCAAGATGATTGCGTAAGAAGTCCAGAACGCCCTGCGGAGCAACAACTTGGTTCGAATCAGGTAAAGATCAAGTGCAGCAGCGCTGGCTACGGCGAAGAAAGCTATCTGGGTATAGGTCACGATTCATCCCCGATCAACCAATGGGGGCGCCGTTTGCGAACCGCTTCGAGAGTCATGATCGCTGCAATCGGGACGATGATGAAGAAGAGGTACTCCTCGAGTGGAATATGAAATGGCCCGTAGATCTGCAGGATCTGCGTGAGATCGAAGTGCCAGTGGTGGCGCGAAATGGCGTAGCCATCCCATCCCACAAAGAGCAGCGCAATGGGCAAGATGCTCAAAGCCATCCGCCGCACACGACGCAGAACTCCGACTTTGAGAAAGATTTCTAGCCAGAAAGAGCCGGCGATGGTGAAGAGGAGCATCGCCATATAACCCCAACTTCGCATGGCTCATTATTTCACTCATTATCTATTGCGCTGGGTTAAAATCGCACCATGACGCCTCTTCATCTAGTTTGGGTAACTTTTGCGGTCATCTGCGCTACATGCTGGATTCTCTCAATTGTGACCAAGGAACATTCTTGGGTCGACCGAATGTGGTCGATCGCCCCCGTGATCTACGTGGGGGAGTTCGCTCGTGCTGCCCACTTCCATAACGCTCGCCTCAATGCCATGGCATTGCTCGTGCTCGCATGGGGCGCTCGCCTCACCTTTAACTTTGCCCGCAAGGGTGGGTATTCGGGAGCGGAAGATTATCGCTGGCCCGTGTTGCGCGCTGGCATGAAGAACTGGCAGTTCCAACTATTTAATATCTTCTTCATAGTTTTATATCAGAACTTCTTGCTGGTCTTGATCTCGCTTCCTGCGCTCACTGCTTATCGCCACCAGTCAACAGCTTTCGACGCATGGGATCTTCTGCTCGTTCTGGGCTTTCTCTTCTTATTAGTGGGCGAAACTATTGCAGATCAACAGCAATGGAACTTCCAAGAGGGAAAGAAGAAGCTGATCGCCGCGGGTGGTATCCCCGAGAAGCGTTTCCTCACCACCGGGCTCTTTAAATTTTCGCGTCACCCAAATTACTTCTTCGAGATAAAGCAGTGGTGGGTGCTCTACTTGATCGGCTGTAACTCCATCGGTCTGCTCTTCCAGCGCACGATCATTGGCCCAGTGCTACTTACCCTTCTCTTTATCGGATCTACCCGCTTTACCGAGAAGTTATCGCTCGCCAAATATCCGGATTACGCTGATTATCAAGCGAGTACATCGGCCATCATTCCTTGGTTCGAAAAGCGCGGCGCGCGTAAGCTGACAGCGTGAGAACTAAGCGCCAGACCTTTTGGGAGCGGATCTGGGCATCGACCATTGTTCTCTATACCTTTGCCGCCACCTTCGTGGTCTGGAAGGCGCTCCATAAGTATGGTGTAAATCCCTATCTCTTCTTTGTGATCGATCTGATCACCTCGTGGTTCTACGGATTAGCGTCTGCACGTCTCGTTGTCGCCGTCATCAAGAAGCGGTGGTCCGAAACGCAGAAGTGGGGCTGGTTATCTGCGCTCAACTTCATGCTGCCTCAGGTTTACATCTTGGTATCGGCTAACCACGTCCCTAAAGATGTCTACATTATTATCTTCAGCGTAATCGGGGTAATGGCCGCCTTCGCGCTCATCGGGATAGCAAGTCAGATCCGTGCCGCTCGCAGGGATAAGATGGATTCATGAAGGTTGAAGGAGTTCCCCTAGAAATTCTCCGCACCCGTCTCAGCGAAAAATGGAGTGGCTCTGCACCTGATGTCTTGACTCTTCCGGTCGCCGAGATGGACTTCGAGTTACCGCAAGAGATCCGCGATCTCTTGGGTGCCATGGTGCAGAACTCGGACACCGGCTACCTTGGCAAGATTGATCACTTGGGGCGCAACTTTGCCGCCTTTGCCAGCGATCGCTGGAACTGGAAAGTAGATACCGAGCAATTCCTGCTCTGCTCTGATGTCGGCATGGGCATGATTGAAATGTCGCGCACCATCGTGCAACCAGGCGACAAAGTATTGGTGAACTCACCTGTCTATCTCAACATGTTTAATTGGGCTAAAGAACTTAAGTGTGAAGTTGTCGACGCCCCAATGCGCAAGGATGGAATGCGTTACTCCTTGGATCTTGCAGCTATCGAAGCTGGTTACAAGGCGGGTGTAAAGATTCACTTCCTCTGCAATCCACAGAATCCCACTGGGACCGTGCACACTCGCGCCGAACTCGAAGCGATTGCCGATTTAGCGGAACAATATGGCGTCTATGTCTTGAGCGACGAGATTCACGGACCCATCGTCTTCGCTGAAGAACCATTTATTCCATTTTTGAGCATCAGCGACAATGCCCGCAACGTTGGCGTTTGTGTCACTGCTGCGAGTAAGGCCTGGAACCTCGCAGGGCTTAAATGCGCCTTCATCATTACCCAATCGGAGCGCATGTCTGAACTTGCGAAGATGATGCCAAGATCGGTGCGCTTTCGTGCCTCCCTCTTTGGCGCCCACGCCGCCGCTAAAGCATTTGAATGTGGCGAGTGGCTCGATGGAATGATGGAGACATTAGATCGCAACCGAAAGTTCCTGCAGGTCCAACTAGAAGAGAAATTACCCCTTGCTAAGTACCAAATTCCCAGTTGCACATATTTAGCGTGGATAGATATTTCTGCTTATAACTTGGGCGAGACCCCAACGGTGAAGCTCTTGGAGGATGGGAAGGTCGCGCTCACTCCGGGCCACTTGTTCGGTCCAGAGTGCACTCAGTTCGTTCGTCTTAACTTCGCGACCAGCGAAGAGATCATCGCTGAGGGCATCGATCGCATGGTTGCGGCCATTAATAAGTAATTTTACTTAAAGGCCTCTTGCAGATCACGGATCAGATCACCAGAATGTTCCAGACCAACCGACAAACGCGCAAGCGCTGGAGTAATTCCCATGGAATCTTTGGTTGCTTCATCGAGACGACGGTGCGTTGAAGAATATGGATGTGTAATAAGCGACTTGCTATCACCCAAGTTGTTGCTGATATCAATCACGCGCAGGTTGTTCATCACCCGATAGAGAGCCTCTTGGTCGCCAACGACTTCAAAGGACAAGGTGGTTCCGCCACCGGCCATCTGCTTGCGCGCCAGCTCGTGCTGTGGATGCGATGCTAAACCTGGGTAGTTCACCATTGATACTTGCGGCAAAGCTTCTAGGAACTCGGCAACCGCCTGCGCATTCTGGTTCATGCGATGTACGCGCATCGACATGGTCTCGAGTGACTTAACCAGGACCCAGGCATTGAATGGACTGAGCGATGGTCCGGTGTGACGAACAAAGGGATTGAGCGATTCCTTAATATATTTCTCTGATCCCAAGATTGCACCGCCTAAGACGCGACCTTGTCCATCGATATGTTTGGTGGCCGAATACATAACGACATCTGCACCAAGGGCTAGAGGCTTTTGTAAGATAGGAGATGCCATCACATTGTCGACGATTACTAATGCGCCGACCTTATGAGCGAGATCAGAGATCATTGCAATGTCGACAAGTTCGAGCATGGGGTTAGACGGGGTTTCCAGAAAGACAGCTTTCGTTTCTATATTAAGCGCAGCCGCCCAGACATCGGGATCATTGCCCGTGACAAATTCCACGTTGACACCCCATTTGGGCAAGATCTCTGCGAGAACTACCCAACATGAACTAAACATCGATGCAGCTGCAACAACGCGATCGCCCGCAGAAACCAGACAGGCGATAGAGGCAAACATCGCAGACATTCCGCTGCCGGTGGCCACGCACATAGGCGCACCTTCTATCGCGGCTAGGCGATTTTCAAACATAGAGATCGTAGGGTTGGCAAAGCGACCGTATAGGTAATGGTCTACCTCTTCGGCAAAAGCGCTATTGGCTTGTTCAACGTTGTCGTAGGTGAAACCACTGGTCAGATAAAGCGCTTCACCAGTTTCGCCAAAACCCGAACGCGCTAATCCCGCCCGGACCGCCAAGGTATCTTCATGCAGAGCCCAACCAGGCTGCAGGCCATCGCTGCTATTTGTATAGCCCCAAGGGCGGTTTTGGTGGGTCACGCCGTCAGTTTAACGGGCAGATTCGAGCCTGCTCACGCCCACCTCAATTAGATGATTAGATAGCGCTTATGACAGAGCCCATTGCAAACCCAGCCCGCGGCAAAGAGGTTTTCGACCTCGATCGCGCTCATGTATTTCACTCTTGGTCGGCCCAAGGTCAGATCAGCCCGATGCCCGTCGCTGGTGGCCAGGGAAGTTACTTCTGGGATTACGACGGCAACAAGTACCTCGACTTTTCTAGCCAACTCGTCTTCACCAATATTGGTTTCCAGCATCCCAAGGTAGTTAAGGCGATTCAGGATCAAGCCGCCAAGCTAACAACGATCGCACCACAGCACGGCAATGATGCGCGCGCCGAGGCCGCCAAGCTGATCACCGATCGCGCTGGCGCTCACCTCAACAAAGTCTTCTTCACCAACGGTGGAGCCGATGGAATCGAAAATGCTGTTCGCATGGCTCGCATACATACCGGCAAGCACAAGGTCCTCTCTTTCTATCGCAGCTATCACGGCAACACGACCACGGCTGTCACTGCTACTGGGGATCCACGTCGCTGGCCTAACGAGCACGCCA
>CAIZKO010000090.1 GCA_903933585.1 uncultured Actinomycetes bacterium
CGTCGAGTTTAAGGAAGGAAGAGAATAAATGGCTCGTTATACCGGAGCAGATTGCAAGCGCTGCCGTCGCGAAAAAGTAAAGCTCTTTCTTAAGGGCTCTAAGTGCGATGGTCCAAAGTGTCCTATTGAGTCACGTCCATACCCACCAGGGCAACATGGTCGCGGCCGTGCCAAGGAATCTGAATACCTAGGCCAACTACGCGAAAAGCAAAAGTGTGCGCGTATGTATGGAGTTCTAGAGAAGCAGTTCCGTGGATATTACGAAGAGGCAAACCGTCTTCAAGGTAAGACCGGTGAAAATCTTCTCATCATCCTAGAGACCCGTTTGGATAACGTCGTTTTCCGTGCAGGTTTCGCTAAGAGTCGCGATATGGCTCGCCAGCTTGTCCGTCACGGACATTTCCTGGTTAATGGCAAGAAGGTAAACATTCCTTCATTCCGCGTTACACCAATGGACATCATTGATGTAGTGCCTGGCTCACTGGATACCACCCCATTCATCGTTGCAAGCGCTGAATTGGGCGAGAAGACAATCCCTGCGTGGATGGAAGTTGTTGGAGCTCAGATGCGAATCTTGGTTCACGCCACCCCAACCCGCACGATTATCGACACTCTCATCCAAGAGCAACTTATCGTTGAGCTCTATAGCAAGTAATTAGAAGTAAAGCAGTAAAAAAGTAGTTTCATTGCAGGAGATCAAATAGTGGATCTCCCCGACGTATGGAGGAAATAAGTGCTAATTGCACAACGCCCTATCCTCACTGAGGAAGTTGTATCAGAGTTTCGTTCGCGTTTCATTATTGAGCCGCTAGAGCCTGGCTTTGGTTATACCCTCGGTAATTCGCTGCGCCGTACCCTCTTGTCTTCGATCCCTGGTGCTGCAGTTACCAGCGTTCGCGTCAATGGTGCTCTGCATGAGTTCACCACCCTCGAAGGTGTAAAAGAAGATCTCACTGAGATCGTCTTGAACATCAAGAACTTGGTCCTCTCTTCAGACAATGATGAGCCTTCACTTCTTTACATTCGCAAGAATGGCGAAGGAGTAGTAACTGGTGCGGATATCGCAACACCAGCTGGCGTAACGGTTCACAACCCAGATCTCCATATCGCAACCCTCAACTCAAAGGCGAAATTCGAAGTTGAACTCACCGTAGAGCGCGGTCGCGGTTATGTCACTGCTGTAGCTAACAAGGCTGCCGGCGGAGAGATTGGCCGGATTCCGGTTGACTCTATCTATTCACCTGTTTTGCGCGTGACCTACAAGGTCGAAGCAACCCGCGTAGAACAACGTACAGACTTTGATCGTTTGATCGTCGATGTTGAGACCAAGCCTTCAATGCTCCCCGGAGATGCAATGGCATCTGCCGGACGAACATTGGTTGAGCTCTTCGGACTTGCTCGCGAATTGAATGTCAACGCTGAAGGTATCGAAATGGGACCCTCTATCCAAGATGCTGCGCTCGCTGCTGATCTCGCTCTTCCTATCGAAGATCTTGATCTCACCGTCCGCTCATACAACTGCCTCAAGCGCGAAGGTATTCATACCGTCGGTGAACTTGTCGGCCGTTCAGAGGCAGACCTTCTCGATATCCGTAACTTCGGTTCTAAGTCGATCGATGAAGTGAAGGCAAAACTTCACAGCATGGGTCTACAACTGAAGGACAGCCCAATCGGATTTGATCCAACACAACACCACAACTACGGAACTGAAGTCGACGAAGATCTCGTCGAGTCAGAGCAGCTCTAGGAGAACGCCATGCCAACACCAAGTAGAGGACCTCGTCTCGGAAGCGGTCCAGCACACGAGAGATTGTTGCTAGGCACACTCGCAGAGCAACTCTTCGAACACGGCAAGATCAAGACCACTGAGGCAAAGGCTAAGCGCCTACGTCCTTTGGCGGAAAAGTTGATCACCGCTGCTATCGAAGGTGACTTAGCTGCGCGTCGTCGCGTCATGGAGACAATCCAGAATAAGAGCGTTGTACATACACTCTTTACTGAGATTGCACCTCGTTTCGCAACACGTCCAGGTGGTTACACCCGCATTACAAAGGTTGGTCCACGTAACGGTGACAATGCCCCAATGGCTGTCATCGAACTCGTCAACGACTAATTATTTGTAACACAGTAAGAAAAGTTTATGATCGAACCCGCTCTCAATCCTGAGAGCGGGTTTCGTCGTTTGCGCATAGACCTGGCCTACGATGGAACTAATTACGCTGGTTGGGCGAAGCAGCCCGACCAAAAAACCTTGCAAGGCGCTATTGAAGATGCTCTTGCAAAGTTAGTACGTACCCCTGTAAACACCGTAGTTGCTGGTCGTACCGACGCCGGAGTACATGCCACAGGTCAGGTGCTCCACGCTGATATTCCAGAAGGGCTGGAGGCTTCTCGCTATCGCCCCGAGGAAGATATCTGGGATTTTGACCACTTTAAATTCCGATTGAATCAGATGCTCGATGAAGATATTCGGGTGTTGCGAGTCGATTTTGCCCCCGCTAATTTTGATGCTCGCTTCTCTGCGAGTGCCCGTCACTATCGCTATAAATTGCTCGACGGCAATCGGGACCTTATGCCGCTCCAAAGATTTGATACTGCGACTTGGTTTCGTCCACTAGATATTGATTTGATGAACCGAGCGAGCGCTGCAATGCTGGGAAAGCACGATTTCTTCACCTTCTGTCGCTTCCGCGATGGGGGAACTACCGTGCGAACCTTGTTGGAGTTCACCTGGAGCCGTGACCCCTCAGGGCTGGTGGTCTGCGATATCGCCGCAGATGGTTTTGGTTGGAATATGGTGCGCAATCTGGTGGGGGCTGCGGTCTGCGTCGGCGAGGGTCGATTTGCGGCGAGTTGGATGGCTGAAATTTTGAACCAGACCGCCCGAACCTCTGACTCCTACGTCTTTCCGGCGCGTGGGCTTACCTTGGCCCAGGTGGATTATCCCGATGCCGCCGCTCTGGCCAGTATTACGCTCTCAGATTACCTAGCGGAACCCTCATTTTGACCCCAAGGGGCTCTGGAAGGTAACCTGCTCCTCTGCCTGTGTGTTGGATTCAGCCCTGGGTTGATTCTCAGAGCACCAAGCTTTGATAAGTAAGAGTTTAACTAAGACTAGAAAGAGAGAGACCTCGTGCGCACATTTACACCGAAAGCTGGTGACGTCACCCGCAAGTGGCATGTCATCGACGCTGAAGGAGTTGTCCTTGGTCGCCTTGCTAGCCATGCAGCCGTCCTTCTTCGCGGCAAGCATAAGACCACCTTTGCGCCACATATCGATATGGGCGACTTTGTCATTGTGATCAATGCAGAGAAGATCGTTCTTACTGGTCAGAAGGCCGGCAAGAAGTTTGCTCACCATCACTCAGGTTATCCAGGCGGTATGACTTCTATCGTTTACGCAGACTTGATCAACCAGGATCCGACTCGTGTTATCGAGAAGGCGATCCTCGGAATGATTCCAAAGAACAAGCTCGGGCGTTCAGTCGGCTCAAAGCTCAAGGTTTACGCCGGTCCTGCGCACCCACATGCTGCACAGAACCCAACACCATATGTATTTACTCAAGTTTCTCAAATCGTGAAGAAGTAAGGGATAGACATGTCAGATTTAGATACAGTCATCGATGGCGAAGAAGAAGTTCTCACTTCATTCTCTTCTTCAACACCAGCTGCTTCAACCAACCGCCCAGCAATCAAGGCTCCAGGAGGCGGCACCGGTCGTCGTAAGGAAGCCGTTGCTCGCGTACGTTTAGTACCCGGAACAGGTAAGTGGGTTGTTAACGGTAAGGCACTCGATGTGTACTTCCCAAACAAAGTTCACCAACAGTCTGTCTCTGAGCCTTTCCGCACCGTAGGTGCCGAGAATCAGTACGACGTCTTTGCTCGCATCAATGGTGGCGGAACATCTGGCCAAGCCGGTGCGCTTCGCCTTGGAGTTGCTCGTGCACTCAATGAGATTGATCGCGATGCTAACCGTCCTGCACTTAAGAAGGCTGGATTCCTTACTCGTGACCCTCGTGTCATCGAGCGTAAGAAGTACGGTCTAAAGAAGGCACGTAAGCGTTCTCAATACAGCAAGCGTTAATTCTCTCTACGCGATTGCCTTATTAAATGGCGCTCTTTGGCACCGATGGTGTCCGAGGACTCGCTAACGGTTTCCTAACCGCAGAACTCGCCGTTGATCTTTCGATTGCCGCTGCGCATATTCTCGGTGAACTTGGCGCCTTTGAAGGACATCGTCCTAAAGCAATTGTTGGACAAGATTCGCGTGCATCCGGCGAATTCTTGGAGGCAGCAGTCGTTGCTGGTTTAGCAAGTGCCGGAGTTGATGTTTATCGAGTAGGGATTCTTCCAACGCCGGCTATCGCACATCTCGTTGCAGAGAGCGGTGCAGATCTGGGCGTAATGCTCAGCGCATCGCATAACCCCATGCCTGATAATGGAATTAAATTCTTTGCTAAAGGCGGCGGAAAACTCGATGATGCACTCGAGGCCGCTATAGAAAAGCGCATGGGCGAAGGGTGGGAGCGTCCAACCGGGCGCAATGTGGGTCGCGTCATCAACGATGACTCTGCCGCCGAAAGGTACATATTCCACCTCTTAAATTCGCTCACCATGAATCTGGGTGGGATCAAGGTTGTCGTGGACTGTGCCAATGGTGCTTCCTCGCGGGTCGCTCCTAAGACTTATACGCGTGCTGGCGCAGAAGTGATCGCTATCTCGCATGAGCCAGATGGTTGGAATATCAATGAAAATTGCGGGTCTACCCACCTCGAAAACATTAAGGCAAAAGTCTTGGAAACGGGTGCTGACTTAGGCATCGCTCATGATGGAGATGCAGACCGTTGTTTAGCAATCGATAGCAAAGGAAATGAAGTCGATGGCGATTTCATTATGGCAATCCTGGCTGCAGATTGGCAGAGCAGGGGTTTGCTCAAGAACGAAACCATCGTTGGAACTGTGATGAGTAATTTGGGATTTTTTAAGGCGATGGAAGCTCTCGACATTAACGTTGAAACAACTGCCGTGGGTGACCGCTATGTCCTTGAAAAAATGTTGGCCGATGATTTTGTATTAGGCGGAGAGCAATCAGGCCACATCATCATGCGTCACTACGCAAATACCGGTGATGGGCTATTGACGGCACTTCACCTTATGCAGGCAATCAAATCCAGCGGTAAATCACTTGCGGATTTGAGCACAGTAATGAAGCGCTTCCCACAAGAGTTGATAAACGTAAAGAATGTAGCCAAAGAGAAACTTTCTACCTCTATGAAGATAAAGAGCGAGATTGACCGACGCCAAGCTGAACTAGGATCTTCGGGAAGAATTCTGGTCCGTGCATCTGGAACCGAGAGTTTGGTTCGCGTGATGGTCGAGGCACAGAGCGCTGATCTGGCGGCGCAGATAGCCGAAGAATTGGCTGCTCTAGTAAGATCTGAACTCTCGTAACCACCTCTTAAAGGAGTAACCGCCATGTGTGGCATTGTCGGATACACCGGTAAGGCCCTGGCACTCTCTCCCGTCCTTGAAGGACTTCGCCGCTTGGAATACCGCGGTTACGACTCGGCCGGAATCGCCCTCGTTATTGCGAAGGGGGAGCCGCTTTGGATTGAAAAGCGCGCTGGCAAACTTACAAATCTTGAAACATCGCTCGGTGAAACAAACCCCATTTCCCACTCTGGTATCGGACACACTCGCTGGGCCACTCACGGTGGGCCAACTGATGTTAATGCGCATCCGCATTTAGATAATGAAGGAAAGCTCGCCCTCATTCACAATGGAATTATTGAAAATTATGTGGAGCTGCGAGAACTTCTCGAGAAGCGCGGACATATATTCAAATCAGAGACTGATACCGAGTCTGTCGTTCACCTGCTGAGCGATGCTCGCAAATCTCACAAGGGTGATCTGGCGGCTGCTATGAGAGAAGTCTGCGCCCAACTGCGCGGCTCATTTACCCTACTTGCAATCCATAGCGATGAGCCTGGTCGCATCGTTGGCGCTCGCCGCAATTCGCCTCTCGTTGTTGGTGTCGGTGACGGAGAGAATTTCCTCGCTTCTGATGTCGCAGCCTTTATCGCTCACACCAAGCACGCCTTGGAACTCGGCCAAGATGAGGTAGTTGATATCACCTCTACCTCCATCGTGGTTACCGATATCACCGGAAACGTGCTTAAGCCACGTGAATTTGAAATCCTTTGGGATGCCTCGGCTGCTGAACGCGGTGGATATCCCCATTTCATGCTTAAAGAGATTTATGAGCAGCCCAAGGCGATTGCCGACACCTTGATTGGTCGTACCGCAGGGTTAGACGAAGAGATTACCTCTGGAATTAATTTGGCGGGAATTTCAAAGGTAGTCATCATCGCTTGTGGAACCGCGTACCACGCTGGACTAGTGGGCAAGTATGCGATCGAAAAGTGGGCAAATGTTCCCGTTGATGTGGAACTGGCATCCGAATATCGTTATCGCGATCCAGCTGTTGACTCATCAACGCTGGTCATTCCGATCTCGCAATCCGGCGAGACGATGGATACCTTGATGGCGCTGCGCTACGCCAAGTCACATGGCGCTCGCGTATTTGCCGTCTGCAATACCAATGGATCGACAATTCCGCGTGAGTCCGATGCCGTTCTCTATACACATGCGGGTCCGGAGATCGCAGTAGCTTCTACAAAGGCCTTCGCTACTCAGCTGATCGCTATGTACTTGATAGCGCTGCACTTGGGTCGCGTGCGCGGAACTATCACCGAAGAGTTTTATACCGAGATAAGTGCTGAAATCGCCGATCTTCCCTCCAAAGTAGAACAAGTGCTCGAAACAGTAGAGCCGTTGCGTGCGCTCACCCGCGACTTCAAAGATTCTACTTCGGTGCTATTTTTAGGTCGCCACGTCGGATTCCCCACCGCCCTCGAAGGCGCCTTGAAGCTTAAAGAGTTGGCCTACATGCATGCCGAAGGTTTTGCTGGTGGTGAGTTAAAGCATGGACCGATCGCGCTGATTGATATTGGAACTCCGGTGGTAGCGATCATGCCTCCACTCAATACCCCGCTCTACGAAAAGATGGCGAGTAATGTGCAAGAGGTGAAAGCGCGCGGTGCAATCGTGATTGCAATCGGAGATACTGACCTGGCAAGTGCAACCCACAATATTCGGATTCCTACTTCGCATGATTTCTTACAACCAGTTCTAGCCGTAGTCCCGCTTCAGGTAATCGCATATGAAATGGCCGTTGCTCGCGGAAACGATGTAGATCAACCTCGCAATCTGGCAAAGTCGGTAACGGTCGAATGATCTGGGGCTCGCTGGAAGTTCATCGCCGGCAGCAACGCAACCGCGCAATAAAGATCTCTCTCTCACTCTTTCTGGCTTTCTTAGTAGTCACCGAACAAGTTCTCACTAAGAGTTACATTTTTCGACTCGATGACAGGATTGCCGCAATTAGACATCACACCTTCCGAGGGATGTCGAGTCACCTCTTGCTCGCACTCGATGATTTGGGTCTGCGTAGTTTGACTGCAACTTGCCTTCTTGTAACCGCGGTTCTGATCGCCTACAAATATAAGTCTTGGCGCCCGATCAACTTCTCGCTCGCAGCGCTGCTCCTTCTGAATGGTGTGGTTGGGGTTGCAAAGATGGTCTTTGGACGAACCAAGCCACGACTAGGTTTTGATACCTACCACACCGGGGTTGTTGGTTCATATCCCAGCGGCCACTCCTCAAATGCACTTCTGACCTGGGGTGCATTGGCCTATTTGATTTATAGATATACCGCTTTTGGTGCCAAGAGATCACTCGCCTTGTATTCTCTCGTCGGCGTAGTCACAACAACTGTCTGTTTAGTTTCGCTCATTCGCAACACGCATTGGTTTAGCGATCTCATCGGTGGAGCATTTCTCGGAGGATCCATCCTGGTATTCCTCATCGCAGCAGATCGAGCTTGGCCTTCGGAGAGGCAGCCATCATGATTGAGGGAATTGGTATTGATGTAGTCGATATCGCTCGTTTTCAGGAGTCGCTCGACCGCACTCCGGCAATGAGAGAACGGCTGTTTACCGAGCGCGAGGCACTTTTGAAGGTCTCCTCGCTCGCCGCGCGCTTTGCCGCTAAGGAGGCGCTCGTGAAAGCGCTCGACGCCCGTGATCTATTTTCTTGGCACGAGGCCGAAGTTATCAATCAAGAATCCGGCAAGCCGACATTCATCTTTACTGGAGCGCTTGCGACCAGGATCGCGGGACTAACAGTTCATCTCACTCTCTCTCACGATGCCGGAATTGCATCTGCCATGGTCGTAATAGAGAGTATTTAAGATGCGGGCCTTTGTTCAGATCGATCTTGACGCGATCGCCCACAATATCGCTGAAGTGCGAAGGCGGACCATTGCTCCGATCTTGGCTGTTGTAAAAGCAGATGCCTATGGTCATGGACTTATTCCAATTGCAACTACCGCTATTGATTCCGGTGCGACCTGGCTGGGAGTCGCCTTGCTTGAAGAAGCTCTCTTACTGCGTGAGGCGGGGATCGAAGTACCCATCATCGCTTGGTTAACGCCACCTCACGATGATTTTGAAGCAGCCCTGAAAAACGATATTGATCTCTCTGTATCTTCGGTTGAGTTATTTGAAGAGATTTTGGAAATTGCTCAAGGCTTAAGGATCAAGCCGCGGCTGCACTTTGAAGTAGATACCGGTATGAGGCGTGGTGGGGTTCTCGATGGCTGGGAAGAGTTTCTAAAGTTTGCCGCTGATCATAAATCCGAATTTGAGCTGATGGGATTCTGGTCCCACTTTGCTAGGGCAGATGAACCTGACTCGGAATTCAATTTCACCCAAATGTTTGAGTTCAAAACCAAGTTAATTGCTCTTGAAGAGGCTTGGTTGATTCCGACCACTGTACATCTTTCAAACTCTGCTGCAATTCTGAGCAATTCTGCCGCCCATCACTCCATGGTGCGACTCGGAATTGCGATGTATGGACTAAGTCCCGATGTTAAGAGCATGGGTGCGGGCAGCGAATTCAATTTACGTCCTGCGATGACAATCAAGGCCCAGTTGCATCTGGTGAAGTGCGCCAAGGCTGGTGACGCCGTCGGATATGGCGGAACTGAAGTTCTTACCCACGATACAAAATTGGGAGTCGTGGCAATGGGATATTCCGATGGGCTCCCTCGCTCAACCTCAAACGCTGTGGGGGTTTCCTTTGCCGGACGAAAAGCTCCGCTCGTCGGTCGAATCTCTATGGATCAGTGCGTTGTAGATCTGGGATTGGATTCACAGGCGCAAGCCGGTGATTATGTCACTGTCATGGGGGGCGATGGCTATTCCATTGATGAGTGGGCGAGCGCTGCCAATACTATAAATTATGAAATAGTCACACGCATTGCGCCTCGAGTACCTAGAATCTACTAATTAAAGTCGGACTCATTGACGAGGGGTGGTTGCAATGCATGACCCCGCCGCGCTCCGGTTGGAATCTGTCAAAGTAGATTTTGGTGGACTGCGCGCCCTCTCGGATGTTTCGATCGAGGTCAACCCCGGAGAAGTTGTTGGAATTATTGGTCCCAACGGCGCAGGAAAGACAACGCTCTTCAATGTTTTGAGTGGATTGGTGGTTCCGACCTCTGGATCTCTTTACATCGGTGGAGTGCAGCGCACCTGGCCAAAAGTTCACGAACTAACCGGCTTGGGTCTTTCTCGAACCCTGCAAGGGGTCGGGTTGTTTAGCGAATTATCAGTGACCGAAAATCTTTTAGTCGGTGCTACGAATTTGAGTAATCATAATTTCTTCAGAGCGCTCCTTGGTCTAGATGGCGCTTCGGAGATTGCGCTCCAATCTCGCGTTGCGAATGTGTTGCAGGAATTAAATATTGCAGATTATGCAGATCGAGATGCTGCCTCATTGCCATATCCAATTTCTAAGCGAGTTGCTCTGGCGCGTGCATTGATCTCAGAGCCCTCTACCTTGCTTCTCGATGAACCCGCCGGTGGATTAGGCGTCGAAGATATTGCCTGGCTGAAAGAGTTCGTTCTCAAATTCCGCGTCGATAAATCGGTCTTACTCGTTGAACACCATATGGATGTGATTATGAATGTTTGCGATCGAATTTATGTTCTAAATTTTGGTCAACTTATCGCTCATGGAACTCCCGCGGAAATCCGTGAAAATCCTGAAGTAATTACTGCTTACTTGGGCAGTGAGGCAAATCTATGAAGAGCGGGCTCAAGGTCAGTGATTTCTCGGTTGAGTATGGCGCGGTTCGCGCCATCCACGATCTCTCATTTCATATTGTTCCCGGTGAATTGGTTGCAGTGATCGGATCCAATGGTTCGGGCAAGAGCACCTTAATTCGCGCTCTGAGCGGGCTCATCTCACCAAAGCAGGGGAGCGCCACGTGGAATGGGATATCAATCCTGGGCAAGAAGCCAGAGGATTTAGTGCGACAAGGCATCGTTCACGTCTCAGAGGGCAAGTCGGTAATCCCCGAATTAACAGTCTCCGAGAATCTCGCCCTAGGCGGCCTCTGGAGAAGAGATAAGTTAGATGTTTCTATTGCAACTCAGGAATCACTCGCCATCTTTCCGGTGCTCGCCTCCCGATTGAACCAGCGCTCTGACACCCTTTCCGGCGGGGAGCGGCAGATGTTGGCAATCGCTCGCGCCTTAATCTCGCGCCCACAGTTACTACTCCTGGACGAGCCTTCTCTGGGATTAGCACCTTTGATCATCGAGCAGATCTTTGTAGCTATCAGCCATCTACAAAACCAATTCGGGCTGACAGTTTTACTCGTAGAGCAGAACGCACTGAGCGCGCTGAAGATCGCCGACCGCGGGTTGATTCTCAATCTCGGTGAATTAGTTAAGGCCGGTACTCCAGCTGAGCTAATTGCTGATCCCGAACTCCGAGCCGCTTACTTAGGATTCTGACGATGTTTATTGACACTCTTCTCATTGGAATCAGCAGCGGAGCCATCTACTCACTCATGGCGCTGGCGCTCGTGCTGGTCTGGCGCTCAACTCGAGTAGTTAATTTTGCGCAATCTGGGCAGGCGGTTCTCTCAACATATATTGGCTATGAAATCAGCGTGCAAACGCACAACTATTGGATTTCACTTCCGCTCGCAATTTTAGCGGGAGCAATCCTGGGTTCGTTGGTAGATCTGCTCTTTATGCGTTTGCTGATTGGACGAGCAAAGTCTGGCCCCATCGCAGAGATCGCGCCAGTAATTGCAACTCTTGGGCTCTTGGGATTGATTCAAAGTTTGATCGGATTAATTTGGGGAAATGCCTTTCTGCACTACGCATCTCCACTCTCCGGAAAAGGTTTTACCTTTGGCAGTCACACCATTCCCTTCTCACCTCAAAATCTTTTTATCGTGATTGCATCTGCGGCTGTCCTCGCAATCTTCGGAATTGTCTTTAAATTTACCGATTTAGGACTTGCGCTGCGTGCTGCATCATTTCAACCAGAGATCGCCCAACTAGCAGGGATTCGCGTAAGTCGCGTTAGAAATATAGGTTGGTCATTTGCTGGAGCAGCAGGCGCAGTCGCAGGTGCGGCGATAACCCCAACCTCAACTCTGTCTCCGAACTCACTTGACCTGCTCTTTGTTTCAGGATTTATTGCTGCGGTTATAGGCGGCTTGGATTCGTTGGTTGGCGCAGTAATCGGTGGACTCGTGCTCGGTATTGGGTTCTCATTTATATTGCAGTACATCGGCGGCTCGGTAACATTCTTGGTGGGCTTTATCATTTTGATGGTTGTCTTGCTCATAAGACCACGCGGAATATTTGGTCACAAGGTGAGTCGCCGTGCATAACCGCCATTTATCCCCCCGCAAAAGAGCACTCCTCTCTCTGGGCACGGGAGTTGCGCTCTTAGCGGCAAGTGGGTTTATCGGCGAATTGCGGAATTATCAGGGCGCGCAGGTCGCCGTATATCTCGTTGCCATCGCATCAATTATTTTGCTGACGGGCTACTCTGGCCAAATCTCTCTTGGGCATGGGGCGATTATGGCTCTAGGAGGCTATGGAGCCGCACTTTCATTTACGCTCTGGAATTTTCCATTTGAAATTGCGCTGGCCTTTGGCGTAATTGTTGGAACTATGGGCGGATTTATATTAGGTGTAGCTGCTGCACGATTGAGTGGTCCGTATCTTGCAGGAACAACTCTCGCACTCGCAGTTGGACTTCCCTCTATTGCCGATCAATTTCATGTGCTCGGTGGTGAGCAAGGATTGAATTTTGATATTGGGGATCCCCCTCACTGGGTAGTCCGCCTCGAAGGAAACGATTTCACGCAATACAAATGGTTCTTCTGGATTTCAACTGTCGTCGCGCTCATCGCTTTATGGGCTATAACGAATTTGTTACATAGTAGTTATGGGCGAAATTGGAGAGCGGGAAGAAATAACGCCGTTGCTGCTGGTTTAGCAGGAATAAATGTAGCAAGAGGGAAAGTTTTGGCCTTTACGGTGAGTTCCGCGCTCGCAAGCCTTGCAGGAGCCCTCTTTGCTCTACTCCTTGGGTTGGTGACGCCAACGGCCTTTCCGCTCTCATTATCTTTCGCGATTGTTACTGGTGCGGTACTTGCGGGAGTAGGCAACCTCGCAGGTAGCATTGTCGGCGGTGTAGTCCTGGTTGCGATACCCGAAATCTCTGGCGCGCTCACAACGCACTTAGGAGATTCACAGAAGGTTTCTGCAAATCTTCCTGGACTTGTTATGAGTGCTTTACTGATTCTGGTGGTCCTGTTTATGCCGAATGGGTTACGAATTAGAAAATTTAAGAGAGCGAAAAAAACTACATAACGAAATACCGCAAGCATCTCCTGGAATACCCTCAATGAAAGGAAGAATATGCTCGTTCATCGACGCACGAAGCGCGGAAAACTGGCCATAACTTTAGTAGCAACAGCTGCTTTGGCACTTAACGTTCTACCCGCACATGCAATAAACCTATACAAGGCGGATGGCGTCTCATCGTCAACTATCACCTTGGGAATCACCTCGCCTCTTACTGGCGCTGCGGCTCCGGGCTACAACAAAGTTCCATCGGCTATGCAGGCTTACTTCAATTATGTAAACGATAATGGTGGAGTAAATGGCCGCAAGATCAAATTAATAGTCAAAGATGATGCATACAACCCAGTCTTGGCAAAATCTGTAACCAATGACCTAGTACTGCAAAGCAAAGTACTGGCCTTGGTTGGCACTTTGGGTACCGCCAACAATGAGGCAACAACTCGATTTGTTAATGATCATGGCGTACCTCGCCTCTTCGTAAATACCGGGTATAGCGGATTCGCGGATTCGAAGAAGTATCCAACAACATATCCTTTGTTACCTTCCTATGTAATGGAAGCAAAGATCATGGGTCAGTACATCAAGGAAAATTTCGCTGGAAAATCTGTTGCGATTATTTATCAGGATGACGACTTTGGTGGAGATGCACTCAAGGGCTTTGCAACAGCTGGTACAAAGTTCATTGCCAAGATCCCATATGCGAGCGGATCTCAAGCCGATCCAACAGTCGTTGGAAAGTGGATTGCGGGTCTAATGGCGCTGAAGCCTGATGTCACCATCATGTTCGGTGTCTCATCTGCAACTGCTGCAGCTCTTGGTGGTTCATACAAGGCTGGCTTTAAGACGCAATGGATTCTGGGATCGGTCGGCGGAGATGGAACAACCATCGCAACTGTCGCTGGGCCAACAGCGGTTGGCTTGCTCTATGGAGCAATTGGAGCATCCTTCTTGCCTGCTCCAACAGATACCACTGATCCATATATCGCTCAGTTCCAGGCAATCAACACCAAGTACAACGCAGGAGTCACTTTTGATAACAATGTCCTCGTTGGAATGAACTCGGCAATGTTGACCGTTGAAGCTCTCCGAGCAGCTGGTCCAACGCTCACTCGAGCTTCACTGCTTAAAGCAATTGCCAAGAGCGGTTCAACATTTGCATCTGCAGGTTTTGCACCTCTTGGATACAGCGCAACCAGCCACGTTGGATATAACGGGTATTGGTTCGGTACATACGGTCCAACAGGAGCAATCAAGCCTATTGGCGGTACTTACACGCTTTACACGACCGACTCTGGAACTGGAGCGGTAGTTAAAGCCACCAGCACCCGTCCAGCAATGCCACTGAAGGGATTGCCAAACAACTAATGAAAAATCTAATGAGTATAAAGAAGATCGCAATTTTGGGAAGCGCAGTACTCGCGTTTACAACGCTGGTTGCTATTCCTACGAACGCCTCTGCCGCACCTGCGTGTGATGGCAAATTCCCTGTTCAATCATGTGTGGGCGCTACCAGCGATGGAGCACCATATGTGATGCAGGTACCAGCCAACTTCAATGGCACGGTCTATCTCTGGTCGCATGGATATCGCTACAACATTGATATTCCAGCAGCCATGCCCCTTATTGGCGGCTACAAGATCACAAATACCCCTGAGCCCGGCCCAGTCATTGGAAAAGACACTTCTGTCATCAAGTATCTCCTTGGTAAGGGTTTCGCCGTAATGGGTTCTGGATTTGCCCGTCAAGGTTGGAATGCCGACTCTGGCGTCGCTACTGATACGGAGCTGATCAAGACCTTCGAAACTCAGTTCACTACAACCACACACGTCATCGCATGGGGCGCATCACTTGGTGGGTTTATCACTCAGACGCTAGCCGAAAAGGATGGAGCCGCGCTTTCCGCTGCTGGCCCACTCTGTATCGCATCTCCAAGTGTCGAAGCTGAGACCACGATGGCCGGTGATTTCCTCTGGGGAATGAAGACATTCTTCGATCCTACGATCAAGGGTGGTAACTATTCCGCTGGCGCTGCTGGTTATGCAGAAGCCATGGGGGATCTTGGAAAGGTCTTTACGGTTCTAGGCAAGCTGCAAGCGGGAATGGCAACGGGCGCTTGGCCTGATACCACGCCTGCTGCAATTCAAGCAGTGGGCTTGGATAAGGTTCCAAGTCGTTCAGCGCTATTGCTGATTGGATTGATGGCAGGAATACCAACTCAGAGCGCGCACTTCGATTCAACAACTGGCCCAGGTTCTGTAAACAGTTCTTCATATACCTCCTTCGCAGCGGCAGCAAGTCCTGCTCTTGCGATTCTGGAAAATGGAGCAACTGCGGCTGCGCTAGGAGTCCTTATTTCCTATGACATGGAGCTGCAAACAGGTGGAGCGATCTTCGATAATACGAAGACCGATTACTCCGCCCGTGTTGCATCAGAAGCCACCGTGTACAACGCAGCTCTCAGTGGTGCAACAGCTACTGCAGGTCTCTTGGGCTATCTCGCACAAGCACCACGCGCAACCGCCCCTGCCGCCTCATTGGCAAAGATGCGTTCACTTGCGCAATGGACCGGCAATATCACCGTCCCAACTGTCGCCATGACCGGAGTTGCAGATCCTGTTACCCCTGCGGGTGATTTGACCTACATGGCTCAGAAATATGCTGAACAATGGAAGGCTGAGCATTTAGCTACGCTAGGAAAGGGTCGTCCACCATATGACCTGATCGCACTCTTCGGAGTAACCCCGGCTCACTACACAACGTTTAGTGCTATTGGTGCTCCGATCACAACTACCGCAGCAGCCAATGGAACCAACCACTGCAACTTCAATGTCAAGCAATACATTGCAGTCGCAGATATGTTGGCCTACGCCTCAGCAAACGGCAAGAATCTCGCCGGAGGTGCCCTCAATACCGCAGTACGTAAGATGGGTGGCACAACCAAGGATCTGCAATTTGCTCCGGCGCTACCCAAGTTCTACGCCGAGGATTAATCTCGCCTAGAACCTAAGCGTGAAAGGGCCTTGTGAGAAATCACAGGGCCCTTTTCTATTAACCTTTGACTATGTCAGGCGCTACTCGCATCATCTCCTCGGTCATCGCAATGGAGGATTTGGGATTCTTGCTCGGCAGCAAACTTAGCGCCGGGGTCGTTGTCTTATTAAGTGGTGAATTAGGCTCGGGTAAGACGGCACTTACTCGCGGTATTGGGCGCTCACTCGGGATTAAAGATGTCACATCGCCGACATTTGTCATTTCAAAGATTTATCACGGCCGCATTCCTCTGGTTCATGTAGATGCGTATCGCCTCATTGGGCAAGAGCTTGCGGTTTTTGATGATCTCGACCTCGAACTTCGAATTCCGCAATCGGTCACCGTGATCGAGTGGGGTAGCGGATTTGTAGAACGACTGAGCGATACCTTTATCGAGATTGATATTGAATTTGGGAATAGTCCCGACGAGCGAGTGGTAACGATCAAAGGTATTGAACTATGACAACGATCTTGGCCATCGATACATCTACCGACCGGACAACGGTGGGAGTTGTCCGAGATGGCGTCGTCATCAAAGAATTACATCACGATGATCCGTTGGCGCATGGAGAAGTACTTCCCAAGTTGGTTGAACAATTGCTTGCCGACTCGAGTGAGATCGATTTGGTTGCTATAGCGATGGGGCCCGGTCCATTTACTGGGCTACGTGTGGGAATAGCTTTTGGAGAAGCCTTCGCTCTGGCACGTGGAATTCCCTGGGTGGGAGTATCAACGCTGGCAGCGATGGCGCTGGCACATACCGAAGTAGAGTTCGTAGTGGCGATCGATGCCAGACGCCGCGAGTTCTTCTGCGAGCACTACTCACAAGGAAAACTGTATGCACCGGCGCGAACGCTCCAGCGTGAGGAGCTCGCGCTAGTTCCCTTTCCCATCTTCTACGATCCTCCCAAGGCAGAAGATATTGCGCAGTTAGCTGCCACCTCTATGGGAGTTCAAGAACCCATCTACATTCGCAAGCCGGATGCTTATCCAGCCCCCAAGGGTGTGAAATTCCGGCCCTGGACTCATATCGATCTCGTTGATATTTATGCTTTGGAGAAGACAATTTATGTTGATGACCCTTGGAGTATTGAGCAATTTAAAGAGGAGCTGGCCGGTAAAGGGCGCCAGTATTTAGTTGCCGAATTTGCGGGCAAAGTAGTGGGTTATGCCGGAATCATGCGCGCTGGTGATGTCACCGATATTTTGACTCTTACCGTTTCACCGGAATTTCGTCGGCGCGGGATCGCAAGGGAATTTCTGAAGCGAATGGTGGATTGGTCGCGCAATCAAAAGGTCGATGCCATGATGCTTGAGATGCGAGTCGGGAATCTTGAGGCAGAACCGCTTTACATAGCAAATGGATTTAGAAAGATATCTGAGCGCCATGATTATTACGGTCCAGGACTGACTGCGATCGTGATGCGAAAAGAGTTGGGCAAATGAATACCCAACCATTGGTATTAGGAATAGAAACGTCCTGCGATGAAACAGCTGTGGGAATTGTTCGCGGGCGTACGCTACTTGCCAATGTAATTGCTTCAAGCGTCGAAGAGCATGCACGATTTGGGGGAGTAGTCCCTGAAATCGCCAGTCGCGCGCACTTGGAGGCGATGCCTGCAGTGATCAAGCAAGCCCTCGCTGAGGCAAAAGTTTCTATGCACGAACTTGACGCTATTGGAGTGACTGCAGGACCAGGATTAATCGGTGCGCTCTTGGTTGGAACGAGTGCCGCACACGGACTAGCACTTGCTCTCGATAAGCCTATTTACGGCGTTAACCATCTCTCTTCGCACTTAGCGGTCGATGCGCTCGATGAATCAAGGCCGCTGCGACCTGCAATTGGTTTGCTCGTGAGTGGTGGGCATAGTTCGATCATTCAAGTAAACGATATGGCGCGCGGAGTGAAAGTTCTGGGTGCGACGATCGATGATGCAGCCGGCGAAGCTTTCGACAAGATAGCTCGAATTCTCGAACTTGATTTCCCCGGGGGGCCAGCGATTGATCGTTTGGCACTTTCGGGAAACCCCGCAGCAATCGATTTTCCGCGGGGGTTGCAGAGTTCGGACTACAACTTCTCCTTTAGCGGCTTGAAGACCGCGGTTTCTCGATACCTAAAACAGAGCCCAACAGCGCATCGAGCTGATATCGCCGCCTCCTTTCAAGAGGCGATTGTCGATGTCCTTTTGACCAAGGCGCTACGAGCCACTACTGAGACCGGCATCGAATCCCTGATTATCGCCGGCGGGGTGGCGGCCAACTCTCGCCTCCGCGCCGAAGCCGCTCGCCGTTGCGCCCTTGCCAAGATCGAACTGCGCACCCCACCGCCCCTGCTCTGTACCGATAATGGGGCGATGGTGGCCGCCATGACCTCCCTAGCGGTCAGCGCTGGGGTAGCGCCTAGCAGGCCGGGCTTTCCCACCCTTTCTACCGTTCTGCTCGATCAACCCACCTGGGCTTAAAGAGCTCCAAACCCTCCGATTGGAAGGCTTTTGCCCCATTCGCTAGAGTTTGGTTAGCACTCGCCAAGGGTGAGTGATAAAGATTCTTAAAGGGAGATAAACAGATATGGCAAAGATGATCGCCTTCAACGAAGAGGCACGCCGCGGCTTGGAGCGAGGAATGAATACGCTCGCCGACGCCGTAAAAGTAACCCTTGGACCCCGTGGTCGCAATGTAGTTCTTGAGAAGAAGTGGGGCGCCCCAACAATCACTAACGATGGCGTTTCGATCGCAAAGGAGATTGACCTCGATGATCCTTGGGAGAAGATCGGCGCAGATTTAGTTAAGGAAGTTGCCAAGAAGACCGACGATGTTGCCGGCGATGGAACAACTACCGCGACAGTTCTTGCGCAGGCACTTGTGCGCGAGGGGCTCCGCAACGTAGCAGCTGGCGCAAACCCTATGGCACTCAAGCGTGGAATTGAAAAGGCAGTCGATGCAATCTGTGCAGAGCTCAGCAAGATGGCAAAGAATGTTGAAACCAAAGAGCAGATTGCAGCAACAGCATCTATCTCTGCAGCGGATGCCACAATCGGCGAGATGATTGCTGAGGCGATGGATAAGGTCGGCAAAGAGGGAGTTATAACCGTTGAAGAGAGCAACACCTTTGGACTCGAGCTCGAACTCACCGAGGGAATGCGTTTTGATAAGGGTTATATCTCGCCTTACTTCACCACTGATTCCGATCGCATGGAAGCTGTCCTTGAAGATCCATATATCTTGATCGCAAACTCTAAGATTTCAAATATTAAAGACCTCCTTCCAATTCTGGAGAAGGTTATGCAATCTGGTAAGCCTTTGTTGATTCTGGCTGAAGATGTCGAGGGTGAAGCGCTCGCTACCTTGGTTGTTAACAAGATTCGTGGAACTTTCCGCTCTGCAGCAGTTAAGGCACCTGGCTTTGGCGATCGCCGTAAGGCAATGTTGCAAGACATCGCAATCCTTACCGGCGCAACCGTTATCTCTGAAGAGGTCGGTCTCAAGTTAGAGGCTGCCACCATGGAGTTCCTAGGTCACGCTCGCAAGGTTGTCATTGCAAAGGAAGACACCGTTATCGTTGAAGGTTCTGGCGATGCAGAGCAGATCAAAGGTCGCGTTAATCAGATTCGCGCCGAGATCGAGAAGAGTGATTCAGATTATGATCGTGAGAAGCTACAAGAGCGACTTGCAAAACTCGCTGGTGGAGTTGCCGTTATAAAAGCCGGCGCTGCAACAGAGGTAGAGCTCAAGGAGCGCAAGCACCGCATTGAAGATGCTGTGCGAAACGCCAAGGCTGCTGTGGAAGAGGGAATCGTCGCCGGTGGTGGCGTTGCACTTCTTCAGGCAGGTAAGGCGGCTCTTGCAAATCTCAAACTCACTGGAGATGAAGCTACCGGAGTTCGTATTGTCGAACTTGGAATCGAAGCTCCACTGAAGCAGATTGCAATTAATGCCGGCCTAGAGGGCGGAGTTGTTGTCGAGAAGGTTCGCCATTTGGAGTCAGGCTTTGGCCTCAATGCTGCAACCGGTGAATACGTTGACATGATCAAGGCTGGGATCATCGATCCTGCCAAGGTCACGCGTTCAGCGCTACAAAATGCCGCCTCAATCGCAGCGCTCTTCCTGACGACTGAAGCAGTTGTTACGGACAAGCCTGAGGCAAAGGCGGTTGGAGCCAACAATCCAGCTGCTGATATGGACTTCTAGTAGTTCATTAACGCTTAAAACGGCCTCTCGGTTTTCTCGGGGGGCCGTTTCGCATTACCCTTGCCCCATGACCGACAAATTTAGCGCCCTTGATATCGCTCGCAACGCCGCGATCGAAGATTCTGGCAACTCAAAATTTGTAGGCGCTCTGGTCTCTATCGACCAAGAGGATGAACGCATAGCGACTTATCTCTTTGAAGCATCCCTCCCGGGATATGGGGGATGGCGCTGGGCAGTCACCATCATCAAGGTTGATGATGCAGCGCTCGCGACGATCGCTGATGTAGTCCTGCTTCCCGGAGTGGAATCGCTTGTTGCACCAGAGTGGATCCCTTACAAAGAACGTCTGGAGCCAGGCGATGTCGGCGTAGGAGATATTGTGCCGACCTCTGCCGATGATCTCCGTTTGGTGCCCGGCTTCGAGGCACTTCCAGGCGAAGAAGAATTACTGCTCGCGGAACAGATCGAACTAGGACTTGGGCGGGCTCGTGTTCTCTCGATCGTCGGAAGAGATGCCGCCAGCAAGCGTTGGTATGAGGGTGACCGCGGGCCAAATACTCCCATCGCACAATATGCGCCGCTGCCCTGTCATGGGTGTGGCTTCTTTATCCCGATCGCCGGATCACTCCGTTCCGCCTTCGGCGTATGCGCCAATGCGCTCTCACCGGAAGATGCCCGTGTCGTATCGGTGGATCATGGTTGCGGCGCACACTCGCAAGCTCTGATCGTTCCCGAATAGCCTATTTTCTCTGTACGGGCTTAGCGCTTCATCCGTTAAACTAATCCTCTTGCCAGCGGAAGCGCTGGCCTTATTAACGCCCTCGGGGCGATAATTGTTAATAGACGAAGGGAGAAGCTAATGCCTATTGGTCGCGTGAAGTGGTTCAGCCTCGAAAAGGGATTTGGCTTTATCTCCTCGGAAGAGGGCGAAGATGTTTATCTCGCTGCCTCTGCTCTGCCAACTGGCGTTCCCTCGGTTAAGCCAGGCACCAAACTTGAATTTGGCGTTGCCGAAGGTCGTCGCGGCCCGCAAGCGCTTTCAGTGCGAATCATTGAAGAACCGGCATCGGTTGTAGCTAACACCCGCATTAACGCGGATGACCTCGCGACCATTATTGAAGACAGTATCAAGATGCTAGACAAGGTTGGTAATGGTCTACGTCATGGCCGTTATCCAACTAATGTGGAGGCAGAGCGCTTAGGAAAAGTCTTGCGCGGAATTGCCGGCCAGATCGAGGGTTAACTCTTCGCCGCTCTTGTCAGCGTTTCCTGCGCATACTGCGCAGAATGTAGCCAGTTCCAAATAGGCCCAACCCGATTCCAACTAGGCAGATCCAGATTGATGTGGTTTTGGCGTTCGTTGCCAATTCGATGACGAGCGCGATGAACCACGCTGAAGTTCCTAAGATCACAATCGGAAGTGTCTGTCTCACCAGGCGAGCATACTTCCTGTGCCTACAGAGTTCGCTTGTAGACTTGCGGTATGACAGCTAATGAAGGGGCGTTGCGCTCCTTCAAACATCGTAACTTTCGCATCTTCTTCACTGTCAACATGGCCTCGAATATCGGAACCTGGGCGCAGCGCGTTGCACAAGATTGGTTGGTCGTTAGCGATCTTCACAAAGGCGGATCTGAACTCGGGATTGTAACTGGACTGCAATTCCTGCCGATGCTACTTTTTAGTTTATATGCAGGTTCGCTTGCCGATCGGTTAGATAAACGCAAGCTCTTAATAATTACAAATGCTGGCGGAGGTGCCACCGCAGCAATCATGGGTTGGCTGATTATTTCGCACCGCGTTAATCTCACTGAGGTATTTATATTGGCATTCGCTTTGGGGGTCTTCGGTGCGCTTGATGCACCTGTCCGTCAAGCATTCACATCTGAACTCGTGGGCAAGAGCGACATTGCTAATGCAGTGAGCCTTAACTCCGCTAACTTTAATTTGGGCAGACTCATTGGCCCAGCGGTCTCTGGCATCTTGATCAAGTATTTTCATACAGGTCCCTCCTTTTTGCTTAATGCCGGCACCTTCCTTTTTGTTCTCGTTGGGTTGGTTCGAATGCGGCCAGATGACCTGCATCGCCTGCCCAGGGACGATAAAGATCGCAAGATTATTGAGGGTCTGCGATATATAAAGAGCAGACATGATTTGGTGGCGATCATTGCCACCGTCTTCTTTGCCTCTACCTTTGGCCTAAATTTTCAGATCTTTAACGCGCTGATTTCAACGAAGATTTTCCATAAAGATGCCGGTGCCTTTGGACTCCTGGGTAGTGTCTTGGCAATTGGATCGTTGTCCGCGGCGATCGTCTCTACGCGCTTAGATCAAAAACGTAAGCCCCCATTTATCATGACCTTTTCGGCGCTCTTTGGATTGCTTCTTATCGGGCAGGCCTATATGCCAAACTACCTAACCTTTGCGCTGATGTTGCCGCTCTGTGGGTTCTTTGCATTGACGACCATGATTTCGGCGAATACTTATATACAGACCACCACCCCGCACGAATTGCGTGGACGAGTAATGGGCTTCTATTTGCTGATCTTTCTCGGGGCGACTCCCATTGGCTCGCCATTTATCGGATGGCTGGCGGACGTTGCCGGAGTGAGAGCAACCGTCGCGATCTGCGGAGCAATCACAACGTTAGGCGCTCTTCTCATCTATCTTTTGATGAGGAAGCGGTTACTTAAGTACACCTACGCTGCCTAGCACGGCGAGCAAAAAGAGAAGTATTAGAACGCCTATGGTTACTCGGCGTCGCATCTTGTTACTCATCACTTTGTTAACTCCTTTACTACATATTCAATGCACGCTGTAAGAGCACGGATATCAGCAGGATCAATGGCAGGGAACATTGCAATGCGCAACTGGTTCTTTCCTAATTTGCGGTAAGGCTCGGTATCAACGATTCCATTCGCTCGCAAAGCCTTTGCGACGGCGATCGCATCGATTGAGTCATCAAAATTAATGGTTCCCACTACGTGGGAGCGCGCCGCCGGATCTGTAACAAATGGCGTGGTGAACGGCGTGCGTTCCGCCCATTGATAGAGGTGTGCTGCCGATTCACTACTGCGCCCCGCTGCGAAGGTCAGGCCGCCACCAGCATTCATCCATTTAATCTGTTCGTTGAGGAGGACGAGCGTTGCCAGAGCTGGAGTGTTATACGTCTGCTCGAGTCGGGAATTCTCGATTGCGATTGTGAGGTCGAAAAAGGCGGGAATCCAACGACCAGATGCCTTGATCTTCTCTACGCGAGCGATAGCCGCTGGGCTCATAATTGCAATCCAAAGACCACCATCGGAGGCGAAAGATTTCTGCGGAGCAAAGTAGTAAACATCGCACTGCGTGAGGTCAACGGTGAGTCCCCCTGCGGCACTTGTCGCATCGACAAGCACCAGCGCACCTTCGGTTCCTGCTGGGCGAATTATTGGTGCTGCGACTCCCGTACTTGTCTCATTATGGGTGAGTGCATAAACATCAACACCCGCTTCTGCTATTGCGACGGGGTGCGTACCTGGTTCGGATTTGATGACGGTGGGCTCATCTAGGAAGGGTGCTTCCTTTGCTGCAGCGGCAAACTTGGAAGAGAACTCGCCGAAAACTAGGTGTTGTGATTTCTTCTCGATTAAATTGAAGGTTGCAATATCCCAAAATGCAGTGGAGCCGCCATTGCCGAGGACAACTTCATAGCCTGCAGGGAGCGCGAAGAGATTAGTGAGGCCGGTGCGTACTTCTTTCACCAGATTCTTTACTGGTGCCTGGCGATGGGATGTTCCAAGCAATAGTGCATTGCTGGCGGTTAAAACTGCCAGGGCTTGGTCGCTAATTTTCGATGGCCCGCAACCAAAACGTCCATCGCGGGGCTTGAGGTCTGTAGGGATTTGAATCTCGCTCATGCTCAAACCCTAAGGCATACCTACGGGTGTAAGCGTGCGAGTTGCCAGCCCGAACCAGATCTGGTGAAGATCAACCGATCATGGAGTCGCGAGTAGCGCCCCTGCCAAAATTCAACGGAGCGAGGTGAAACTAGGTATCCGCCCCAATGAGGAGGCATCGGAACCGGAGTTCCTTCTGGATACTTCATAGCAAATTCATCGTAGCGATTCTGCAAGTGCTCTCTCGATTCCAAATCTTGAGATTGGGAGCTAGCCCACGCACCGATCTGGCTACTCCACGGCCTCGTCGAAAAGTATTCGTTGCTGGCCGATGTGCTGACCTTCTCGGCAACCCCACGAATAATTACCTGTCGCTCCATCGCATACCATGGGAAGAGAAGTGAGACATGTGGATTGGCGGTGATGGCCTTGCCTTTATTGGACTCATAGTTGGTAAAGAAAGAGAAGCCCAGGTCACTGACCTCTTTTAATAAGACGGTGCGCGATTGTGGACCCTGATCATCGACGGTGGAGAGGACCATGGCATTTGCTTCTACAATCACCGGATTGAGGGCTGCCTCTGCGAGCCAGTTTCGAAATTGAGTGATGGGGTCTGCTGCGAGATCGCCCTCTGCCAGCCCCTGCTCCCCATAGGAGCGGCGCATCTCCCTAATCTGATCGCGGCTCAGTCCAAAATCTCGGTCGCGTGAAGTGCTCATAGGTGTATCTAACGTCACTTTCAGCCTTTCGGCTATTTGGGCTCTGGGGTTTGTACCGTGCACCATCTAGGGCGACAATAGGCCTACCTAATTCTGGAGGGATCTTTCTGTGAGCGATGATTTCAAGCCTGGCCTAGAGGGCGTAATTGCCTTTGAGTCGACGATTGCTGAACCAGATAAAGAGGGAAGCGCGCTGCGATATCGCGGTGTTGATATTGAAGACCTCGTGGGTCGCGTCACATTTGGAAATGTTTGGGGCCTCCTAGTCGATGATGAGTTCAATCCAGGTCTACCAAATGCGGAACGCTTCCCATTACCAGTTCACTCAGGTGACGTTCGTGTGGATGTGCAATCAGCTATCGCAATGCTGGCTCCAGCTTGGGGGCTGAAGCCGCTCCTCGATATCTCTGATGAAGAGGCACGTTCCAATCTGGCACGCGCATCTGTCATGGTTCTCTCCTATGTAGCGCAATCTGCTCGCGGTGTTATTCATCCCGCTGTTCCTGAAGCAGAAATTGATAAGGCTCATACCGTGGTTGAGCGCATGATGATCCGTTGGCGTGGAGAACCTGATCCGCTCCATGTTCGCGCAATTGATGCTTATTTCGTTTCTGCTGCAGAGCATGGAATGAATGCCTCGACATTTACCGCTCGAGTTATTGCATCAACCGGTGCCGATGTTGCAGCTTCACTCTCTGGAGCCATCGGTGCAATGTCGGGTCCACTTCACGGTGGCGCACCTGCTCGGGTATTAAGCATGATTGAAGGCGTGGAAAAGATGGGCGATGCACGTGCCTATGTAAAGGGCATTATGGATCGCGGCGAACGTTTGATGGGCTTCGGTCATCGCGTTTACCGCGCTGAAGATCCACGTGCTCGCACGCTGCGCCGCACCGCAAAAGAACTGGGCGCACCGCGCTATGAAGTTGCGCTCGCTCTCGAGCAAGCCGCTCTCGCAGAACTACACGAGCGTCATCCAGAGCGCGTTCTCGAGACAAATGTGGAGTTCTGGGCCGCCATCGTCCTCGATTTTGCAGAAGTTCCAGCCCCACTCTTTACCTCGATGTTCACTGCTGCTCGCACTGCGGGTTGGTCGGCGCATATCTTGGAGCAGAAGCGCACCGGCCGTTTGATTCGCCCTTCGGCGCGTTACGTTGGTCCGGGTCCACGAAGCCCTAAAGATGTTAAGGGTTGGGATGAGACGGTCCACCAACTCCACAATTAGCTTGGTTTAGGCGCCGACTACGCCCTTTTTAGCTCCCAGATAGCGTATTTAGCGAGAATCTCAGCGATTTTATTATCTAATCGTTATACGGATTGGGTGAATTTGGCTTGCTTTAGCAAGTTCCACAGTGTGGAATGTCCCCACATAACAGACCACATGCTTATGCATGTGCTACTGCGGACTTGGAGGAAATACATGCAAAAGAAGCGTTTCGGTTTCGCCAGCGTAATTGCGGCGACTGCGCTCGTGGTTTCAGGGCTGCTAGTGCCATCGGCACATGCAAGCAATGAAATCATCGTTTGGGCAGATGAAACACGCGGACCTCACCTAACAAAGCTGATCGCAGCTAAGGGTGACTGGGTTCCAGGTTACACAATCAAGATCGTCACATTCTCTAGCTATTCAGCTTTGGGCGATGCTCTTGCTAAGGCAACCGGTACATCCGGTCCTGATATCTTTGTTGGCGGAAATGACTGGGTAGTAGCTTCGGCTAAGACCGGCAAACTCGCTCCAGTTACATTGACCGCTTCACAGAAGGCTCAATTCACCGGTGGTCAACTTTATGACCTTTCTTATGGTGGAAAGCTTTATGGAGTTCCTCTCGACATCAATAACGTCGGAATGATTTACAACACCAAGCTCGTTCCAAATGCTCCAAAGACATTTGGCGACATGGTTGACTTCTACAAGGCTAACAAGACCAAGCTTGGTCTCAAGAATGGTCTCTGCGTAACTGGTGGAGGACTTTCATGGGGCGGACTTTCAGTCTTCTCAGCTCTCGGTGCCGATCCATATATCATGACACCTCATGGCAAGGTTCAGACCACATACCGCTTTAACCCAAATGTATTTGGTGCAAATATGAACAAGTATTTGCTCGATCCAGTTACTCATAAGAGCAACGGCTTCTGGGCATCTTCAAACACCACCTGTAATGATGATTTCTACACAGGCAAGGTTCCATACTCCATCATCGGTAACTGGGAATGGCAGAACTACGTTGACCGTGGTTTCGCAATGAACCTACAACCAGTACCAAGCGTCACCGGTGGTTATGGCAAGATGTTCGGTAGCGTAAGCGGAGCATTCCTAACTTCCTATGCAGCATTGCATGGCACAGCAGTCGGAGCAAAGTCACTTCTCGTGAACTTGTTTGCATCAACTGCAGGCCAGGTTGCTTACGAAGCGATCGAAGGCCGACCACCTGCTGCTAAGGGTGCTCAGTCAGATCCAGGCGTCAGCGATGCCCAAAAGGGCTTCGGTGCTGCTGCAGCACTTTCCTCGATTCCTCAAATTGGAGTTATCTTGGGAAGCAACGCTGGAGGATCTAACTACTGGGATTCAAGTGCAGATTACTGGACTCAGACTCTGATCAACGGTAAAGATGCAGTTGTAGAGGCAAGAAAGCTTTCCAAGATTTGGAACGCAGACTTAGCCGCTGTTGCATCACAGCTCTAAAGCAACCGCTAATCAGTAACAGATTGTGAAGTACAGAGATCGTGGGTAGGTCAAAACCTATCCACGATCTCTATTTCCAGTTATATTCTCCTGTGAGATTCTTCTATATGAGAGAGAACGGTAATCACGCGTGAGTGGAATTTTTCGGGGGAAATTTGCCCTAATCGCCAAGATTATATTTCTTGGAATTACCACCGCCATCATGGCTCTTTTGACCGAGCACGCCTTTGCCCAGAAACAATTTGTAATCGGATCATTTATCTTGGTTGCAACTCTTGCTCTTAATATTGTTTACCTCACTAAAATCTCAATTCCATTTAAATTCTTCCTGCCTGGAATTCTCTTTTTCTTCGCATTTGTAATTGCACCAATATTCTTCACAGTGCAAATGTCTGGATATAAGTATCAGACCGGCAATTATCTCGATAAGCCCGCCGCCCTCGAACAAGTACTTATTCTCGGTGCGCAACCTGATGCCGCGGGAACCACTTTTGATATAAATGTCGGCAAAACCCCGTCCAACGAGTACGCGATCCTCGTCTCGGATATCACAAATAATAAGTACTTTATTTCCACCAAGACGCAGCGAACCGATGTTCCTAAAGCTTCGCTGAAATTCGATGCAAATGGCGTCGCGATCGCAGCACCAAATTTCACTCCAATTTCTGCCATCGATTTAGCTAAGAACGATGCTTATTCAAAGATTAACTACAAGTATGAAGGAAAGTACTATATTGCGATTGAAGGCCAGAACTCTGGTGGAGTCTTCCGGCAAGAGCTGAGTTACGATGCAAAGACCGGTGTCCTTACCAATACGGCAACGGGCGCGACCTACGTTGATAACCACCGCGGAAATTTTGCAAAGGTTGGCTCGCCCAGCGAGATTCTCAACCCGGGATGGCGTGCTCCCATTTGGTTTGAAAACTACAGCAGACTCTTCTCGGATCCTAAGATCCGAATCCCTTTAATAAGGGTCTTTACCTGGACCTTCTTCTTCGCAGGCTTCACAGTTCTCAGTACCTTTGGACTGGGGCTATTGCTGGCGATGGCGCTCAATCGCGCTATGAGAGGGCGTCGCGTCTACCGCTCAATTTTGATTCTTCCTTACGCTATGCCGAGCGTCATGAGTATTTTGATCTGGGCCGGAATGTTCGACTCTGATTTTGGAGCGGTAAATAGTATTTTGCATACCAGCGTTCACTGGTTCCAAAATCCAATGCTCGCTCGCGGCGTTGTTCTATTGGTTAATCTCTGGCTGGGCTTCCCATATTTCTATCTCATCTGTTCTGGTTCATTGCAAGCCATTCCGAATGAGCTAATGGAAGCAGCAGCGATCGATGGGGCAAATCCGCGTCAGGTCTTTAGGAAAATTACCCTGCCGCTGCTATTGCAGATCCTTTCGCCACTTCTCATCGCCTCTTTCGCTTTCAACTTTAATAACTTCAACTTGATCTACTTGCTGACGGGCGGTGGTCCGACGCAAACTCTGAACGGAGAGATAGCCGGCTCCACAGATATCCTGATCAGCTACACATATAAGATCGCCTTCGGTAACCCGAATCTTCAAGATTTCGGTCTAGCCAGCGCAATCTCAGTGCTGATCTTCCTAATTGTCGCTTCGATTTCTATGTATGGTTTGCGGAGATCTAAGGTTATGGAGACTTTCGTATGAACAAGTGGGTAAGAGAAAATCTCTGGCGACATGCAGTAGCGATCGCTGTCTGCATCTTCTCGCTCTTTCCACTCTACTTGGTGATCCTGTCATCGCTAAAAACCACGGGTAGTTTGCAGGTTAGCTCCTTCATCCCTCACGAAATCTCCTTTGCTAATTACACCTACCTATTCCACTCGCCAAAAGCGCCATTTCTTACCTGGTTCAGGAATTCGATTGTCATCGCCTCCACAGTCGCCATCAGCTCAGTCTTCATTGGTGCGGCTTCTGCCTTCGCCTTCAGTCGCTTGAAATTCAGAGGTAAGCGACTAGGAATTCGCCTGTTACTTCTGGTGCAGATGTTTCCTGCCGTATTGGCCATCTCTGCTGTTTACGTCATTATGGAGCGCGTCTACACCTTCGCGCCAAAGATCGGTCTCGGTAGCCAAGGAGGTTTGATTCTTGTCTACTTGGGTGGCTCCATGGGAGTTAACATCTGGCTGCTCAAGGGATTCGTCGACTCAATTCCCGCCGAGCTCGATGAAGCGGCGAAAATTGATGGCGCTAGCTCTGTGCAGACCTATTGGTTGATCTTCCTCCCGCTGGCAACCCCAGTTTTGGCAGTGGTCTGTCTCTTAAGTTTCATTGGCACTTTCAATGAATTTATTTTGGCTCGACTCTTCCTCGTCGAGATGAACGGAAGAACGATCGCGGTAGGACTTCAACAATTTATTGGCGGACAATATGCCTCTAACTGGGGACCATTCGCGGCTGGATCCATTTTGGCATCTATTCCCATCGTCATCATCTTCCTCTCGCTCCAGCGTTTCATTGTTAATGGCCTAACAGCCGGATCTGTTAAAGGGTAATGAAGCGAAAGTCAGCCCTAGCCTTCCTAACAGTTCTATTTCTCAGTGCAACCTCGCTCTCGTTCGCATCAAGTGCGCCTACGGTAAGCGCACGCGTCGGGCTTTCATCTGATCTGATTTATTTTGTAATGCCAGATCGCTATAAAGATGGCAATACGGCAAACGATAGGTTGGCTGGAGTTGATCCAACAAACACCGCCTTCTGGCACGGCGGAGATCTCAAAGGTTTAACAGGTACTTGCTCTCCCGGCGATGATGGCCTGGCACGCATTAAGGCCATGGGCTTTACCGCAGTTTGGGTCACTCCTTTAGTGACGCAGGCGCCCCCCACGGCGGTTTCTGCTGGCTACCACGGATATTGGGGAACTGATTTTCTCAATGTTGATCCGCATTTGGGTACCAATGAAGACCTTTTGGCTTTTTCGGCGTGCGCCAAGAAACTTAAATTGAAATTGATTTTGGATATCGTCATGAACCATACCGCTGACATCATTCAGTACAACGGGCAAACCGCCTTCATCCCAACCAAGTGGGCAAATATTAAGAATCCAAGCTGGCTCAATGACCTGAGTAATTATCACAACGTGGGCAATGTTTCTGGTTGTTGGGGGGATGGAGATTGCACAACGCTCGGCGATTTTTATGGCCTAGATGACTTAGCTACTGAAAAACCCGTTGTCTATCAGGGATGGGCAGATGTGTATGGTCAATGGATTGCGAAGTATGGCTTCTCAGGCTTCCGCGTTGATACCGCAAAACATGTCGACACCGAATACTTTAAAAACTGGCAACCACTCATTATGCAAAAAGCAGCAGATGCCGGGATCACCAAATTTACTGTCTTTGGTGAAGTCTCTGACCCCACTTCTTATGGCCTGATGACCTATGTGCGAGAAAATAAAATTCAGACAGTGCTCGACTTCCCCTTTCAAAGAAATGCTTTGAACTTTGCTTCGGGGACAACTGATGCGGCCAACCTCGATGCATTTTTTCTCACGGATGACTACTACACGAGCCCTACCTCGACTGCCAGCAACCTGGTCACCTTCTTAGGAAACCATGACATGGGACGCGTGGGATTCTTGTTGAATACCATGATGGTGCAGACTCCGGCTGCCTTGTTGTCACGTGATGAACTGGCTCATGCCTTGTTGTATTTTAGCCGCGGAATCCCAACTGTTTATTACGGGGATGAAGTGGGGATGACCGGCTCCAACAGTGGAAATGATCAGATGGCGCGGCAGGATATGTTTGCCACCAAAATTCCTGATTGGAAGACCGAACTTCGCATAGGTGGAAAGCCAATCGGTAACGGAAATTCTTTTGCGGTGGCTAAGGCAAATCCGCTACAGCAATATTTAACGACCCTGGCAAATCTCCGGAGTGCGAATCCTGCCCTCGCTAACGGAGTTGTACAAACTCGCTTAGCCCGGGGATCGGTTTATGCTGTCTCGAAGAAAGACCCAGCGGAAAATCGTGAGTACGTCGTAGCTTTTAATAATGGCACCAAGCCGCAGAGCATTGAAATAAATACTGCAACGTCAACTGGAGGGTGGAAGATCCTTCTGGGCAAAACCACCTATAAGGCTCTGGGCGCTAAAGTGAAATTTACGATTCCAGCGCTATCCACCGTAGTGCTCAAGGCCAACAAACTCATTGATACCGTGAAGGTAAAAACTGGGAATTTATCTGTAGTCGTGGATGATATGACTGGTTATTACCAAGTATCGGCAGGCGTGACATCAAGCGATCTCTTGTCGGTCGAGTTCTTCATGAAGAGCGCAAATGACACCGCGTGGAGCTCGCTGGGAACTGACACAAATGCGCCCTATGAAGTGTTTATCAACCCTGCAGATCTTCAGGGGCAGAGCCAGGTGCAGTTAAGTGCCATTGCAACTGATTCCAAAGGAAAGCAATACACCTTTGCTCCCATGACCTACGTAATTCCAACCTCTTAAGTCCTCAGAGATTCGGACCATCCATGGAGACTCCATTATTCGCGCATCATGACGGCAGTGAGATCTATCTCAGCAACAGCGCTCCTAAGATAAGCGAAGAAGTCACCTTCCGGTTTCGCATATCGAATGATGTAACAATTGATCGCGCGATGCTACGGGTTTATCACGATGGCGAGGCTCGGTTATTTGAAATGGCGGTGGCCGAATCGAATGCCGTAGAAACCTGGTGGCAAGCTAGGGTTCCGGTTTTAAATCCAATCACGCCATATCGTTTCCTACTCATCAAGGATGGAAATTACGCCTGGCTCAACGGCGCAGGGCTCTTTGGTTATGAGGTAACGAGTACTAATGACTTCAAGATCATTGCTAGGCCGCACTTTCCAAAGTGGGTAAATCACTCGGTCTTCTATCAAATCTTCCCTGATCGCTTTGCCACGTCGGGCAAGAAGCGCACAGCTCCCGAAAATTTTATCCGTCGCGATTGGGATGATCTTCCGAAGGGAAAAGATCCATCAACTGGAGTTGAACTCTTTGGTGGCGACCTACTTGGAGTGGAGCAGCACTTAGAGCACATCGTTGAGCTCGGTATTAATGGAATCTATTTCACCCCTTTTTTCCCGGCGAACTCCACCCACCGCTATGACGCATCCTCCTTTGATCACGTTGACCCTTTGCTTGGTGGAGATAAAGCAATGTTCGCTCTTAAACGAAAGACGAAGAAATTAGGGATAGCCGTGATGGGGGACCTGACAACCAATCACTGTGGGCGACTCCATCCTTGGCTTGCGATAGCGAAGAAGGATAAGAGTTCGAGAGAGCGGGGATTCTTCTACTGGGATAAGACAATTCCTCACGGCTATGTTGGATGGTGGGGACTGGCGAGCCTTCCTAAATTTAACTTCTCCTCTGACTTACTTAAGCGCCGCTTGTATTCTGGCAAGAATTCAATTGTTCGCAAGTGGTTGCAAGCCCCTTACTCAATGTCAGGGTGGCGCATCGATGTCGGAAATATGACGGGGAGATATTTTGAGGATGATTTCAATTCTGAAGTCGTTCATGGAATTCGCAAGGCGATGGATGAGACCAATCCCAACGCCTGGCTGGTAGCCGAGAACGCAGATCACTTTCCCGCCGATCTCGATGGATTAGGTTGGCATGGCACCATGAATTACAACGGATTCATGCGCCCGGTGTGGGGATGGCTCAATCACAATCCGCAGGTTGAGTATGGCTTCTTTGGTCAACCGACAGGAATTCCGCAGATCACTGGCTCGCAACTAGTCGCAGCGATGACCACTTTCAATTCTGGAATACCATGGCGCAATTTGGTGGCAAGCATGCTTCTCCTCGATTCACATGACACGGCTCGCTTTCGAAATGTGGTTGGGAAAGATTCCATCCGCCAACTCACTGGGATGGCACTTTTGCTTACCTACCCGGGGGTTCCATCCATCTTTGCCGGAGATGAGATCGGGCTGGAAGGCGCTTGGGGCGAGGATGCGCGGCGCACAATTCCCTGGGAGCACAAAGATCGCTGGGATGTCGCATTTTTTGAGCAGGTGAAGAATCTGGTGGCGATTAGGCGCACAAGTGATGCGCTGGCTGTTGGCGGACTTCGATTTATTTACATCACCGATGATGTGATTGCATTCTTGCGCGAGAGCCACTCTGAAACGATCTTGGTCGCCATTTCGAGAAAGGCCGGAGAATTTGCAATCCCACTAGCTCCTTATGGCTATGAAGTTGCCCAGACCCTCTTCGGGAGCGAACAGAGCGGCGCGATGATTTCGAGAAGCGATAGCGCTCCAGGTATTGGTATCTACCGACTTGGTCGCGGATCGAGCCAAAATCTTAAGGATTGATTCACGTAGCTAGCCCACGATCGTTCGTTATGACTTGTATAGTTGAAAATCGGAGTTGCTAGATCTCTTCCATATCTATATCCCGCAGCGATTGCCAATTGATTCGCCAATTCCTGATATGGGCCATAGCGAGAATCATGACTTTTCGTTCCACGGCTCATCCAAATTTTATGGTTTCCCGCAGGCGGTAGTGCGCCCATCAATCTTTCGACGAGAGGTTCTCTTCCTACGATCCAATGCGGAGAGAAAGAGAGTGCGGTGCGGAAAAGGTCGGGGTAGCGGGCTAGGGTATTAAGGGCAGCCAACCCTCCCATACTCGCACCAAGAATCGCTGAGGCCTCCGGAACAATTGCATGGTTCAGGAAGTCGCATATCGTTGGGACGATCGTCTCGCTAATCTCTTTAATGTATTGATTTCCACGAAGTTCTGAGAGTGGATAGGTCGGCTCGGGAGTCGGCCAAATTCCCGAAAGATTTACTACGGGTTCAACCCCGCCAGTAAACACATCTTGCGGAGCTAAATCTTTTCCGCGGCCATATGGATCGCCGGGATTTGAAGAGTGAAAGACCGCGATGATGACCGGCGCTTGGATCCCAAATTCAGCGGCTACTTTTGTTGCAGCGCCTGCCAACTCCCAGGTGCGATTGCGACTAGAAGTGGCTTTATCAAAGATATTTTGGCCATCATGTGTGACTAACAAGTAAGGCGTTGCAGTTGGAGGCGCCCAAAAATCGACGATCCTGCCTGCGAAGTGAGTACGGGTTACCGCCCCGCTTGCTCCACGTACCTGGAATTGTTTTAAGATCTCCATCTGCGCCTCATTGTGAAAGGATAACGGCATGGCGACGCGTTCACTCTTCTGGTTCAGGCGCGATCTCCGGCTAGCGGATAACCCAGCGCTACGTGATGCGCTCTCCGCAGCTGATGAGACGCTCCTACTTTTTATTATGGATGATGCAATAGCTGAACGTAGTGGTCCATTTCGCCGCGCCTACTTGGCTGACTCCTTGGCAAGATTGGATGAATCGGTCAGCGGAAGACTCGCAGTGGTTTCTGGCACCACCGTCGAAGTTCTGAGAGAGCTAACGGCTCGCTATAACTTTTCATCGATTCATGCTGCTCGCGAGTTCGCTCCCTATGGCGTCGCGAGGGAGCGAGAAATTGCGGCAGCCGGGATCGAAGTTGAATACACCGGCTCTCCTTATGCCATTGCACCCGGACGGGTATGCAAGCCAGATGGAACCAACTACAGGGTCTACACCCCTTTCTTCAGAGCTTGGCAGAGCCACGGATGGCGCGCCCCTCTCGCCGCTCCCAGGGGCCCGCAATTTGTCGAGCCAGCGGCCACAGAGCGGAATCTGCCCAGTTGGACCGCACCAGTAGGTGTAGATATCCAGGAGGCGGGGGAGAAGGCCGCATTAGCCCGCTGGAGCGCTTTTAAGGCGGAGGGCTTGTCCGAATACGACGAACTCCGAAATGTTCCAGGCGTGCCAGGAACGAGCCGTTTGAGCCCCCACCTGCGTTGGGGCGAGATCCATCCGCGCACCTTGCTAGGCGACCTCAATCAAAGTACCGCCCATGAGACCTTCCGCAAAGAGATCGCCTGGCGCGAGTTCTACGCCGATGTCCTTCACCATAATCCGCGCACTTCACGGGATTACTACGCCCCCGCATTTGCCGCCATGCGTTACGACGAACCGGGAGTTAAATTCAAAGCGTGGTGTGATGGGATGACTGGCTACCCAATCGTCGATGCCGCCATGCGTCAATTACGTCAGGAAGGTTGGATGCACAACCGCGCGCGCATGGTTGTCGCTTCCTTCTTGGTAAAAGATTTACATATCGAGTGGCAATACGGCGCGGATTACTTTATGAAATATTTGATCGACAATGATGTTGCGTCAAATTCACATGGGTGGCAGTGGACCGCTGGATGTGGCACCGATGCCTCACCCTATTATCGAGTATTCAATCCGATCGAGCAGGGACGTCGCTTCGACCCTGAAGGCAATTACATCAAACGTTTCGTTCCAGAACTATCGCACTTATCCGCGCCAGATATTCACACGCCTTGGGAGGTTTTGGATGGAAATAACAACGGATATCCGCAACCCATCGTTGATCACGCGCTCGAACGTTTGGAATCACTGGCGCGCTTAGCTGAAATTAAGGCTGCCAAAGCACCGAACCCCCACCAGCCCGCTTAGCTTCATACATCGCCGTATCTGCTCGTCGCATAAGTTCTTTACTTCCATCATTGATGACGCGGCCGATGCTGACTCCAACGGTGACCTCATGGCCATCAACAACAAAGGGATAACTAACTGTTGATGAGATAGCCATCGCAACCTCTACGCCTTGTCTTGCACTCCCGGGAATTATTACTCCAAACTCATCTCCGCCCAGGCGAGCCAGCAGTGCACCATGTGGAACCACGCGCGAAAAACGGAGTGAGATTTGGCGAAGCAATTCATCTCCCGCTTCGTGCCCCAGCGTGTCATTGACGGTTTTAAATCCATCTAGATCCAGAAGAAGCAAGGTACCCGGGTTCCCTGCCAACAACTCAATCTCGGCCATGAAGCGCCGGCGATTGGCTAGGCCAGTTAGCTCATCAATTCTGGAAAGTTCTAAATTGGTGGAGGCGCTTCGTGCATCCCTTAACGCCACCGCCATTCTCACCACGGCTAATGCGACAGTTGCGATCGCGGGGATGAGCGCGGCATCGGGGAGATAGTTGCGTTTGAGAGCCGAGATAGTGAGGATCGCTCCGCTAAATATCATCGCAATAGTTGTGGACGCGGAAATGATCTTCTCGCTCACCTCTGCCTCGCCGCCATGATGCCAGAGCGCTTCTGCTATGAGGATCAATCCGATCAACCAGCCATCATCCGTTAATTGCGCAAATGTATATCCGGAGGTTGCTGACTTGTAGAGAAAGAAGAGATCGGTCGCAGTAAATATTGCGATGGCGAGCAGGAAGAGGAGCGACCGGGGCGCACGGCGCTGAACTAAGACAATGATGAGTGCGATTGAAAGCAGGACTACATCTCCGATCGGGTAAACAATGGAGAGGAAGACCGTGGTTGAACTTCCGACGAAGTGAGCCATCGCGCTCTTTAGAAGGAGCGCAGCGATGAGGGTCGAAAAACCAAAGGTAATGATGACGACATCGAGTAGTTCCATTGCATGAAATTTTCGGTGTGCGGTGAGCGCCCTGATCAACCCAAACAACATGAGTGGGTAGAAGAATATGTAGCAGAGATCGGAGAGGTTAGGCCAGATGGTGGGTGCATAGAAATCATTCCAGGCCGTCGCTATCGACCCAATTGCCCAGAGCAGAAGCGCGGTGCTCAGGGCAAGTCGTGCTAAATGGTCGTTGAAAGGTGGGGCGAAGAAAGCTACCGCGGCGGCTAATAAAGCTATTGCGTTGTAGATATAGAAATCGGCAAATATGCTCGGATCGGGAGAGATCACCCTGATCAAGAGGTGCGTGAAAAGTAGGAGAAGTACGCAGGCGCGCAGTTTGAGGTAGCTCCGCGCTGTGCCAATGACCATCGCCAGAGGCTAACTAATTCCATAATTGCCGAACAATAGATTTTCTGCCCGTAATACTTAAAAGAATCGCGAACTATCTAGTGGAAAACCACCAGGTAGTTCGCGATAGAGGTTTTACTGCTTTGAAACTCTTACAAGCCTGCCTTACACGCAATTGCGCGAGCAGACTTTGCTGAAACAGTTGACGCCTTAAGTTGGGCCGTCAGTTGCTTCTGCTGTGCAATCGAACCATTGACGGTTGAAGTCCATGTAGCGATTGAGGTCTGGTCGTTGGTGATCGTGGTGTTAATACGCGCAACTTGTCGCTTGAGGAGATCGATCGTGCTTTGGCGACTCTTCATTCCGAGTTGGAAGGCGTTAATTGATTTCTGATCGCTCTTGGCTTGAACGCTTCCCACTACATCTTTTGCCAGGGCGGCGGTGTACTTATCAATTCCTGCCTGATCAGAGGCAAGCTTTGCGGTGTATGCCGCGATAGCTGCGTTGTAACCTATTGCGGTCACCGATGGAGTGCGAGTGCCCGGGGTGTAATCAATCGGAAAGACCTTGGTGTTCATGATCTCGTTCAGGGAGGTCTGCGCGACGGTCAAGGCATTTTGATAAGAGGCTAACAAACTCTGTGCTTGTACTGTGGCGTTTGTTGCGTTCTTTGTATACGTCGCCAAATCGGTGACGCTACCGAGGTAACCATTTTGAGCGCTGACACAGTTTGCGGTTGCCCAGACCAACTTAAGGTTTGAGGTGGTTGGGTTGACGATGCAGGTGTATGTGCCTGACTTTAAATTCACTTTTGCACAAGAAGTGCCCTGCTTGCCGGCAGCGTTAGCAGATGCGCTGAGCGCAACGGAACCGCCGAGAATAAGCGCGCCTGCAGCAAGCACACTCGCTAACTTACGGGTGGTGAGCTTCTTCATTTTTTACTCCTCCAAAAGCCCCAGATCTTCTGCGGCACAAGGACGATTCTAGAGGGTAGCCTTGCGAATTCATGTGAAGAATTGGCACTCCAGCCGTGAAGTTGGTGTGAATTTGCCCGATTAAACTGGGCACCCAGCACCCCCTGGTCCCAGTAGCTCAGTGGATAGAGCAACCGCCTCCTAAGCGGTAGGCCGCCGGTTCAACTCCGGCCTGGGACACAATCGACTTTTTGTTTGGCTAGTGGCTAATAGTGAAGCGCTTCAGCGCCTTTGGTGCCCACCAGTTGCGTTCTCCGAAGAGTCGCATCAGGGCCGGAACTAACAGTGCGCGCACCAGCGTCGAATCCAAGAGGATCGCGAAGGCAACGCCAAAGCCCAGCGTCTTGATGTTTGTAACGCCGCTGGTAAGAAATACCGCGAAGACAACGGCTAGGAGCACAGCCGCTGAAGTGATGATGCGAGCAGATCTCTGTAGTCCAGTAGCGACGGCATCAATATTGGAGCGACCCGCGTCATGCTCTTCCTTAATGCGAGAGAGCAAGAAAACTTCGTAGTCCATTGAAAGGCCAAAGACCACAATGCACGTCAAGATCACCATGGAGGTATCAATGGTGCCTGTCTTGGTGAAAGATCCCACGAGCCAGGTCATATGCCCTTCAATAAAGATCCACGAGAGCGCTCCGATCGTTGCGCCTAGCGAAAGGATGTTGAGAACAACGGCTTTGATCGGAAGGATGATGGAACCCGTGTACATGAAGAGAAGTAGTAACACGGATAACGCAATCCAGCCCAATGCCCAGGGAACCGTTCGTGAAATTCCTGCTTGTGTATCCGTGTAATCAGCAGCGGTGCCACCTACAAGTGTTGCGAAAGGTGCCGGAACGTTACGAACCGCATTGATCATGGTTTCGGCCTGCGTGGTGCGCGAACTAATCGAGAAGGTTGCCGATATCCGAACATCCTTACCCACTATTTGCGGTTCCGAAACTGCAACGATGTTCTTGACCTTTGCTAGATCGGAAGAATATGTGGCTAACTGATCTTGATGCGCGGCTCCACCAGGAATAATGATTTCTATCGGATTGGCGGTCTGCCCATCGAAACGTGCGATCGAAACTGCCGAAGCTATTGCCGCCTGGTTATTGGCTGGAAGCACTCTGCTATCGACTTCCGAGAAGACGATGTTTTTTATTGGGGTTGCAAGGATGGCGAGAATCATCAAGACAAAGACCACAATCGCCACGGGGCGCTTCATGACAAAGCGAGCAGTTTGAGCCCAACGGCCATCTTCTTTAGGGGTAATAGCGCTCTTGCGAACAACGAATTTGTCGATCCGAGTCCCCAGCATCGCCAAGATCGCCGGTAGCGGAATAAGCGCTCCAAAGACCGCCGTGAAAACCACGCCAATACCCGCGTATCCAAAGGACTTGAGGAACATCAGCGGGAAGAACATGAGCGATGAGATTGTGACTAGGACTGTGAGTCCGGAGAAGAAGACAGTTCGACCGGCAGTAGCAACTGTGCGAGCTATTGAATCTTCAACCGACTTCCCAGAGTGGAGCTCTTCGCGGAATCGGTTCACGATCAGAAGTGAGTAATCAATACCGAGACCAAGTCCCATACCAGTTGTCAGGTTAAGGGCGAAGATGCTTACACCCGTAGCAAGGCTGATCAGATAAAGGATCAGGAAGGTTCCCAAGATTGCACTAAGACCCACGACCAACGGCATCGCTGATGCAATCAGGCCGCCGAAAATGAAGAGTAGAAGCAGGAAGGTTAGCGGAATCGAAATCGACTCTGCTACTGCGAGGTCTTTGGAAATCTTTGAGGAAATGGCGTAACTGATGGTGGAGAACCCGCCGACGTATACGTGAAGCGACTTATAAGTGCCGTCATATTTCTTTTGAATGAGTTTGGCGAGATCGGTAGATCCACCGGGGTCGTTATTTGCGGTGTAAACGAAGAGGTATCCCGCTTTGCCATCAATGCTCTTGAGCGCAGGGGCGCCACCAGCAGACCAGTAGGAGAGAACTTTGGTAACTCCTGTTTCACCTGAAATTGCTTTCTCAAGGGCGGCGGCATCAGCAACAGTTGTTGGATCGGTCACTGCGGTTTTGCTATCAACAACAAGCGCCAAGGCCGGATCTTTCACGTGGAAAGTGGTCGTGAGATAGGCATCTGCCTTTGCTGACTGACTGGCAGGATCGTTGTATCCGCCGCTGCTAAGACGTGGGATGAGCAGAGCGCTACTTGCACCCGCCACGATCAAGATCGCAAAAAAGAGTGCCAGAACTGCCTTGCGGCGGCGTACGAGGCTGTGCCCGAGTTTTTCAAACATAGGTGGTGCCTTTCAGGTGTGGTCGGTATCTGAATAGTGTTCAGATTATGGGGTGTTGATTTGAACATTGTCAAGTTAAGGAGGATACTTTCGGCGTGTCCATAACAAATGTCGTCCGGCGCAAGCGAGTTGCTCGCGAGAATTACCACCATGGCGATTTGGAAGCAGCTCTCATCGATGCGGCAGTTGATCTAGTCCGTCAGACTGGACCCGATCATCTTTCCCTCCGCGCTGTGGCAGAACAGGTCGGCGTCAGCCCGAGCGCGGTGTATCACTACTTCCCGGATAAAGATTCTTTGATCTCCGGGGTCGGCGACAAGCTCTTCATCGACTTGGCACATATGCAGCGGGAAGCGCTCGCACAAATCCCTGGAGTTTCGGCACGGGCCGCCAAATTGCGCTACCGCGAACTTGGGCGTACCTACTTTCGCTGGGCAAATAAAGAGCCAAATCTATTCCGCTTGATGTTCGGTGGCTTTTGCAAGATTGAGAAACAGGGTGACCATCAGGGTAACGACGCCTTCCTGATGCTGACGCAGTGCCTAGATGATCTTCTGAATACCGGAGTGATTTCTAAGGCAATGCGTAAGTATGGCGAATTGCTTTCCTGGACTGCGGTGCAGGGAGCATCAACGCTGATTGTTGAAGGGCATCTTCCTGAGGAAGTTTTTGAAGATTTACTCGACGGTTTAGAGCTTGCAATGAGGGCGGGAAGCAAATGAGCGATTCACATATTTTGCCGAAAGTAACGCAGGATGAAATTGATCCACGTGACGATGATGAGGCTAAGCGCGAGGCAGAGATCGCGGCTGATAAGCCACCACATCACGGTTAGGACTTGTTTTAACTATTCCCCAGAGCTAGATGGGGCGGGGCGAGAGTCGTTCTTGTAGAAACCCGTCCCTTTGAAGACGACCCCTACATTTGAGTAGACCTTGCGGAGTTCACCCTTGCACTCTGGGCAGGTGAGGATTGCGTCCTCAGAGAAGGCTTGGAACTGCTCAAATTGGTGACCGCAGTCGGCGCACGCGTATTCGTAGGTCGGCATGGAGGTAAGTGTAAAGAGGTGAGAGGATAGGTTCTAATCCACGAGGGATTGAGGGCGATTTTGAGCCGCTCGGGCAGAATGAAGGGCTGGCAATGCGCAATCTAGTTCGGAGCACTCCGGTTCGGATGGCAGCTATCGCCGCGCTGGTTGGATGGAGCGCCTTTTTAGCGCCGAGCGCAGAGGCCAATAGCGTCGTTTCCACGGTTCCAGCAGTGGGCGCTGTGCTATCTCAAGCCCCTAACGCTATCTCCGTGACTGCCGCCACCTCACTTTTGCCGGATGGAAATAGCCTGGCAGTTACCGATCCCAATGGCCTTAAAGTCGATGATGGATCGCTGACGATTGCAGATACCACCGCAGTTGTTGGACTCAAACCACTCACCGTTACTGGAATTTATACCGTTGCCTACACCTTGTTGAGTGCAACCGACGATCCCGTAACTGGTTCGTACACTTTTCTCTTTAACGCTCCTGCGACTATCACCTCTGCCAGCGCAACGCCCACTCCTTCGACTAGCTCAACCGTGATTCCAAGGAATTCAACGAGTAGCTCTGCTGCGAATATCACCGTCTTTGTCTTTCTCGGTATCGCGACCATCGTTGCGCTCTTTCTGCTCTGGTATGCCCGGATGATTTGGGGCCAAGCTCGTAAGGGGCGCAAGCGTCGCGCGCTTGAACGAGGCGAGAAATAATTCTCGAAGGTGCGGTGGTTGATCTTCATAACCACTTGCAAAGCACAAACTCACTCGTTGGATTCCTGCTCCCAGTAGTCAAAGATCTCTATCTGATCGCGATAGTTGTCGCCGTCGGTTTGATCTTTGCTATGGGATTCTTACTCGAGGAAGATCGGGGACGCCTGGGCAAGGAGGCGTTGCGGATCAAGAACTTAGCTCTTTTAGCAACGATTGTTTGGATTGTTACAACCGTCGGGGGAGTAATTACAGAACTTGCTAATTTGCTAGGCGGCAGTTTTCTCGATGCATTTAACTCATCAACGATCCTAAGTTTTTTAACATCGACCAGTATCGGCCGCGACTACCTCTTTCAATTTGTTATGGGACTCGGCGTGGTTGCGCTACTTGTTCGAGCTAAGAAAGTTGGCGCAATTTACTTCGCGCTTGCGCTCACCATGCTTGCGCTCCTAGTGCCGCTCTTCCAAAGCCATGCCTCCAGCGCGGGAAATCATGGGTTGGCGATCGGTTCCCTGATTTTTCACGTCGGTGCTGCTTCGCTCTGGGTTGGTGGAGTCATCGGACTTGTCGTCATCTCTCCCCGCGAACGCACCGCTTCTATCTCCAGGTTTAGCGCGCTAGCGCTCTGGGCCGCGATTATTGTTGGAATTAGTGGGGTCGCTAGCGCTTGGACCCGTTTGAATTTCTGGGCTGGTTGGCAGAGTCGCTACGGCCTGCTGGTATTAATCAAAGTTGCACTCTTTCTCGTACTTGTTGCAGTTGGAGCGAAACATCGTCGATTCATAGCGGCAAAAGTTGAAGGCTCAAAGCAAGTTCTTCGATTGTTGGTCAACGAGAGCCTCGTAATGTTCAGCGCTATCGCTATCGGCGGGTGGCTAAGTACAACGCTCCCACCTATCTCTGCGGCGGGAATCAAGGCTGCCAGCGATCCCTCCATTGGAATCACCGGAATAGCAATGCCGGCGTCACCTACCTTCTCTCGAGTGCTCACCGCTTATTCTCCAGATGGAACGATTTTGGGATTCTTGCTACTAATAACTGCGCTCTACATATTTGGAGTTGTCACCTTCACCAGGCGCGGCGACAAGTGGCCAGTCGGCAGAACTGTCGCCTTTGCGGTTGCGGTCGCGCTAGTTGATTTTGCAACGAGCGGCGGGATCGGGGTGTACGCGCACTTTGCATTCTCGTATCACATGCTCGCTCACATGATTCTAGGAATGATTGCCCCAATTGGTTTTGTTTTGGCCGCTCCCGTGACCTTGGCTTTGCGCACCTTGCCAGTTGGCCGCATCCCGCAGGAGCGCGGTATCCGTGGCACATTCATCACCGTCATTCATTCCAAGTATTCGGTGATCATTACGAACCCGGTTATTGCACTGGGGCTCTTTGATGGTTCACTCTTCCTGCTTTATATGACCCCACTCTTTGGAAAGTTGATGCAATCACATAGCGGACATATCTTGATGGATGTTCACTTCTTGTTGGCGGGATATCTCTTCTTCTACGTGATCGTCGGGATCGATCCCAATCCGCGGAAGATTCCACACATCGTTCGCATCATCGTGCTCTTCGCAGCGATGAGCATCCATGCCTTCTTCTCAATCGCTTTGCTATCAACAACAACGCTGAGCGATGGCGGATATTTTGCATCGCTCAATCGCCCGTGGAATCTCAATTTATTAGCGGACCAGCATGTTGGCGCTTCTTTAGGTTGGATGATGGGTGAGATTCCAATACTTGTGGCGCTCATTGCCACCTTTATTCAATGGACGAGAGATGATTCCCGCGAAGCCCGCCGCATCGATCGCGCGGCAGATCGTGCTGCCGCTATGGGGGAAGAGGACGAGCTCGCTAAATATAATAAGTATTTATCTACGCTCGCTAGAGGTGACCTGGAGCATCCCGACTAAATCGCAGAAGCAGCTCTGGAGTCGCCGCCGCATCTAGCTTTTGGTCGTGGCTTTCGATCGGCAAAATTTCTGGCGTTAGTTCCGCTGCTCCAACTAGTCCAACTTTCCAAGCGCTTAGGCGGGCGAGTGCGCGATCGTAGGATCCACCACCTTGGCCCATGCGATTTCCTTCGCGATCAATGTTTAATGCAGGAACTATTACCGCACCAATCGATGAAAGATCAGCGAAGGTCGGACCGATAGGTTCCAAGACCTTACCCTTTCTAACTAACGAATCTTCTCTTCCATCCCACGCCACCCATTCAATATCTTTATCCTGTAGCGTTCTTGGCAATAAGAGGATTTTTCCCTCTCGGATTAAGGCGCTATTTATATCTACAGTTTGTGGCTCGAATCCATACGATACATACGAGGACACAATTTGATTACTCTGGATCTCTCGAGCTTGCACGATGTGCAACCAACTCTCTGGCGTGAAAGTGAGTTCGCGCTCGCGCCGCAACTGCGCGCGAAGTGTGTGCTTAGTCCTACTTGTTGAATCCACAGGAGCACCTCCACAGGAATACATGGTGAAAGAAGTAAGGTTAAACCATGGACTCGCAGATTACCGTCAAAAAAATGTTGGCGGACTTACTTGCGATATCTCATTCACTTGCCCCTTTTGATATGCCACTTCTCGACGCTCACGGCGCCACATTGGCCGAGGACATCTACGTCGACGACCAGATCGTCCTCCATAGAGGGGTTCGGATTCGCTCACCTCAAATTGGACTGGCGGCTTCGCTCGGGCTTTCTCGCCTCCCTACGCAGCCCCACCCACGTGTAGTTGTTATCTCTGCCGGCGATGACCTCGTGGAACCTGGGCAGTCCATTACCGCCTCGGAGGAGTTTGAAACAAACTCTTGGATGCTCGCAACCGCTGCCAAAGAGGCAGGAGCGGTCGCCTACCGCGTCCATACCATTCCAGTAAATCACGAGCAGTTGAAGTCGGTTATTGAAGATCAACTGGTTCGCGCCGATCTCATCGTGATTAGTGGTGAAAGTAATGATGGCTCCTTTGAGTTAATTGAAGAGGTTTTGCGCGAAATGGGAGAGATCGAAAGCGTCATCCCTAACCTGCAGGGCAGCGCGCGCCACTGCTATGGAACTATTGGCGAAGATGGAATCCCGGTTATAACTCTTCCCGGCGATCCCATGAGCGCCTATATTTCTTTTGAAGTATTTATCCGCCCCATGATTCGAACCATGCTCGGAGTTAAAAATGTATTTCGATCCACGGTCAAGGCGGTCTTGTCCCGAGATCTGGAATCCCCGATTGGGTATGCCTCACTCGTGCGCGCGACGCTCTCGTCTAGCGGATCAGAGGAGCCATATGTCACCCCCATCGCCGATCAAAATCACCTCCTCTCTCTTTCGCAAGCAAGCGCCTTTATAACGGTCTCCGCCGATTCACCTGGCTACTTAAAAGGTGAGATTGCAGAGATCATGATCTTGGATCGAGCTCTGTAAAGATGCAGCGCTGGCCTTATCTGATCTCGGACCACGAGCTCTCACTCCGGCCGCTGCGCTATCGGGATCGCGCGGCATGGCAGAAAGTTCGCCGGGCAAATGCCACTTGGCTTGCACCCTGGGAGGCCACCCGTCCCACGATTGAGTCAGATGCACCCTTACCGAGTTACCTTGGAATGGTGCGCTATTACAACAAGGAAGGTCGCGAATTGCGATCTCTATCACTCGGAATATGGCTGCGGGTCAAAGGGAAGGAACGGCTCATAGGGCAGATCACCCTGGGGGGCATAGTTCTTGGTGCATATCGCGGAGGACATATTGGCTATTGGATTGATCAAAGCGTCGCAAATAGGGGTTACACAACAAGGGCGGTAAAAGCCTTGACCCGCTTTGCTTTCACCGAGTTACAGCTTCACCGCATCGAGATAAATCTACGCCCCGAAAATGGCGCATCTAAGAAGGTGGCCGAAAAGAGCGGATATATTTTTGAGGGAGTTCGTCAGCGGTACTTACACATAGCCGGCGATTGGCGCGATCACCTCACTTTTGTCGCTGAAAATCCCAATAATTTAAATTAAGACATAACGCCTAAATCCCGACTTTTCGCCTAAAACTGAATTACTGTTTCATTCCATGGCCTCCGGACTCATCTATCTGATTATTATCGGAATGTGGGTCGCCTACTTTTTGCCGCGCTGGATGCGTCAACATGACACCCAGTCTGGCCGCGAGAGCGAAAGATATAAAAGCGCGATGAAGATCGTCGCCTCTACTCCTAATTTTCCCGATCTGATCGATCCGCAAGAGCGGTCGAAGGCGTTGAAGTTACGTCGCTTCATACTTGCGGGGTTGGTCGTTGCTCTCCTTGGTACCGCACTTGCAAGTGCTCTGAGTTTCCTTCCTTATCTCGCGATATTGATCCCGCTCACTGCGCTCTCTATTTATGTCATCAACGTTCGTCGCCAGGTTGTGGCTGCTCAAATTAAGAAACGCAGACTTGCTGCGCTCGCCGCGATCACTGCGGTTGAAATTAAATCAAATCCCAAAGCCCGCATTGATCTTTCCAATCATGAACGGAGCGAGAGTGAAGTAATCGTCGAGCAATGGGTTCCACTGCGCGAACGCGAACTCACTTCCTCCATCACTATCATTGAAAGCCACGAAGAACGCAGCTGGTCTCCAATTGCCGTTCCGCGCCCAACATATACAACTGCTCCGAAAGCTGTGAGCGCAAAACGCACCATCGATTTAACAACACCTGGAAAGTGGAGCGCAGAGCAAGAGCGCCAGAAGGCCCTGGAACTACCAGAGCGCGATGAACTCTTTGATCAAGAATTAGCGGAACAAGCGGCAACGGCGCGCGATCGGGCAGTGAGCGAATAAATCTAGATCCAGCTGGGGAACCACATGAGCGAGAGCCAGTGGTGATAACTGATGAGGCTGCCGAGATAGAGCGGTAAAAAATAGAGAAAATTAAGAAGAACCGCTAATAGATAGCCGTAACTTATGTAACGCCGTAACTTTGTAACGGTCCCTGATTCGTCCGGCTCCAGGAGTTTTGACAAGGCGTAAACAATAATTAAAACAACAAATGGTTCGAATGCAATCGTATAAAAGGTAAATACCGTGCGCTTCTGCCAGTTAAACCAAGGCAAATATCCTGCCGCTAGGCTCAATAACAAGAGCCCGCTCTGCCATTCTCTCCGCGCTATCCAGTATCCAAAGGTGGCGGCGATAGCTATCACGCCAGACCACCAGAGCAGTGGCGTGCCGAGCGCTATAACTTCTTGCGCGCAAGCAGACGCTCCACATCCCTTGGGAGATTGATAATAGAAAGAGGTGGGGCGCCCCATAATCAGCCAACTCCAGGGGTTTGCGGCGTAAGGGTGGGTGGCAGTTAACGTTGTGTGGAAATTCCACATTTCAGCGTGATAATGCCAGAGCGAACGGATCGGCGCCGGAATAAAACTAAAGAAACCGCGGGGCTGGGTGCTTGCCCAACCGCGGTCGTAGCCAGATGTAGTGAGTAACCAGCCGGTCCAACTTGCAAAGTAAACGCCGATGGGAATGACGATGTACTGCAAAGCTCTCTTAAAAACTTTTTCACGGATGAGAACTTGTATTGGGTTCTCAATTTCTAGTGATCGGTTCTGCCGATAATCGACGTAAAGGGTGAAGAGAAGATAAGCGACTAAGTAATAAACACCGCTCCACTTAGTTGCTGCAGCTAATCCGAGTGAAATACCTGCCGCAAAATGTTGGCTGCGTAGAAGAAATAAAAATCCGAGGAGAGTAAAGAACATCAAGAAGATGTCGAGCAACGCGGTGCGCGACATGACCAAGTGCATTCCGTCGACACTCATGAGGAAAGCGGCGCACACGGATAAGAAGTAATTATTGAAGAGGCGCTTAGCAATATAGAAAACCATGACGATGGAGGCCGTGCCGACTAGCGCTGCACTTATACGCCAACCAAACTCGTGATAGCCAAATACTTTTATTCCTGCGGCGATCATCCATTTTCCGATTGGTGGATGCACGATGTATTGCGCGGCTGCCGTCTTAGGATCTAGTTCGACTCCGTTGTGAAGCAGAGAGTTGGCATTTTGGGCGTAATAGAGTTCATCGAAGACGAATCCTTTGGGGGTTCCTAAGTGCCAGAGGCGGAAGATCAGAGCGAAGATCGAGAGCCCCAGCACGCTGAGGCGTTCCCGCAGGCGTCCTTCAACCTGCGCGGGGAGTGTCATGGGGTAAGCCTAAAGCCTGAGAGAATTGCTTCATGCTGATCCTTGCCTGTGGCCCCTTAGGGAACCCGGGGGATACCTCTGATCGAGTGAAGAGCGCTCTTGAGACGGCTCCTTACATCGCCGCGGAGGATTCGCGGAAGCTCAGCCGCTTAACGGGCGACTTGGGGATCCGCTATACGGGGAAGGTCATCTCCTATTTCGAGGGCAATGAGAGCGAACGGATTGAACAGCTCACCGAGATTCTTACCTCTGGCAGCGATCTCCTCGTCATAACCGATGCCGGGGCGCCAGGAATTAGCGACCCGGGTTATCGCCTCATCAGGGTGGCGATCGACCATGGGATTCCGATCCAAGTTCTGCCCGGTCCAAGCGCAGTCACGACCGCCCTCCTGCTCTCTGGGCTGGCTACGGATCGATTCTGTTTTGAGGGTTTCTCGCCGCGGACAGCGGGTACCCGCAAGAGTTGGTATGAAAAGTTAATCACCGAAGAGCGCACCATCATCTTCTTTGAAGCACCGCACCGTTTGCAAGAATCCCTGGAGGATGCGCTCGCGGTTTTGGGTCCTGATCGAAAGGCGGCGATATGTCGCGAGATGACAAAGAGGTATGAAGAGACGGTGCGCGGCACTATCGCCGAGCTGCTTACGTGGAGTTCCGAACGCGAAATATTGGGAGAACTCACGATCGTCCTGGAAGGTTTTGACACGGGAACGGTCACTTACTCCGCGGCGGATTTGGTGGAATTAGTACTGGCCCGCGAAGGCGCCGGAGAATCGCGTAAAGATGCAATTGCTGCGCTCGCAAAAGAGCTGAACCTGCCTAAGCGCGTGGTCTTCGATGCGATGGTGGGTAGCAAAGCCTCGGGTCGGTAAGATCGTCCAATGAGCGCCGAATCCAAATCTTTTTACCTCACGACGCCGATTTACTATGTCAACGATGCTCCTCATATCGGCCACGCTTACACCACGGTCGCCGGAGATGTTCTTACGCGCTGGCATCGCCAGCGGGGTGAGTCAGTCTGGTTCCTCACAGGTACCGATGAGCATGGTCAGAAAGTTCTCAACACCGCGAAGGCAAATAACGTTGAACCGCAAGAGTGGTGCGACAAACTCGTAGAAGGCGCTTGGAAGCCGGTCTGGGAATCACTCAACATCGCTCATGATGATTTCATTCGCACTACAGAGCCCCGCCACATGGAACGGGTACAGCGCTTCCTCTCTGGGCTCAAGGATCAAGGACATATATACGCTGGCAAGTACGAAGGTCCTTATTGCATTGGTTGCGAAGAATTTAAACTTCCTGGGGATCTTCTTCCTGGAGGACTCTGTCCAACACATTCAACTCCCTGTGAAATTCTGAGCGAAGAGAACTGGTTCTTCCGTCTCTCTGCCTTTGTGCCAGCACTTCTAGAGCGCTACAAGACAGATCCATCAACCTGTGAGCCAACATCTGCCCGCAACGAAGTAATTTCATTTCTGGAAGGCGAAGTTCAAGATCTTTCAATTTCACGTTCTACCTTCGATTGGGGAATCCCGGTTCCCTGGGATACCAAGCAGGTTATTTATGTCTGGTTCGATGCGCTCCTTAATTACGCAACGGCAGTTGGTTTAGGAGATGAAGACGGTACCGCTGGGGCTGAGAAGTTTGCCCAGACCTGGCCCGCCGATGTGCATTTGGTAGGAAAAGATATATTGCGTTTCCACTCAGTCATATGGCCAGCAATGTTGATGGCAGCTGGTTTGCCTTTGCCAAAGAAGGTATTTGCTCACGGGTGGTTGCTCGTTGGTGGCGAAAAAATGAGCAAATCAAAACTTACCGGTATTGCACCGTCGGATATCACAGACCATTTCGGTGTGGATGCATTCCGTTATTACTTCTTACGTGCAATTCCCTTCGGCAGCGATGGCTCTTTCTCCTGGGAAGATATGTCTGCGCGTTACACATCAGAACTGGCAAATGACTTTGGAAATTTGGCATCGCGGTTGATCGCCATGATCGAAAAGTATTGCGATGGAGTAATCCCTGCTGTTGCGCACGATGATGCTTTAAGTGCTGCGCTTGGCAGTGCTGCATCTACAGCGGACGCTGCAATATGCGCGCTAGATTTCCAAGGTGGCATCAATGCCATCATCGATTTCTGCAAACGGGTCAACGGCTATGTCACCGAGCAAGCTCCTTGGGTTTTGGCGAAGGATCACGCCAACAAGGCTGAGTTAGATAAAGTCTTGTACAACACCGCTGATTCACTTCGCGCTTTGGCGGTTTTGCTTCATCCGGTCATGCCGGCTACCACGCAAATTCTTTGGGAGAGCCTGGGCGCACAAGAGACGCTGGGCGATATCGGTTTGCAGAAGATTGGCGCTGTCTCCCATTGGGGACAATTGCCTCCAGGTTCAAAGGTAACGAAGGGCGCGGTGCTCTTTCCGCGGCTAGAAGAAAAAGCGGAGTAGATGGCTGATCGTCATTCGCTCAAAGAGCCGCGCCCCGCTGCGCCGGAGCCCGAACCGCTCACTAGGTCGTGTATAGATGTTCACGCTCACATGGAGTTGGTCACCGAGAGCGAACCCGATTCCCCGCAAATTCGCGAACTACTAGATGCGGCGGCGCGCGCTGGAATCGACCGCGTAGTTCAAGTTGGATATTCGGCAGAGCAATCCAAGTGGGGCGTTAAATGCGCCGAGTCATTCCCAGGTCGCGTATTAGCAGCAGTCGCTCTTCACCCTAACGAGGCGCCAGTTGTCGCAGATCTCGAGGGCGACCTGGCAATCATCGAAGAACTTGCACGACACCCCAGAGTCCGAGCGATCGGTGAAACCGGCTTAGATTTCTTTAGAACCGAACCCGAACTGCGTGACAAGCAGGCGTATTCATTTCGCCGCCATATCGCTTTAGCTAAAGAGGTTGATAAGGCGCTGGTGATTCATGATCGCAATGCACATCGTGCGGTACTCGATACCTTGCTCGATGTTGGTGCTCCCAAGAGCACGATCTTTCATTGCTATTCCGGGGATGCCGAGATGGCACGCGAATGCATTGCTGCCGGATACGTACTTTCCTTTGCAGGGACGGTGACTTTTAAAAACGCTCCAGAGTTGCGTGAAGCGGCCAAGTTGGTGCCCATTGATCAACTCTTGTTGGAAACAGATTCGCCATTCTTAGCCCCGATGCCACATCGCGGTGCGCTTAATACCCCGGCCCAGGTGGCGAATATCGCTCGTTTCATTGCGGATCTTCGTGGCGAGAGCGTCGATTACATCTGTGATCGCGTTACTGAAAATGCTTTGCGCCTCTTCGGAAGTTTTGATTAAATGACAACACTGCTAGGTGCGGCAGAGATTCGCGAAATTGCTGCGCGCATCGGGGTAAATCCCACCAAGAAATTGGGACAGAACTTTGTCGTCGATGCAAACACATGTCGTCGCATCGTGAAAGTGGCAGATGTGCGCAGCGATGATGTAGCACTTGAAATTGGGCCGGGCCTGGGATCATTAACGCTCGCCCTTATGGAGATTGCCCGTAAGGTAGTCGCGATCGAAATTGACCAGCGCCTTGCTGCGGAGCTTCCTATAACGGTGGAGTCCCATGGATTTGATGTTGAAAATTTAATTGTTCGTAATGAAGATGCGCTGACCACGCAATCACTTCCGCTGGACCCAACAATCTTGGTTGCGAACTTGCCCTACAACATCTCGGTTCCAGTTTTACTGCACTTCTTGCAGAAATTTCCCACCATTCGCTCTGGAGTGGTGATGGTGCAGAGCGAGGTTGCCGATCGTTTGGTCGCCAAGCCAGGCACCAAGAATTACGGTTCTCCTTCGGTAAAGGCCACCTGGTGGGCCGACCTTAGCGGCGCTGGCAATGTGGCCCGGCAAGTCTTTTGGCCCATCCCCAATGTGGATTCTTCTTTAGTCCGCTTTGTTCGCCATCAGGCTGCGGGGGATGAGGCAGCAAGATTGGTGACCTTCTCGGTGATTGACGCTGCTTTTGCGCAACGGCGCAAGATGCTGCGCGGGGCTCTCTCGCAACTCTTTGAGGGAACTGCCGAAGAAGCCATTACCCAAGCAGGAATCGACCCCACTGCACGTGGAGAGACACTTCTACTCAGCGACTTTATGGCTATTGCTAATACTCTTACTCCATGAGGCGTAATGGCGTAGTTGTGCGAGTTCCCGGCAAGGTGAACTTGCAACTTTCCGTTGGCCCACTTGATTATGATGGGTATCACGAAGTCACGACTGTCTTTCAGGCGATCTCTATCTACGATGATGTAACGGTTAAATTTGCAGAGCCTGGATCTGGAATCACGCTCGATATCAGTGGATCAACTTCACACGGCGTTCCACTCGATGAAACGAATCTTGCCTACCGCGCCGCGCAGTTAATGATCGACCGACATGATCTCGATTCAGATATTTCAATTCACATCAAGAAAGAGATTCCAGTCGCTGGTGGAATGGCTGGTGGAAGTGCGGATGCGGCTGCCGTCATCGTTGCTTTCGATGCGCTCTACGAACTTGGTATGTCACGCGACGGGATGGAGAAGATCGGCGCTGAACTCGGAAGCGATGTTCCCTTCGCTATCACTGGTGGCATTGCCATCGGACGCGGTCATGGTGATCACCTGACACCAGTCTTGGCTCGCGGCAGTTACAACTGGGTTCTCGCAATGGCGCCACAAGGGTTATCAACACAATCTGTTTATCACGAATGCGATCGGTTGCGAACCGGCCTTGATATTGCCAGACCTCAAGTGGGAGATCAGATCTTGCAAGCGCTCCGTGCGGGCGATGCCGATCTTGTTGGCAAGTCACTATCCAATGATCTGCAATCTGCGGCCTGCTCGCTGCGGCCGGCACTTCGCTTGGTGCTCGATGTCGGAATTGATTATGGGGCGCTAGGAGCAATCGTCTCGGGGAGCGGCCCAACAGTCGCATTCCTGGTTGCGGATGAAGAGCGCGCCCTAGACCTGACCGTCGCCTTAAGTGCCAGCGGGGTTGTGGCAGGGGTAATTCGTGCCACTGGGCCGACCTTTGGTGCGCGAGTAATAGAAACCCTCTAACACCCTCAAAAAAGTCACGTATTTGTCGCATTGGCGTTAATAAGGGACAATTCAGGTTCCGCCATTGTGTAGTGGCTAGCACATGGGCCTTTGAAGCCCAGGGTCCA
>CAIZKO010000091.1 GCA_903933585.1 uncultured Actinomycetes bacterium
GAAGTGGCTCGATGAAGGAAACGAAACAGATCTTCGTCGTTGCTTCAATGGCTTTTTGCAATTTGGTACCGCTGGCCTTCGGGGCCCGATTGGGCCGGGTCCATCCTGCATGAATCGCGCTGTTGTCCATCGCACTGCTGCAGGTATCGCCGCTTATATGAAGGCGCGTGGCCTGACAAAAGTCGTCATCGGCCGTGATGCTCGATATGGCTCAGAAGATTTCACGCAAGAGAGCGCTCTGGTATTTACGGGTGCTGGCATGGATGTCTACGTACTTCCCCGCCCATTGGCTACTCCAGTTCTCGCGTACGCCACAACGGCGCTTGGCGCTGATGTAGGGGTCATGGTTACTGCAAGCCATAACCCACCGATGGATAATGGCTACAAGGTCTATCTCGGCGGCACCGTCGATGGCACTCGCTATGCGGGATCACAGATCGTTCCGCCCGCTGATATTCAAATCGCAGCTGAGATCTCCAAAATTCATAAACTTGCTCCAAAGGCCCACGGGTGGAAAATTCTGGATGATGAAATCTTTAATCAGTATGTAGCAACTACTGCTGCTCTTGCTCGTTCTAAAAATCCACTCAAGGTTGTCTACTCGGCTATGCACGGGGTGGGTAGCGAAAGTATTGAGGCAGTCTTTAAAGCGGCTGGCTTCTCAGAGATCCATTATGTTCAAGAGCAGCGACTTCCAGATCCAGCATTTCCAACTGTTGCATTTCCTAATCCAGAAGAGCCAGGTGCAATCGATCTTTCGCTAGCACTTGCCCGCAAGATCAACGCTGATATCGTTATTGCGAATGATCCTGATGCGGATCGCTGTGCTGCCGCGATTAATGATCCAACTGCTGGCTGGCGCATGCTTCGTGGAGATGAAGTCGGAGCGATTCTTGGCCACTACATCGCGACAACAATGTCTGAGTCAACAATCGGTAAATCATTTGGTAATTCCATTGTCTCCTCTTCAATCCTTAAAAAGATTGCAGATAAGCACGGGATTGAATTTCATGAGACTCTCACTGGGTTCAAATGGTTGGCCAAGATTCCAAATCTTCGCTACGGCTACGAAGAGGCGCTCGGTTATGCGGTTGATGCCTTGAGCGTTAACGATAAAGACGGTATCTCTGCCGCCTTGATGATCGCCCAATGTGCAGGCGAGTTGAAAGCTTCTGGTCGCACAATGGCTGATTACCTCGATGAAATCTGGGCTACATACGGTTTTCATGCTACCGAGCAGATCTCAATCCGCGTCAATAGTTTGGCTCAGGTCGATAAGTTATTGGCCAAGCTACGTAAGAATCCGCCCCAATCGATTGGCGGGTTTACCCTCACCCAAGCGGATGATCTCGAGCGACCAACAGATGGGTTACCGCCTACAAATGGCTTGCGATACTGGTTTGGGCCAAACCTGCGCGTAATAATCCGACCAAGCGGAACTGAAGCAAAGATGAAGTGCTACATCGAGCTTTGTGCGCCTCAGAATGATGCGATCTTGACCTTACCTGCTTTGAGAAGAGAA
>CAIZKO010000092.1 GCA_903933585.1 uncultured Actinomycetes bacterium
CACCATCGGTGGAGTGAGCGCCACGGTGGGAACAATTACCGCCACCACCATCGCCGCTACTACTCCGGCTGGAAGTGCGGGAGCTAAAGATATTGTGGTGACCAATACCGATGCGCAGAGCGCTACTGGCACCGCTCTCTTTACCTACATCACCCCACCATCACCACCTCCACCACCACCACCACCCGCTCCAATAATTCCAATAATTCCAGTGATTAGCTGGCCAACGCCTGCATCAATTTCTGCCGATGTTGCACTTAGTGCGACTCAGTTGAATGCAACTATAGATTCTGTAACAAAGATTGATGGTGTATTTACCTACACGCCAGCACTCGGATCTTTATTGACGGTTGGGTCGCAAACCCTGTCAGTTATCTTTGCTCCGAAGGATTTAATCAATTTCCAAGTCGCGAAGAAGTCCGTAACTATAATTATCACCGCAACGCCAATTGAGGTCGTGCCGGTGCTCTCTGGAGTAAGTCCAACTTATGATGGCTCAGCAAAGAGTATTGCTGTTGGTTCGATTCCGGCGGGTGTTTCTTACTCGATTACCTATAACGGTTCTTCCACTGTACCTACCAACGCTGGTATCTATGCCGTTGCGGTGAAAGTAACCAGTGAAGGGTATTTTGGGAGTGCAAATGGAACGTTCACAATTCTGCGTGCAAATGCGAAATTCAATTGGAATAATCCAGCTCCGTTTACATCAGATCAGATTTTGTCAGAAGTTCAATTGAATGCAACCGCTGATATTCCTGGAACCTTTACCTATACGCCGGCTGCGGGATCGAAATTGATGCCTGGTCATGACGCTTTATCTACGCAATTTGTGCCTCTTGATCAGGTTAATTATGCCAGCGCCCAATTCAGTATTTGGATAGACGTAGCCCTTCCACCAGTTATCAAAGTTCCGCCTGGAACGATTCCACCTGTCTACTTAGCCACGATCGCGCCAGTAAGCGGATCTACCAAATTGACCCCAGCTCAGATCAAGGCGGCAACGGCTAAGGCGGTAAAGAAGGGCTCTGTGATTCAGATTTGGAGTTACGTCAAGCCAACGAAGAACGTGGTGGCCGACCAAAAACTCTCTCTGCAGCGGGCCAATGAAGTAAAAGCGCAGTTGATAAAGCAATCGCCCAAGGTCACTTACTCGATCAAGGCGATGGGTTCAAAAATTGAACCATCATGCGCAAAGACGCAAAACCTCTGCATTATTATCAAGGTGGTTGGTTAACTAGGAGATATCGGCCTTCGGATAAACAACCTCATCCACAATCAGCAAGATGGCGGCGGCGATAGGTACAGCCAAGATTCCGCCCACGATACCGAGAAGGCTGACACCGACGAGAGCCGCGATAATCGTGACTATTCCAGGCATCGAAAGGGATCTGCGCATGATTCGCGGCATGACCAAGTAGTTTTCGATTTGAATGTAGGCCACATATAAAATGAATGTGATGACTGCTGCTGTGGGGGATTTACTGAGTGCGATTAAAGTAATGACGGTTACGCCGAGAAGATGTCCGATAAGAGGGATCGCGCCGCAGACAAAAACCAAAACCGCGATAGCAGATGGATAAGGCAATCCAAGTGAGAGCGCCAGTATTAATCCGAAGAAGGAAGCGATAAATGCGACGGTCGCTTGTCCGCTGACGAATCCGCCAATTCGCAAGATGATCGCATCGGTGATCTTAGAGACTCTGTCGCGACGAGATGCTGGCACGAAACGATAAGCACCTCCGGTAACGCTAGGAAGTGAAGCTAAGAAATAAAGTGTCAAAACTAAAACGGTAAGGGCGGCAACAGCGCCGGAGATAACGGCCTTGCCAACCCCTATTACCCCACCAAAAGCGGATATAACATATTGGCCATTGTGAATCGAAGCGTTGAACTTAGCCTGTAGTGAATCGATAATCCCATAATGCTTATTAAGATCTCCAAGAATGCGATTCGATTTGAGATCCTGCAAAATCTTGGGGGCATTTTTAAAGAGATTACTGACTTGCGTAATTGCTGGTGGAATGACTACCGCAGAGAAGATTCCGACGAAAATTAAGACGAGAAAAACTACGGCCAGGACGGCATGGGAGCGTTTGAGTCCACGGCGACGAAAGAATTCGACCGATGGATTTAAGCCCGCGGCCAGGAAGAGCGAGATAATAATGAGAACAAAGACCTGTCCGGCGCTGGCAAAGGCCTTAAGCATGGTGATTGCAATGACCGCCCCAGAAGCCGCCAGAAAGCCAAAGTAGAAGGGATGGCCGCGATCGACTGGAAGCCCCGGAGTGCCAAAAGAGGGGATTGGTTGGGGCTGTGATGAATCGCTCGCCTTATTGCCAAAGTAGAGCCAGGGTTTCTTGAGCGCCATAGTTTGATAATACGAGAAGATAGGGCAGTGAGCGAGCTACGAATTACAGGTCTGAGCGAGGACATGCTCGCTCTCGCCTCTCTGCCCTGGCGTAAGCAGCTGGAAGATTGGCCAGAAGACCCGGGCCTGACCAGCATGCGCGGTATCTCGCGCCATATCGTCCGCTTGATCCGCACTGGTCCCGGGGATCGGGATGTATTTGCCGTTAAAGAGACCGTCGAAGAGTTTGCCAATCGTGAGTACAAAATCTTGCGTGAGTTAAATAACCGTAACGCTCCCTGCGTGGAGCCGGTGGCCATCGTGGAAAATCGCCTTGATAATCAGGCCAACCCCCTTCCGGTGGCGCTCGTGACCCGATACTTGCCCTTTTCGCTGCCCTACCGCGTCATTATGAGTAGCAAGGTCACCCCGCACGAGATCAACAACATGGCCAATGCGCTGGCGCTCCTGCTGGTCCGCCTCCACCTACTCGGGTTTTGGTGGGGCGATTGTTCGCTCTCCAACACCCTCTTTCGCCAGGATGCCGATGAATACGCCGCCTACCTTGTCGATGCCGAAACCGGCGAGTTCCAGCCGGGGTTGAGCAACGGTCAGCGCGAGCATGATCTGGAAATTGCGCAGTTCAACGTGGCCGCCGAATTGGAAGACTTGGCCATCGCGGGTCTGCTACATCCTGGAATGGACCCGATCCGCGCCGCCGATCGCGTCATCTCGCGTTACCGCCGCCTTTGGTCGATGCTCAAGGAGCCACAGGTTCTCGACCCCAGTGATCGCCATGCGGTTGAAAAGGCGATGCGCGCTGTGCAGGATCTGGGCTTTGCCGTTGAAGAGGTAGAAGTTACCCTCGATGGAGATAAGGGCGCTCTCAAATTCTCTCCAAAGTTGGTAGCCGCCGGATATCACCAAAACCGGCTCTATGAATTGATGGGGTTACACGCCGAAGAGTTACAAGCCAAGCGTCTGCTCGCCTCCTTCGACCGCTTCCGCGGTCGGGAGAAGAAGCCACTGCCTCCTATTGAAGATAGCGCTCGCCGTTGGCTATCTGAGACTTACCATCGCGTCATCGATATGGTTCCCGAGGAGCTTCGCGGTCGAGTTGAGCCGGCGCAGATGTTCCATGAGATTCTCGAGCACCGCTGGTACCTCGGTGAACAAGCGGGCAAGGATCTGGGCATAACATTTGCTACTGAGGATTACATCCGTTCAATCCTGCCATTTAGAAATGTTCCTAAACACGAGGAAGCGGTAGCGGTGAATGAGTTCTCTTCCTAAAAATTTCGGATCCGCTATTGACTTAAGCGCGCTAAAAAATCCGGTGCAGGCTGCAGAGTTATCTGGTATTTCTATTACGCAAGGCAATTTGATGCAGGATGTCTTGCCGGCATCGCATGCACAAGTAGTTATTTTGATCTGCTGGTCCGCGCGCTCTGCCCAATCACAATCGGTTATGGCTGCCCTCGGAAAGTTACACACGGATGATTCGGCCAAACCGGATGGTGCTGGATGGCTGCTCGGAAATGTGAATGTGGATCTCGAACCAGAGGTAGCGCAAGCGTTACAAGTGCAGACAGTTCCACTGGCGCTCGCAATTATTCAAGAGCAAGTGGTTCCACTCTTTGAAACAGTCCCCACGGTGCCGCAGTTGCGTTTGGTTGTCGACAAGGTTCTGTCCTTGGCCGCAGAACGTGGTGTTGGAACAGCAATGGCTGCACCTGAAGGAGAAGTAGAAGAGAAGTTCGACTTGAGCAAAGCCCAGCAGCGCTAATGGGTTGCTGGGAGCACGATTGAGCCACTCGCGGTAAGCAGCTTTAGCAGCCGCGAAATCGCCCTTTTCGAGCGCTTCCAGCGCTTTTATCTCTTCGGGTTCCAACTTCTCTTCTACTTCTCCTTCAGGTGCAGCCATTGCTGTTCCAACACCAC
>CAIZKO010000093.1 GCA_903933585.1 uncultured Actinomycetes bacterium
ATGTAAATCACTTGCGAGGATCGGAGTCACATCTCTCTCGATCGCAGGTGGACCGGTAACGAGAGCACCAGATAGTCCCGCAATCTTCAGCGCATTGCGTAGGCCTTCCGTATAACTCGCCGCCTTGGATAATGAGAGTGAAGTACTAATATTTGCAAAGAGTGTTCCGCCGATCGCTTTCTCACCTGTGACAATCCCACTTGGAACATCGCGCGCAGCTAGCGCAATGCGCTCTTCAAACTTTTTCAACTGGGCCGATGTGGCCTGCTTGAATGGATAGATAATGGTGAAAGTTCCTTCAATGTTCTCATTGAACTGCCGAGCGAGCATCTCATCGCTGTGAGCAGAGGCGGAACCCGGAATAGATAATGCGGTGGTGAGATGTGAATTCAATTGAGTGCTACCAATTGCGCCGAGAATTAAAGCAAGCAACCAGAGAGCTAATACAAGCCTGCGCTTGCTGATTATTAATCGCGTCCAGTTGTTTACCATCATTGAATTCTAAGGGGAAACCCCCTCTATATAATTTACATAGGGGAAAACCCATGCCTGGCAGGGTTTCTAATCATTTCAATACGCGCGAGGCAATAAATTCATGTAACAATACACAGTGGATAAAAAGATAAGCGGTGGTGTAGAGGGATTGCCCACACCTAAGTTATCCATTGTCGAAATTGAGCTACTGAAGTACATCTCCGCTGGGCTCTCCAATCGCGAGATTGCCCGTCTAAAAGGGGTAAAGGTAAAGTCTTGCGAGAACGCGATTTCACGAGTAGCCAAGAAGTTAGATGTTCGCCAGTCACCCACAACCAACCAGCGCGTACTCTTAGTAAATCTCTTCGCCACATTCAAGGTCGAGTAGACAGACCCAGTTAGATTGGCTTCTAAGCCGCGTAAGTGTTCTCTTCCATCATTCTGGCCAGCGCCATCAATTCACGCTTAGATAATCCTTCTGCATCAACATTGCTCACGCTATGAATCTTCGATGATCCGAGATACTGGCTCTTGGCCAAGTGGTTCATAAATTGATTGAGAATAAACTTCTTACGCTTGCCGCTTCCGACGATGTAAACCTCTTCAGCGCCTCGCAAACTCCGCGAGATTCTCTGGCTATAGTCAGAATCTAAATTCGCGGTGATCTTGTCGAATAGTCGTTGTTGCATCTGTCGAGGGCTAAATCGGCGGCCGGTAAAGGTTGATGGGAAAGCACTCTGCTCATAGATCGTTTGCGGTACGGCACGAGCGCTAAATTCGCCCTTCCAGATCTTTGTTTCGGTGCGTGAAATAACGACGAAAGCTTTACGCTCACCGCTCTCAATTCGATCCATTTTAACCTCCGCCAAATCCCACGCTCGTGAATAGGTAAATTATCCATGATAACTCTCAAAAAAGACACTAAAAAGCGAGATTTGCGTGATTTTGACCAGTCAGAGGTGCTCCTGGCGAATCTTTGCCAGGTTGCCGGTTAAGCGTCGAGAGCGAGTCGAGTGAAGATCTTCTCCAGCTTAGCCTCCGGGAAATCGGTGAATCTAAAGTAACGCTGCCAGCGGACCCTGTTGGCAAAGCCAGGGTGGCGCCCTTCGGCATAATCCATGAAATTGTTGACACCGCTCCATCGACCAATTCCCCCACCAACGAGGTAGATCCGGTCAAAGCCGGAAAGGTGCTGATAAATGCGCTCGCAATAATGTTCGTTGAGACTTGGCTTCATCCAACCCACCAACAAGTGGAAACCAACTTTGGAATCTCTAGAAGAATCTCTACTGTCGTAATTCGATGTCGAGGCAGTTCCGCCGGTCGCTCTGACGGTCGGCCGGGAGCGAGGGTCGTAGATGACAAATGGATTATGGTGTCTGCTGAACTCGCCTTCCCAAATTTGGGTGCGGGTCTTGCCAATGACTACAAATAAAGGTACGACGTCCTTAGCATCACCGTGCATCGATCAGCTCCCAATCGTTATTAAAATGTACGAGAGGAATTATTTCACCCCGCTTGGGAGATTACCGCCCAAAATGCCTTTAAATCGCGGGGGTAGCACTAGTTCTTTTTTTAAACCCTTGAATTTCCTATAGCCACTTCTTAAAAAGGAGGATACTAAAACTCGTAAGTGAAATTACCAATGGAGATGAGATATGAGTACGTATACGCAAGCAGGAATAGCGTTAGTGGCATTTGACGGTTCACCCTCGGCGGTGGCTGCTCTGACCTGGGCTGCAAAGAGCGCCCCCTTGCTTGATCTAAAGATTGAAGTGGTCAATGTCTGGGAGTATGCCGAATCTCCCCTGGATGTGGCAGGGGTTGGATTTGGTTCTGCCGGTTATGTGGGGGAGTCCGATCCCCAGATCTGGTCCGAACAGATTCTTAAGGAGGGCATTTCATCGGTATTTGGATCCAGCGCTGATGGAATTAAGGCGACTTCAGTCGAGGGAGGCACAGTTCGTACCCTCGTTGAATTATCCAAAGGGGCCGATCTCTTAATAATGGGCTCGCGCGGACATGGCAAGCTCGCAGACCTTATTTTAGGCTCGGTTTCTGAGAGCTGCTCGGCTAAATCTAAGTGCCCAGTGGTGATAGTTCACGCCCCTGCCTAATCTCTTTAGTATTGCGGCATGACAACCCGAATCTCACACTTTATCGATGGCCAAATTTGGAATGGACCGAGCGAGCGGACCGCTCCTGTTTATGATCCCGCAACCGGAGTCGCCGGCAAGGCGGTCGATCTTGCTTCGCGCGCGGTGGTTGATAGCGCTGTCGCGGTTGCTACCGGCGCCTTCAAAGAGTGGCGTGATGTTTCGCTGACGAAGCGGATCCAGATCCTCTTCTCCTTCCGCGAATTACTCAATGCGCGTAAAGGTGAGCTCGCTGAAATTATTACAGCCGAACATGGAAAAGTATTGAGCGATGCACTCGGTGAGATTACCCGTGGCCAAGAAGTCGTCGAGTTTGCATGCGGTCTGGGCCACTTACTCAAAGGTGGATTTTCAGAGCAAGTATCCGGTGGGGTAGATGTGCACTCGGTGCGCCAGCCGCTAGGAGCAGTAGCGATCATCTCTCCATTCAACTTCCCCGCGATGGTACCGATGTGGTTCTTCCCAATCGCGCTTGCTGCCGGAAATACCGTTATCTTGAAGCCAAGTGAGAAGGACCCTTCTGCCGCCAACTTCATCGCACAATTGTTGAAAGAAGCTGGCCTGCCAGATGGCGTATTCAATGTTGTTCATGGAGATAAAGAAGCTGTTGACGCGCTACTTGAGCATCCAGATATAAAGAGCATCTCTTTTGTTGGTTCAACTCCCATCGCACAATACATTTATGAAACCGGCACGAAGAATAAGAAGCGGGTACAAGCGCTTGGCGGAGCCAAGAATCACATGTTGGTCTTGCCTGATGCCGATCTAGATCTAGCGGCAGATCAAGCTATTAACGCCGGCTTTGGTTCTGCAGGCGAACGTTGCATGGCGATCTCTGTTGTTCTTGCAGTCGAACCAATTGGTGATGAACTTGTGAGGAAGATTGCGGAGAAGATGCCGCAACTTCGTACTGGTGATGGCCGGCGCGGTTGTGACATGGGTCCACTTGTTACAGGCGCTCATCGCGACAAGGTGGCGAGTTATGTTGATGCTGGCGTTGCAGATGGAGCAGCGCTCGTTGTTGATGGTCGCAATCCAGTTGTTGATGGAGAGCCTGGCGGTTTCTGGCTCGGACCCACACTCTTTGATCACGTCAAAACCGATATGAGCATTTATACCGATGAGATCTTTGGACCAGTGCTATCCGTGGTTCGCATTAAGTCTTATGAAGAGGGCGTTGCGCTGATAAATGCGCACCAATATGGAAACGGAACAGCCATATTCACCAATGATGGTGGAGCTGCACGTCGCTTCCAGAACGAGATTGAGGTCGGGATGATTGGAATCAACGTTCCGATTCCAGTTCCGGTGGCTTACTACTCATTTGGAGGCTGGAAATCTTCGCTCTTTGGTGATTCTCACGCTCATGGAACTGAAGGAATTCACTTCTTCACTCGAGGCAAGGTGATTACCAGCCGCTGGCTCGATCCCAGCCAAGGGGGGATCAACTTGGGCTTCCCAACCCAGAGTTAGCCTAGATACAGAGCCCAATTACAGATGGTTCTCAGGACTCTCACAGTTCCAAGCCCTTTAATTCCTCTCTAAGAAGATAATTTAAGGGAGTTTGCACGTGACCTCAAGCAAGTTGATTAAGACCGCCGCACTATTCGGGCTGGGCAGCGTCGCTACTTTTCTCCCCGCCGGAATCTCTGCGGCCGATGCTGCGACGACTAAGACGACTAAAGTGCCCGCGAAGAAGTCAGGAACCTTTCTGGGTTCTGCATACATGACACATTATGGCGCTGTACAGGTTTCCGTAACCGTCAAGAGTGGCAAGATCACCAAGGTAACCGCACCGGTTTATCCGGTTGGCACCTTTAGAGATCAGCAGATTAACTCGGTAGCCATCCCACTGTTGGAGCAAGAAGTGATTCAGGCGCAATCTTCGATGATCAACAATATTAGTGGTGCTTCATTTACCGCCCAAGGATTTTATATGTCTTTGGTCTCGGCTTTGGGTAAGGCGGGGCTTAAGTAAGAAACCGATCTCAGCTCGAGCGATGCGAGGGCATCGCTCGCTGAGAGTTCGGAGTTATTTTCCATCGAATAATTGAAATAAGAGTTTACTGAGTTCTGCGACATCTTCAGGCAAACTTCTTCCATGAAACCGAGTCGACTCGAAGCCTTTAGCGACGGCGTCTTTGCCGTAGCCATCACCTTGTTGGTCTTTAACCTCAAAGTTCCGGATATTGCGGGGGGGGGGTCACCTTCGCAACGCTTTAGGTCACCAGTGGCCCTCCTATCTCGCTTACGTAATTAGTTTCCTATCGATTGGTGTTTGTTGGGTCAATCATCATTCGATCTTGGATCGCGTTGCAATGGCAGACCGAGAACTACTTTTTATCAATCTTGGATTGCTTCTCGGAATTGTTTCGATTCCATTTACAACATCGCTAGCAGCGGTCTGGTTTAATCAAGGTTCAAATGCCAAATGGGCAATAGGTGTCTACTGCGCTAACTGGGTCTATGTATCCGGGTTCTTTATGCTCACGATCCATCACCTCATGGGCCATGAGCATCTCTCCTCAAATGCCACAGGAACTACCCTGAAGTCCCTATGGCGAAAGGGTTACATTGGAATTATCGCCTACCTGGTTGCAACCATCTTTGCCTTGTTCTATCCAGCCATAGCTTTCTCAATCTGCCTGATCCTCGCCGCTTATTATGTATTTGGGGTGGCAGAAGAGGTTTTCGCCGAATAATCCAGGCCTTCGAGGGGCGGCAGCCGAAGGTGTGACACGAAGCCCAGAAAAACTCTTCCAAATACGAACCGCCAAGAGGATAATTAGCAGGGTGGAGAAGAACTTTATAAAGAAATTATCAAAGAGTTCCCATAAGTATTCTCATGGGACTGTTGCGGTTATCGCTGGAAGCCCGGAATACTCGGGAGCGGCTTTACTCTGCGTTGGCGGCGCCCGCCGCGGTGGCTCGGGATATATAAACTTCATCTCTCCGGACCAGTTCACTCGCGATCTTGTTATTCGGGCCTACCCCGATGTTGTTGCTCACAAGTCGAAGACTGGTTTGGAAGTTGATGCTTGGGTAATAGGACCGGGTTCTCCAAAGTTGGGTCGGCGATTCGCAGTCCCCTTTAGTAGATATGCCGTTTTAGATTCGGTCGCGCTGAAACTTGCAGAGCGAATTCACGCCGACTTTGTTGTTATTACTCCCCACGAGGGAGAGGCTCGCGATCTGGGCTTCGATATAGGCGAAGGAGATGAGGGACGCCAGAAGAGCGCACTGGAGATGGCGATAGCTCTCAACTGCGTCGTAGTGCTCAAGGGGTATCACACCGTCGTTGCATCGCCGGAGGGACTTGTAGCTCAGGATGAATTGGGTGGACCAGAACTAGCCACTGCTGGAACCGGCGATATCTTGGCAGGGCTGATCGGATCGATGCTCGCGAGTTGGAAGCCCTTAAATTTCAATGATGTGGTTGTGGTCGTCTTTAAGGCCATTAGCGCTCATGCGCTAGCCGCGCAGGCCGCCGCTAATGATCTGAAGCCAATAACATCCTCAGACATCCTTCAGTACTTACCCATCACCTTGAGGCAATAGTTAGACTACAAGCATCACCATCGAGGAGGGTTTTGTGAAATCTAAAGTATTGACCGCCATCGTTCTTGCCCAACTCACATTGTTGGGTTCCACGGCTTGGGCCGACGAATCTCCAGATTCCCGTCCTCGTATTTCAAATATCGGTGGTGAAGATCGCAGCCCGGGTGTAACAATCGTAATCATCGCCACGCTTTTACTTATTGGCTTCGGCGTAGGTCTAACTGTCGGTCGCCGCACTCGCCGCAAATAAAATGGGGATGCATCTCACTTATTCTCACAACGGATCGACCGGTGAAGGGTATCTCGCGCTTCCGGAGAGCGAAAATGGCCCCGCAGTAATAATTATTCAAGAGTGGTGGGGGCTAGTTGGTCATATCACTGATGTAGTTGATCGCTTTGCTGCTGCGGGTTTTGTCGCCTTTGCACCTGATCTGTACCACGGTCAAGCGGCCGCCGAGCCGAACACGGCTAAGAAATTAATGATGGAGTTGCAACTAGATCAAGCCGGTAAAGAGATAATAAGCGCTGCTGACTACCTGCTTTCTCTGCCAGAAACATCTACCAAACACGTTGGAGTTGTTGGTTTTTGTATGGGTGCAAGCTTGGCAATCTGGAGCGGCACACTTTCTGATCAGGTATTGGCGACGGTTGGTTTCTATCCAGGAGCATCCTGGGAGCGGCACGCCCCTCAGTGGGGAAACTACGCTGGTAAGTCAGCGCTGATTCATTGTGCAGAAGGTGATGGAACTTCGAGGGCGCCGGGAATTCAAGAAGCGCTGCGCGAGATTCAAGCAGCTGGTGGCAGTGCAACCGCCTTCGATTATCCAGGTACCAACCACGCATTCTTTAATAACGATCGACCCGAGGTCTTCGAACCGCTCGCGGCGGCGCTCGCTTGGGAGCGCACTCTTAATTTCTTCTTCACCACCCTCAATTAATCCGCTAAGTTGCGCGCGTGACTACTTATGCTGTGATCGGCGCGGGGTGGCGAAGCGAGTTCTATATTCGACTTGGTCAGTTGATGCCCGAGAAGTTCGAATTAGTGGGTGCCGTGGTCCGAAACCCGGAACGAGCTGGCGAGTTTCAAGCAGATTTTGGAATATCAATCTTTGAGTCGATTACGGCTCTACTGCAGTTCGCTCGACCAGATTTTGTAATCGTTGCGGTCTCCTGGGCCGCTAATCCCCAAGTCGTAGAAGAGTTTGTAGCCCTTGGAATCCCGGTCCTCTGTGAAACGCCACCGGCACCCGATGCACCAGCGCTGCAGGCGCTCTGGTCAGCTGTCGGGAGCAGTGACCTAGTTCAAGTTGCCGAGCAGTACTTGTTCTTGCCTGGACATTCAGCGCGCCTCGCGGCGGTCAAGGCAGATGCGATTGGGGCGCCGACCTCGGTCGAAATCTCCTCAACGCACGGATACCACGCGGTCTCCATAATGCGCGGATTCTTAGGCGTCGGGTACGAACCAGCTTTGATCAACTCTCACACCTTTGTTGCACCATTGATTGATCCGCTCTCTCGTGCCGGGTGGAACAAAGATCTCACTGCCACGTCGAGAACGACGACGGTCGCTACGATTGATTTTGGTTTAGGGAAGTCCGGGATTTATAACTTTGTAGAAAATCAATGGCATAACCAATTGCGTCACCGCAGAATCGTGATTCGCGGAAGTGCGGGGGAGATCGTCGATAACCAACTCATTGCTCTGGTTACTGGTCCCGCGATCGTTGAATCCGATTTTCGCCGGTATCAGCTCGGCATCGATCTAAACCTAGACGGATTTGATACCGAACATATCTCGCTGAACGGCAAAGTTATTTACCAGAATCCCTTCATCGGTCTGCGCCTGATGGATGAAGAGATTGCGATTGCTACCTTGATGCTGGGAATGAAAGATTGGGTAGAAGGATCAGGCAGCGCTCCTTACCCACTCCGCGAGGCCTGCCAAGATCACCTGATTTCGCTAGCCATAGATGTGTCTGCTCTCACAGGTAAACCGGTGCGCACAGAGCGCGAGGTCTGGGCTAAATAGGTGGCAGCACCTCGCACAAGATACTTTTCTTAAGCGGGATGCTTTACTCTTAATTTATGGACGAAACTGTTAAACCCAATCGCTTCTCAACCAAATTTTACAGCCTCATTATCTCTGCCTTGATTTTGGCATTTGGTACTGGGTATGGATTGAGTCTCGTTGGGCAGGGTCTGGCGGCGCGCGCTGGCAATTCAGTCACCGTTACTGGCCAAGCTCGTACCAATGCAACCGCAGATAATTCGGTCTGGACTCTCAATGCGCAGGAAAGTTCTGCGAGCGCTGCTTCAGCCGTCACTAAGGTTGGCAAGAGCGTTGAATCCCTCACCAAATATTTAATCGCGGGCGGAATACCTGCCACGGGAATTCAAACTGGCGGTGTCAACACAAACGCGATTAATGAATATATAAATGGCAACCCCACGGGCCGAGTGCTTTCTTATCAGGCTAGTCAGAGCGTGACTGTTCGGTCAAAGGATGTAAATCGCGTTTACTCGCTCAGCAACGGAATAGGTTCGCTGCTTCAAACAGGCGTGAATATTAATAACTATGGTCCCCAGTTCTATGTCTCTAACCTCGCTGCGCTTCGGCCCGCATTACTGGCTCAGGCGATGGTCGACGCCAAGGCCCGTGGAATTTCAATGACAAAGGCAGTTGGCTCTAGCCTTGGAAGCGTCATCGCAGTTTCCAGCGGTCCAGTGCAAGTGACTTCTCCGGATTCGGTAGATACTTCAGGCGGTGGAATGTATGACACCACGACGATCCCTAAGACTGTGACCGTAACCGTTTCGGTAAGTTTTAAAGTTAACTAATATCGGGGCGGATATTCCCGCGCGGTTGTAATCGAAGATTAGGAAGCTCTGGAGCTGGAATGCGACCGTGTATTTTGTCTTCGAAGAATGGGAAGGCAGCGCTCTCGCCATTCCAATCGGCCCGCATCTCTGCTATCTCCTCATGGCTACGCCCAATAAAATTCCACCACATGACGATCTCTTCTAGGAAGGGAGTTCCGCCTAGAAGCACAAACTTTGCTCCGGCAACAGTACTTATTTGCAGCATGGATTTTCCAGCGGCGCTGTAATAGAGGTTAGTTAATGGCACCTCCTCTGCATCGATCGCAATATCACCGGCGACGAGAAGCGCCCCATATTCAAAATCTTTGCGAAGCGGTAATTGAAAAGTTGAGCTAGCCGCAAGGTTGATCTCCACTCCTACCAGTGGCGAAAATGTTCTTGCTTCTGATTCTTCTCCCATGAATTCCCCCACGAAGAGTCGAGCCTTGATCCCCTTCTTCTTTATCACCGGAAGATCTGAGTAGTGGTCAAAGATAGGTGCAGTATTTCGAAAGGTATTAGGAATAACCGTCCAGAGTTGTATGCCGTGCATAATTTCTGCATCTGGGGCAGATAACTCAGAGTGAGCGATTCCGCGTCCTGCAGTCATTATGTTGAGTTCACCGGGACGTATTATCTGGACACTTCCCAGTGAATCGCGATGTTCAACTTTGCCTTCGAATAACCAACTTACGGTTTGCAACCCCACATGTGGATGTGCGGCCACACTCATGGCATCTTCCTGTGAGGTCGGCCCGAAGTGATCGATGAAGCACCACGCACCGATCGTTCGCAGCGAGCGATGGGGCAAGCTGCGATGAATATCGATACCGGTTCTAGTGGTTAACTTAACCGTTCTAGGCGCGAGGATCATTACTTTGCGCTGTAAGTAGCTGACTTATAGATGGTGGCATAGAGCGCAGATACATTCTTGCCATCTGCTGTCTTTGGATCAAAGATGGAATCGTGCGGGCCAGCAACACTGTAAACAAAGCCGTTCTTGCGGAGAACTTCTTGACCATAGGCAGGAGGTTCTGCCGGATTTTTAAGTCGATCAAATTTTGTAGCAGGGAATTCGTACACCGACATAAAGATCACTTTGGAACCGGTCGCGGGAAGGTAATAGATGATTGACTGGGATATGGCACCGTCTTTAGTGGCCTGCTTGGCAAAGTCTCCTGAGCCGACCGACACAACCAAGTGACTCAGAATTGTAGTGTCGACATTCATTATTAGTGGCACGGGGGAGAGCGGTAGCTTGAAAATTGCATGGGCGGAATTGCCACAACCTGTTAAAACCAAGAGAGATATAAGAAGTGGTGCCAACAACTTTTTCATTGATTAGTCTCCGACTGTTAAGGGTTGCGCATTAGTTGATTTTATAAGTTCTTCGTAGGTCGTGGGGAATACCGCATGCGGATGTCCGGCAGCTGCCCAGACCACATCAAAGGCAGCTAGGGCTACATCTATCAGTACAACTGGTTCTGGGTTGGCCAGCGATCCATCATGCTGCCATCCAAATGGACTGACACCGCCGATGCTGATACCGGAAGCAGATTTCACGAAGTCTGCATCAGCGCGGTGGAGTTTCTCCACCCCCAGGCTTGCTGCAACCAGAACGGTGTCGACTCGATGCGCCCCCGAGGTGATGACGAGCAACGGGCGACCATCGGGAAGTTTAAAGACGATTGAAGAGGCAATCTGACCGACTTCTATGCCGAGCGCCGCCGCGGCTTCTGCAGCAGATCTGGCGCTCTCGCTCAAAATTGTTACCTCGCCGTTGATACCCCGCTCGTGCATTTCCGCGGTAATCCGCTTCACGGAGGCGTTCTTTAAGACATCTTCCATGTGGGAATTGTAGGTGTAGTGAGATACTAATCGCATGTACATCCCGCCCCTGAATAGAGTCGAAGATTGGGATGAAATTCAACGCTTTGTAGCATCTGTGAGAGCAGCAGATTTAGTTACCGTAAATCCCGACGGGCTCCCGGTATCAACGCTGATGCCAATGATCTGGGAAGGCGTTGATCCCGTTAACGAAAGTTATGGCCGCCTCATTATGCATATGGCGCGCGGAAATCAGCAGTGGAAGACAATTACACCTGGCGCTCAAGGTTTAGCAATTTTGCATGGAGGACAGGCCTATATCTCGCCGAGCAACTACAGCAATAAAGCCACCGATCATAAGGTCGTTCCAACGTGGAATTATCAATCGGTGCATTTAAGTGGAACTGTTGAAGTGAGTGAAGATGTCGAGTTGCTCCGTCAGATAGTCACAAATTTAACAGCGCACCATGAAGTTAACCGAGAGATACCTTGGTCTGCAGATGAGTCTGATCCGCACTATTTCGAAGTGCAACTCAAAGGAATTATCGCTGTCATTCTTCATGTGAATAAGGTTGAAGCGAAATCGAAGATCAGCCAGAATAAATCCCAAGAGGATCGCGTACGAATAGTTGAAGATCTCTTTATTTCGGGTATTCCTGGCGAGGAGATTATCGCAAACGAGATGCAACGATATCTGACAGATTAAACCTCAATAATATTTAAAGGCTCTAACCCATCGGCAATCCGCTGCAGTTGCTCTTCGATAAATCGCCGTCCGCGCTTTTCAAAAGCTTCGGAGTCCCCACCAACATGCGGGGTGATTAGGACATTCTTAGCCTTCCAAAGTGGATGGCCGGGTGGAAGTGGCTCAGGATCGGTGACATCAAGAGCAGCGCTGATTCGTCCCGTATTAAGTTCTGCGACGAGCGCATCGGTATCCACTACCTTGCCGCGCGCTACATTGATCAAGATTGCCCCATCCTTCATAAGCGCCAAACGTCTGGCATTTATGAGGTTATTGCTCTCATCATTGAGGGGGACTATCAAAAATAGGAAGTCAAAAGTTGGAAGTAACTCATCGAGTTTTCCTATCGTGAGCGAACCATTCGTTCCAGAACGAGAAAAGGTAGTGATCTCAACTTCGTAGGGTTTGAGATAAGAGACCAAGGTCTGACCAATGGACCCCGCACCGATTATTCCGATGCTGCTGTCATTGAGCGAACCCATGCGCTCGTGGCTCCACACGCCTCTCTCTTGCTCTCTAATAAAGATAGGAATTCCGCGCTTCATTGCAATAGCCAGACCCACGGCGAGCTCGGCGGTCGATGCATTGTGCACTCCGCGCGCGTTGCAGAGCATCATTCCAGGTCGAAGATAAGGCAGAGCACTTTCATACCCGGCATTGGGAACCTGCAGAAGTTGTAAGTTGTTCATCTCTCTTACCGGTTCTAGAAATTCAGAGCCAGTCATATACGGTTGCACATAAATCGTGATCTGAGATAAGTCAGAACTCTCGAGCGGGAAATCGGCCGGCGATAATTTTTGAAATCCATCTGGGACCCTGAGGTCGGGCCACTGGCTCCAAACCGTGTGCTTAATGTGAGTCATTATTCCTCGCCGATATCTTCATTCCAAACATCGGGTTTCTCTGAAATGAACTTCGCCATCAAATCCTTGCACTCTTGTGAATTGAGGTTGATGACTTCCACACCATGTGAGCGAAGCAGATCTTCAGCACCCATGAAAGTTTCGTTCTCACCGAGCACCACTCGCGGAATTCCGTAGAGCAAGATTGCCCCACTGCACATATGGCATGGCGACAAGGTGGTGTACATAGTGGCCTTGGCATAGACACTCGCTGGAAGTCGACCGATATTCTCGAGGCAATCGGTCTCACCATGGCGGATAGCGCTGCCTTGCTGGACCCTCTTGTTGTAACCAACACCAAGTACCTTGCCATCGACCACGAGCGCGCCACCGATGGGAACACCGCCTTCAGCGCCACCCTGACGGGCAGCCGCAATCGCAAACTCTAGAAATGCCTGGTCGTCCATTTTCTCCCCATTTCGCCCCGAGGTGCCTACTTTAAGTGAAAATTACCTGAGTGTGTGCTTAACATCGGGCGCAATTCCCTATACGGTTTCACCATTCCCCCGGTCTATGAGCCGTCATTTCATACGGGGTCGCAAACACCCCCGATAACAAAATTAGGAGATGACCTATGGCAAATCTGGAAATTCGTGAAGGCGAGTACGGGGACAAAGTCCTCGCCGTCGAACCCGGTGGAATTGAATCCATCCCCGCAAAAGACCGTCACGGCAAGGCACGTAACCTCTTTGCCACTTGGACCAGCCCTAACTTGGAGTTCGCCACGATTTATGTGGGAGCGCTGGGAGTTCTCTTCTTCGGTCTAACTTTTTGGCAGGCAGCGCTCGCCATCGTAATCGGAAACGTTTTAGGTGGACTCGGTCAATATGTCCTTACCCAGGATGGCCCAAAGTACGGTGTGCCACAGATGGTTGTTGGCCGCGCCGCCTTTGGAAAACTAGGAAATATCTTGCCATCTGTCTTTAATGCTGGCGCAGCCGGTATCGGTTGGTTCGCTGTCAACAGCGTTTCTGGAGCTTTTGCGCTGGCAGATCTCACGAAGATGAAGGTCATCGTTGCGCTGATCATTGTCGTTTTGGTTCAGGTAATCATTGCTTTTATCGGTCACAACTTAGTTCAGACAGTCGAAAAGTACCTGTTCCCCTACCTCGTCATTGTCTTTGGAATAGCTGCGATTTATGCCCTCAGCAAGGGAAACCTAAGCGCACATTCAAATGGTCACACGCCTGGCGGATTCCTTCTCTTGGTGGGAGCCTCTTATGGTTATGCAGCAGGTTGGAATCCGTTTTCATCTGACTTCGCTCGCTATCTTCCAGCATCAACCGATGCCAAGGCCGCAGGGCGTTTTGCCGGACTCGGCATCTTTGTTTCATCTACAGTCTTGGAGATTGTTGGCGCAGCAGCAGTCACAGCCGGTATGCACGGCTATGGCGCGAACACAAACCCAACCGGTGACTTCACGCATTTGATGCCAACATTCCTAGGAAAATTGGTGCTGCTTGGAATCGTTGGCGGATCAATTGCTGCTAACGTGCTTAACATATACTCCGGTTCAATGTCCTTCCTAACTATTGGTATCAAGTTGGGTAGCCATCAACGCCGCGCAATTTCAGCGGTTGTATTTGGAATCCTAGGTTTTCTGTTAGCTCGTGCGGCGATTAACAACCCAGCAAATAATTATGAGAACTTCTTGCTCGTAATGTCATACTGGATTGGCCCTTGGCTTGGAGTCATGATTGCCGATAAAGCGCTCCGTAAAGGTGCCTCTATCGAAAGACTTCTCTTCGCTACGCGTGAAAATATCGCTGGACCGATCGCATTTGTAGTCGCTGGATTTATTTCAATCTGGGGATTTTCGAATCAGTCCTACTACTCAGGTTACTTTGTAAAGCGCCACCCAGGAATTGGCGATATCGCCTTCTTGATCGGCTTTGTTCTGGCTTTTGCTATTTACTATGTAGCAGCTGCGAAGAAGGTGAAGGCAGAAAAGTAATCAGTAAATAATTACCACGAAGTGTGAAGTGGGCGTCCCTCTGCATAACCCGAAGCAGATTGGATGCCCACGACGCATTTATCGTGGAATTCATTTATCGTGGCAGCTCCCGCATAAGTGAATGAGGAGCGGACACCTGCGATAATCTGATCGATCAAATCTTCGACTCCGGGGCGAGCAGGATCTATATACATACGGCTAGATGAGATACCCTCTTCGAAGATCCGCTTACGTGCCCGATCAAAGGCGCTTTCTTGTGAAGTGCGTGCATTCACGGCGCGTGCGGATGCCATTCCAAAAGATTCTTTGTAGAGCTTGCCGCTAGTATCTTTAATCAGGTCCCCTGGGCTTTCGAGCGTGCCAGCAAACCAAGACCCGATCATCACTTGAGATGCACCCGCAGCTAGTGCCAGGGCGACATCGCGGGGATGGCGAACTCCGCCATCGGCCCAGACATGCTTGCCCATAGCTCTCGCTTGTGCCGCGCATTCAAGAACTGCGGAGAATTGCGGACGCCCCACGCCAGTCTGCATTCGCGTTGTGCACATCGCACCGGGACCGACGCCAACTTTGACGATATCTGCACCAGCTTCAATGAGATCTTTGGTCCCCAGCGCAGTAACTACATTTCCGGCGACGATTGGCACACCCGGGTTGAGCGCTCTGACAGCCTTGATAGCTTCGATCATTTTGGCTTGGTGACCATGCGCCGTATCAATGATGAGACAGTCTGAACCAGCGGCTAGGAGCGCCTTTGCTTTACCAGCAACATCGCCATTGATTCCGATAGCCGTTGCTATTCGCAAGCGATTCTTGGAATCGACCGCAGGGCGGTAGAGGGTGGCGCGAAGTGCTCCGGCCTTCGTAAGGATGCCGACCAAATCCCCATTGGGGCTCACGATCGCTGCAAAATCGCGGCGACTCTCTTCTAAGGCTTCATAGACCTGGCGTGGCTCTGCGCTATCGGAGAGGGTCGTGAAATCGGTATGCATGATCTGTCGCAACTGCGTAAAACGGTCTACGCGTTCTAGATCGCTCTGCGTGATAACTCCGATTGGCTTTGTCTTATCTACGACGACCAGGATGCCATGCGCGCGCTTGGTAATCAGATCTAAGGCGCTAGCCGCAGTCTCGGTAGCTTCTAGGGTGGCCGGCGTTTCGAAAACAATATGTCGGGTCTTAACCCAAGCGATGACATCCGCGATGATTTCGAGTGGAATATCCTGGGGAATCACGACCAGCCCACCACGGCGAGCAACTGTTTCGGCCATACGTCGTCCAGCTATTGCCGTCATGTTAGCTACTACGATTGGAATCGTGGTACCGGTGCCATCATCGGTAGCCAACTCGACATCCATGCGGCTAGCGATCTGGGTGTAATTCGGAACCATGAACACATCGTCATATGTGAGATCGTGTGTCTGTCCGGAAGCGGGGCTAGTTAAGAAATGCACGTTGCCTAACTATACACCTGACGGTATCGTTGAAGTATGTTTGGTATCGGCTTTGAGAAGCTACTCACGCTCGCAATCTTGGCTGCGGTACTCATAGGGCCCGACAAATTGCCACAATTTGCAGTAGATGCCGCGAAATTCTTGCAAAAGATGCGTGGGTTCAGCCGTGAGGCAATGACTGAATTTAAGAGCCAGCTGGGACCAGAATATGCCAACCTCGATATTCAAGATCTCAACCCCAAGACCTTTATCGCTAACCATCTCGATGGTATCGCCAAGGAGACCGAGAATATTGCTAAAGGTACTGCCTCGGATTTAGCGAAGATTAAAGAGCAGACAAAGATTGATCCAGATCTACTTTAAAACTCTCTTCGTAGGTTTTTGATCGATTATGGCGAAGATATAAATCAGCACCACCCCAAAGCCAAAGATCGCTCCGACGCCAAGAGCCCAGATAAAAAGCCCTTCACTCGTTAAATCTAAGAACTTATACGGCCATTGTTGGATCCTGACCCCATGCAGAATTGTGTAAATAAGATAGATAATCGGAATAATCAATATCTGTAACGTGCGCTGCGAAGCGATATTTCCACGCGGCCCCTTTTTAATCCATAAATAGTTATACAGAACCGGCACCACAAGGTGTATCAAAGATGAAGTAAGCCAGTACCAACCCTTTGGAGGATAAACCGGAAGAATAAGTGTGTTGTAGAGCAGACCGGTGATCGTGATCATGATGAGCCCGGTAGCAAAGAGCGTTCCAAAGAGTCGAGATGCAGACTTATTGCGAGCGATGGCATAGCCAATATAAATGACGAGGATATTGGACCAGATTGTAAAGTAACTAAAGAAGGCGACGATACGTACTGGGGCGGTGTCCTGGTGGAAGAGGGTCTGATCCGCTACAACCATTGGGTCAATATTGAAGGCGTTAAGAAATAGCGAAAGGGTTACTCCAAAAAAAGCGAAGAAGGCAAGCCATCCATATAAGTGACGACTTGCCTTCTCCATAGAATTCTAGAAAATCAGTCTTTCTTAGACTTCTTCTCTTGCTTGGCCAGCCGCTTCTCCTTGAGGTTCAGCTTTGGCTCTTTCTTTGCGTTTGCATTGCTCTTCTGTTCTTTATTTGCCATTTTGCGCTCCTTCGTAAGCTTGAACGTAGAATACCTGAAACTGCATTGAGAAAGGCCCCACAAGATCGCTCTTGTGGGGCCTTTCTCTCAATATATGACTTATTTGAATGAAGTCGCAAGCGCACAAAGCACGCCCGCAATTGCAATCCAGGTGAACCATGCTCCTGCGGTGCGTTGACGCCACACTTCCAGAGTTGGATCAATCTTGGTGCGATATCCGCGCAAGACCAGGCCCAGCGCGACGAAAGCGCCTACGAGGTAGTGGAACATGTTCGCTCCCGCTACAAGTACCCAGTTAGATGCATAAGCGCCGTTATAGAAAGGACGACCGGCATCATCCTGAGCGATAAATGGCATGTGAGCCATCTGATGCCATTGGAGATAGCCACCAACAAGTAGGGCGATGAGCACAACGATCGAGGTCATGTTTCGTAGTTCGCGCTTGTACTCACCAAGACGGTGAGCGAGCGCTGCAACGATCAGACCAGAGGCCGCAACCCAACCAGAGGCGGTACTAAATGTATGTACTCCCTTTGGTAACCAGGCTTGGTTGACATTGAGGTTACGAAGATAGAACCACGAAAAGATCATTCCAAAGAGAAATGCTCCATCAGCGACAATCAATAGACGAACGCCAAGACGCTCGCGCCGACCAATTGCCTCTGGTGAATCGTGGTGGACATGGAACTCTGTGTCATGCGCCATTTACTTTGCGCTCCTTCCGTAGCCATATGGATCACTGGTTACAACTGGTGGTGTATCGAAGTTCACCAATGGGACTGGATATGGAACGGTCCACTCCAGAGTCTTTGCACCCCAAGGGTTCATTGGCGCGATCTTGCCACTCCGCCATGAGTGGACAATCGCCCAGAGCAGAGTGAGCATTCCGATGCCAACGCTGTAAGCACCCATGGTGCTTATCAAGTTAGCGTGGGCAAAGAGATGTGCATAGTCGGCAACGCGTCGAGGTTGACCTTCAGAACCTGCGATAAACATGCCCAAGAAGAGCACGTTAAATCCGATCTGGACGAACCAGAAGGAGATGTAACCGCCTCTTTCGTTAAGCATGCGACCTGTCATCTTAGGGAACCAGTAGGCGAGTCCACCGATTGCTCCGGTAAGTGCCGCACCCATTAGCGTGTAATGGAAGTGCGCAGTCACATACATCGAACCGTGCAGATAGTTATCAGCAGGAACGTCGGAGAGGTAGATGCCAGTGATTCCACCGATTAAGAAGTCCCAGATAAAGGCATAAACCGAGAGCATCGGTAACTTCATCCAAGGTTTCCCGCGCCACATGGTTCCAACGAGAACCAAGAAGAGCAATCCAGTCGGAACTGAGATGAACTCAGTGGTGACCATGAATGGACCGTTGAGTGAAGGCATCCAACCTGACATGTACATATGGTGGGCCCAAACCAAGATCGAAAGACCGGCAATTCCTGCAAAGCCAGCGATTGCGGCGTTGTAGGAGAAGAGCGGCTTACGAACGAAGACTGGAGCAATTTCCATAAGGGCTGCAACGCCTGGGATCAAGATTACATAAACCTCAGGATGGCCCATGATCCAGAAGAGGTTGGCATAGAGCCATCCGCTTCCGCCCACGTTGGCATCGTAGAAGCCGGTAGCAATCGTTCTATCCATAGCAGTTTGAATCATTGCAACCATGAATGTAGGGAATGCGGGGATAGCAAGAGCTACTGAAATGGTGGCACCAATTACGAAGATTGGTACGCGGTTCCACTTCATACCCTTTGCGCGCATTGCGACAACTGTTGTTGTGATGTTGGCACCAGCGACAGCCGTCGAAACAGCGAAGATAATAATTGTCGCAAGGAAAGCATTCATCCCCGGTCCAGCCTGATCGCTCAATGGAGCGTATGCAGTCCAGCCAGTTGGAATTCCGCCCAAGAACCAAGCGCTACAAAGAACTGGGATCGCGGTGAAGAGAACCCACCAGCTCAGAGCATTGAGGCGAGGGAAGGCCATATCTGCAGCACCGATCATGATTGGCATGATGTAGTTACCAAATGGACCTGTCGCAACAATAATCATGGCAACGATCATCGTTATTCCATGTAAGCCAACGAGTGAGTTGTATACATTAGGAGAGACAAAGTGCGAGCCAGGCGTAGCCAAGTTCGTACGAATCATCATCGCCATTGTTCCGCCGACACCGAGCATGGCCATCACGCCTACCAAGTATTGGATACCGACGACTTTGTGGTCGGTGCAATAGCGGAAGTAACGCTTGATGCCTTGGCCATCGCCAGCGAGGAAGAGTTGTTCTTCGGCGGTTAAATCCTTGCCGATTAACCAGCGGAATGGTCCGATGAAAGCGCCGATTCCAACGAGGAATCCAACGCTCCACGCGAACATCGACATCAAGAGAACCTTGTTTACATTATGAGTGTCGGTCATATCGCGACCGGCCTTCATCGCGAAATAAGTTCCCCAACAGAAGATAATTCCTACAACCATTCCGGTACCCATGTGGAGCTTGGTGATCAAGCTCTTCTCTGGGTTGGGAATGGGACGCGATGAAGCAGGTGCGTGTGAGAGAGTGGTCATTGTTCTACGCCTCCTGTTGCCTGAATTGATGAGACCCAACTAGCGAAATCTGCTGGGGTTTGTACCGCGCCACTTGTCTCCATGTAGGCGTGATAAAGGCCGCAGAGTTCGGCGCACTTAATATCAAGCGGACCGGTAGCGGATGGGTCTGCATGAGCAACTGTTGTGACCAGACGATTGGCATCTACTTTTACGCCAAGTTGTACCGGCCAGAACGAGTGGTTCACATCATCAGAGACAATGTTGAACGTCACCGGTTGGTCTACAGGGATATTCATAGTATGAGTATGGATATTCTGTGCTGGATAGTAGAACGACCAGGCCCATTGCGACCCTGTGACATCGACGATAAGAGACTTCGGAGCGTCGGTAGCAGCTGCGATGGATTCGGTATTAAGTGCTACCAAGCCCCAAACAATTGCAACGATGCAGAAGAGCACTGATGTCGCGGTCCATACGATAACGACGGGACCATTAGTTCTAATAGCAATGCCGTCCTCTGGAGGAGTATCCCCGCGGTGCATGTTTAAGAAGGATTTGGTTGCTATGGAAAGAACAACTCCTGCGATAGGAGCTGAAATTACCGTGAACCAGATCATGATGTCCTCATTAGCCTGCATCTGCTTGCTGAGTACTAGTGGCATCCACTTTGGATACGCCCATAGTCCAAGCACCACAAATACCGCGGTGAAGAAGATCCAGAGCATGAAGGTTTGACTGACGTCTTTACGCTTTAGAAATGTTGCGACGCGTGCGCCAGGAGTTGGCGGCATTACTTCGTGATCATGGTCGGACATTATGCAACCGTTACCTTTCCGCTCATATATCCAAGTTGACCCATAACAGCGCCGAAGCCCTGATAGGTGGAGTCACCGCATGGATATTCACAGTTCCATACATAGTTACCGGCGCCTTTTGTAATAAAGGAGAA
>CAIZKO010000094.1 GCA_903933585.1 uncultured Actinomycetes bacterium
AAAAAAGTAGCCGCAAAGAAGACTGTCGCCAAAAAGAAGGTTGCAAAAAAGGTGGCTAAGAAAGTTGCCAAGAAGTCTGTTAAGAAGGCAGCTAAGAAGAAGTAATAAACCCTTCATCTCTCCAAGAGCGATCGCCCAACCAGCAACATCGGGCGGTCGCTCTTGATTTACCCTCACTCTTTACATAGAGATTAGGCGCCAGGCATCGGCGTCGTAGCCCGAGAAGGTGCAAAACTTCAGATTTAGGGGTGGCACCTAGAAGGATTGGCGTAAATTCAGGAAATTATAAGGATTCTGTGAAAGTCTGATACTTGCATTTGTGTTACCCGGCCAGATGGCTGAGGTGGATATCGTGGTTCTGGAAGGATCGTCATGTTTTCGAAGTTAGCCCCTAATTTAAAGCGCGGATCAGTCGTCGCGGTTTTTGCTCTCACCATTGGAATTTTTTCTGGCGTCGTAGCCCAAGCCACCCCCGTTGATCTATTTATCTCAACTGGTTATCCCGGCGCTGGCACATCTGCCGCTACCGCTGTTGCTGGACCTGCGAACATGATTTCAATTACTGCGGGTGCAACTGCCGAGTACCTTTCAGTTACTGGGGGCACCTTTCTTGGCGGAGTTACTTCTGCGACCCTCCTAGCAAACGCGTCAATCTCAGTGCAAACTCCGACAGCGGGCACCATCACAGTTCTTGGATACATCCAAACCGGCGTCGGTGTTTATAGTTCGACTCCGACGGACACAATTATTATTACCGTGGTTTCAAATTTACCCGGAACCGTCTATTCATATTCCACGATTTATGCAGAAAATGGGACCAATGTTGCGCCTAGCGCAGCAACCGACGCCGCCTTCGGAGTAACCGCGCCTTCGACTGCCACAAACGTTGCCGAATTCTCGATTCAAGAATTTGATGCAAACGGAATTGTCATGCAGCCTATTTACGCGAAGCCAATAACTATTGCTGCCTCTATTGGCATGCTTGCCTCTTATGACGTTTCTTCACCAACTCTTATACCTAACACTCCTGCTATCACTGCGGTTCCAACAACTCCAATCTCGCATTTTCTGCTTTCGGGAATTCCTGGTTTTGGCGGGACGTCAGTCATTACAATTGCGATCAATGGCGTCTATAAGCTGTATAAAGTAACCTTTACGGGCAATGCAGCAAGGATCGTTCTTACAGCTATTAATCCAGTTGTCGGCGTAGGCATTGCTTCAGCAATCCTTCCAAACTCAGGAGTTGCGACAGGTATTACTGCAAATACCAATGCTCTTCAGGTTCAAGAATTTGATGCGGCTGGAACTCTCCTGCCGGTTAATGCCGGAACCATCACGATCAATTCCATGGCGAGTGCAATTGCTACCGCCGGAATAGTGGAGGTCAACGGAAACCACACACTCGGTGATCTCGCGGGCGGTACACCTACCTCTGCAACTGTAGGCGGGGTTTCGATCAACGGACTCATGGCCGGAACTGCAACATTTGTTGCTACGGATGCTTCGACTTCGATCTCTTCTTTGCCGATATCAATCCGAGTTAGTTCTGGGGTTCCATCGTCAGTTGTCATTACATCGGACGCATCTGTTTACGCAGATGGTGGAGCCGGAACCCTGACAACAACCCTTTCTAATGTGACTGGAACACTGCCAGCCGGAACATATGTTGTATTTGCTGGGCAAGCTACTTCCTCTTTAGCTCTGTCGGGGGGCGCTTCAACCCTCCCAGGAGCTCCAGCCGCTATTTCATCTGTCGCTGGCTCTGTGCCCACTGTGGTCGGGCAGATAACGGTTAAAGATGATGGCACGTACACCAACGCATTTACTGCCCCGACGACAGATGGCACCGTGACGATCTCTGCAACCCCTGCTTCGGCCACAATCAAAGTCACCCCAGTTACCTTCGCGGTTTCCAGTGGTAACGCGGCCCCAGAGGCGGCCAATGAATCTGCTGGTGCCGATAACGCCGCGACAGATGTTGATGCTTTGGTCACTCCAACTGCCGACAAAATTGATGCTGCTGCCCAGGCGGCTGGTACCGCAGCCGGGACGACCACGGCCAGCCTGGCTGCTCTAACCCCTCAGGTCACGGCTCTTCTCGTCAAAGTGGCCGCGCTAGCTACCTTGATCGCCAAGATCCTCAAGGCCCTCAAGAAAAAATAGTCCTATTTCGGACAAATCCGACAAGAGAGCGAAGATTTTGAAGATTTCCTTAAAATCTTCGCTCTAGAGGACAACATTTGGCTTACTTAGGTGTCTTTACTTATAGAAGGTACTTTTCTTAACGAAGCCAGGACGCTGACCTCGGAAGTACCAATAAACGGAGTAATCAAAATGGCATTCAAGAAGATCACG
>CAIZKO010000095.1 GCA_903933585.1 uncultured Actinomycetes bacterium
AGTTCTGGTGATAAGAATCGATCTGGTCCAATCCCGCCGACTACGGTACGCAATTCCTTTATGACACTTGCGGTGGCAGGCGCTGGAGCAAATTCTTTGCGGAATTCAATGGCGCGGGCAGCGGTTACAAGTTCGATCGCCAAGATGCGTGAGAGATTTTCGACAACTTTGCGCAATTTGCGAGCTGCGCTCCATCCCATCGAAACGTGATCTTCTTGCATTCCCGAACTTGGAATCGAATCTACGCTGGCAGGTGTTGCTAGGCGCTTGTTCTCGCTCACCAAAGCGGCTTGCGTGTATTGCGCGATCATCAAGCCGGAATCGACTCCTGGATCATTGGCAAGAAAGGGAGGTAATCCAGCAGAGCGATGTTGGTCAAGCATGCGATCTGTACGGCGTTCCGAGATCGAGCCCAGGTCGGTTGCTGCGATGGCGAGGAAATCTAAGACGTAGGCGACAGGAGCTCCATGGAAATTACCATTGGATTCCACGCGTCCATCGGGAAGTACGACTGGATTATCGATAGAACTTTGCAGTTCGCGGGCTGCGATGGTGGAAGCGTAATCCACGGTATCGCGAACTGCGCCGGCTACTTGAGGGGCGCAACGCAATGAATAGGCATCTTGGACTCGCGAATCATTTTCTAGGTGAGAAGCGACGATTCCCGAATTGCGGAGCATCCCATAAATATTTGCGGCGCTGACCGCTTGTCCTAACTGCGGGCGCAATGGCAGGTGAAGATCGGGGGCGAAGACGCGGTCGGTACCAAGAAGTCCCTCAATGCTCATGGCAGCGGTGATATCGGCAACGGTGCAGAGTTGGTAAAGATCGGCGCAGGCCATGATCAACATACCCAGCATTCCATCGGTGCCATTGATAAGAGCTAAGCCCTCTTTGGCTTCTAATTCGATGGGAGTAATTCCGGCTGGTTTCATCGCATCGAGCGAGTCCATCTCTGTGCCAGATGCATCTCGGACGCGACCCTCCCCCATCATCGCTAGCGCGCAATGTGAAAGTGGAGCAAGGTCGCCGCTACATCCAAGGGAACCAAATTCCGGAACGACTGGAGTGATCCCCGCATTCAGGAAATCAGCATAGATTTGCGCGAGTTCAATACGGACTCCCGTGCGTCCGGAGGTCATTGTGCGTAGGCGAAGGAACATCAGCGCTCGGACTACTTCGTCCTCGATCGCTGGACCAACTCCAGCAGCATGAGATCGGATCAAAGATTTTTGTAACTGCGTGCGATCTTTTACATCGATGTGGCGATTGGCGAGGGCACCGAATCCTGTTGAGACTCCGTAAACCGGAACTCCCCCGGCGGCATACTCTTCAATGTACTTACGAGTCTTTGCGATCGCGGCTAACGCTTCGGGCGTGATAACAACTTTGGCATGGTGACGGGCAACATCAATCACATCAGCGAAGGTGACACCGCTTACTCCCAAAGAAACTGTCTTAGTGGATGCGTGAACCATGGCGCCATACCTCATCTATTAATTGGACACCCGGCCGATAGGTCAGGTGAATATAGGAATCTGTTTTGAGTATTGCAAAATCTGCTTTTGCACCAACCCCAAGGTGGCCGACATCGGTGCGACGCAAGGCTTGCGCACCACCTTTAGTGGCTGACCAGAGCGCTTGCTCGGGAGAGAAGTACATATCTCGTACGGCAACGGCCATCACAAAAGGCATATTTGAGGTGAAAGAACTACCTGGATTGCAATCAGATGCCAGCGCCACAGTCACACCAGCTTCAAATAAGCGGCGGGCATCGGGGTAGGCAGATCGAGTCGAAAATTCAGCTCCTGGAAGCAGCGTTGCGACGGTTGTGGATTTTGCTAATGCAGCGATGTCAGCGTCAGAGAGGTGACTGACGTGATCGACAGAAGCAACCCCGAGCTCTACGCCCAGTTGAACCCCGCCACCGTGCTCTAGTTGGTTTGCATGCAACCGAGCCTGTAACCCTTTAGCCATACCGGCCGTAAGAATTCTGCGCGTTTGATTCACGTTGAATGCGCCTCTATCGCAGAAAACATCGATCCATTTTGCGTGCGGAAGTACCGCATCGAGCATCTGGCCACACACTAAATCCACGTAATCATCCGGCGAATTCGCAAACTCTTTGGGGATTACATGAGCACCCAAGAAAGTTGTCTCTTCGGTCAACTGGCGAGCGACCGAGAGTGAGCGCGCTTCATCTTCCACGGTCAATCCATAACCAGATTTGCATTCCATGGTTGTTGTACCTGATGACATCGCTTCGGAAAATAATCGGCGCGCATTGATCAGTAAGTCATCATTGCTTGCCGCGCGTGTTAATTCGACAGTCCGCTTGATCCCGCCAGCGGAATAACTTTCACCTTGCATGCGCGCGCGAAATTCGGCGCCACGATCACCGGCGAAGATCAGATGAGTGTGGCTATCGACAAAGCCTGGGATGATGCATCGGCCTAAAGCATCAACAGAGTTATCCACGTCGCCTCGCGCAAATTCACCGCTGCGGCCCACCCATGTGATCGCGCCTGATTCGATGACAATGGCAGCGTTCTCAATCAATCCCAGTGGCGAGCCATCGAAGGATTGGTCATTGGTGACAAGTAGGCCAATATTGTCGATCAGGGTATGCGACATTATTTATTCGGTATCCAACATTGGAATATGAACGTGCTTCTCACGCGCCGTACTCAATGCGTCTTCGTAACCAGCATCTGCATGGCGTATGACGCCCATCCCAGGGTCATTGGTCAGAACACGTGCCAACTTCTGCGCGGCCAACTTAGTTCCATCTGCAACAGAGACTTGACCCGCGTGTATTGAACGACCGATACCAACTCCGCCACCATGGTGAATTGATACCCATGAGGCGCCGGAGGAAATATTCACCATCGCATTGAGAAGCGGCCAGTCGGCAATCGCATCAGAGCCATCCATCATCGCCTCGGTTTCGCGATAAGGAGATGCCACTGAACCGCAGTCCAGATGATCGCGCCCAATAACGATGGGAGCTGATACTTCACCACGAGCAACTAGATCGTTGAAAGCCAGCCCCGCTTTATCTCTCTCGCCATAACCCAACCAGCAGATGCGAGCAGGTAGACCTTGGAAGGCAACCTTCTCCTGCGCCATGGTGATCCAGCGGTGCAAGCCTTCGTTCTCGGGAAAGAGATCCAGGATCGCTTTGTCGGTGCGGTAAATATCTTTGGGATCCCCGGAAAGTGCGACCCAGCGGAATGGTCCTTTACCTTCGCAGAAGAGCGGGCGAATATAGGCAGGAACAAATCCTGGGAAGGCGAAGGCACGGCTATAACCACCCTGACGCGCTTCGTCGCGGATCGAGTTTCCATAATCAAATACTTCGGCGCCTTTATCCATGAAACCAACCATCGCCTCAACATGTTTCGCCATTGATTCGCGAGCGCGCAAGGTGAAATCTTCTGGGTTATCTTTGGCCAGCATCGCGGCATCATGGAAATCGACGCCAATAGGAATGTATGCGAGTGGATCGTGCGCAGAGGTTTGATCTGTGACGATATCGATTGGAACATCCATCGTCAGGAGTTGCGGGACCAATACGGCGGTATTACCGACAAGCCCAACAGAGAGTGGTCGCCCCTCAGACTTTGCTTTCAGAACCCTTTCGACCGCATCATCTAAATTGTCAGCGATCTCATCGAGGTATCGCGATTCAATGCGCTTCTCTAAGCGAGTCCTGTCGATATCAATGATCAGACAGACGCCGCCGTTCATGGTCACGGCCAAAGGTTGCGCGCCACCCATTCCCCCGCAGCCACCGGTCAGAGTCAGAGTGTGCTGCAGAGTTCCGCCGTAGCGCTTGCGTGCGATCGCGGCAAAAGTTTCATAGGTGCCCTGCAAAATTCCTTGGGTTCCGATGTAGATCCATGATCCCGCGGTCATCTGTCCGTACATCGTCAATCCCATATGTTCCAGGCGACGAAATTCCGGCCAGTTGGCCCAATCCCCAACGAGATTGGAATTTGCGATCAGAACTCGGGGTGCCCATTCGTGGGTTTGAAAAACTCCGACCGGCTTTCCAGATTGGACGAGCAAGGTCTCATCATCTTTAAGTTTTGTCAGTTGGCGCACGATGGCATCGAAGGAGGGCCAGTCACGGGCCGCTTTGCCGGTACCGCCGTAGACGACGAGCTTCTCGGGGTGTTCGGCAACTGCGGGATCGAGATTGTTATGGAGCATGCGGATCGCGGCCTCTTGGCCCCAACCCTTCGCGCTCATCTGACTTCCCGTAGCGGCATGCAAAATCCGTTTGAACTGGGCCTCGTTGCTCATACGGCGAGAGTACCTTCTCTTCTCACGAAAAAGGAGTCGGAGGCGAGGGAACTAATGCGATCTCGTTGCAATTTCTCCTTCCAAAACCTCTTTGCTAGTGTTTGACTCGGTCAAGAGCATCGACATATAGCCCCGGCTCGTCGATCAGCAACCCTCCTCCGCGGTGGGGTGCTCCGGGTGAGGACCAGGCCGGAAAGTCTGGCAAGCGCGGGCATAACGCCCCGTATTTAGCAGAGCCCTACTCTGCCCGAAAGGTAGTTATCTATGAAGAAGAAATTAGGAATAGCAGTAACCCTCGCAGCTCTCGTTGGATCCATCTCTCTCGGATTTACAGTGACCGCTTCGAGTGCGGCAACACCCTCTCTGCCCACACTTACAAAAGGTTTCTTAACAATCGGTACCGATGATCCCGCATACTCCCCCTGGTTTGATAGCAATAAGCCTGCGAATGGCAAGGGTTTCGAATCGGCTGTCGCTTACGCAGTAGCAAAGCAACTCGGTTACCCAGCCTCAAAGGTGAAGTGGGTTAAAGCCCCATTCAACACAGTCATCCAGCCTGGAAAGAAGTCATTTGATTTTGATATCAATGAAGTATCAATCACACCAGAGCGCGCGAAGGCCGTTGATTTCTCGACCGGTTATTACGATGTAGCCCAAGCGTTGGTCACCACGAGTAAGTCGAAGATTGCTAAGGCAAAGAGCATTGCAGATCTGGCTAATGCCAAGCTCGGTGCATCTGTTGGAAGTACCTCATATGCAACGATCACTGGGGTTATTAAGCCAAAGGCGAAGCCTGCGGTCTTTGATACGAACGACATCGCTACCCA
>CAIZKO010000096.1 GCA_903933585.1 uncultured Actinomycetes bacterium
GGATCAGAAGGTTAGGGGTTCGAATCCCTTCAAGCGCACAATTCAGGAATATTAAATAACGAAAAAAGTCCCCAATATTTCAATGGGGACTTTTTCATCCGCCTCACTACTGGAAGTTTGGTGAGTTGGCAGGTCTCCACATTGTCGTGACAGTATGCCCCGATGGGATCGTGAAGCTACCGTGGGGGCGAAAACCAACACTCATGTAACGCTGGTTGTTAGCCGGATTGGTCGACTCGAGGTAGGCCGGTGCTCCCAGAGCATCGATGCGTGCGAGATTCTCGCGCAAGAGTGCCATGCCCGAACCGTGACCGCGGTGATCCTTGTGTGTGCCAAGCAAACTCAAGTAGTAGTGCGGTTCGCTTGGGCGAGATTCTGCGAAGAGCTCAAGGATCGCGAGGATATTGTCAGCAATTTGCTGATCCGCAATCGCGACAAGGAATCTTTCGAAAGAATCTTCCTCTTCAGCTGTGAATTCATCACTTCCAGGCGGTAGCCAGGTTGCCGCAGATTGACCTCGCTCAGTGACGAAGGTCCAGGGATACCGGAGCGCTGAGGTAACAAATTGGCGCCAGAACGCATCCGCTTGTGTGGCTCGACGTGTGACATCTGGAAAAACGGGACCCCATAGAGGATCCTCAAAGAAAGCCGAAGTAAAGATTTCGATGATTCCATCGATATCCGATGGCGTCGCCACTCGAACAGAACTTACCGCGCTGCCGACAATTGGATTTGTTCGTTGCCCGGCGTTGATATGACTTGAATCGTCAGCAACCATTTGGAGACTCTAATGAACTAATCGTTGGACGCGCAATCCAGAACATAATCACCCACTCAGGGGTTCCAGAATTCCTAGGTACTTAGCTGAGCATTTCTGCATAATTCATGCCATTTTCCGCCACTTCTAATTGGTGACGTGAGAAACTTGGGCATGAAATCAGGCAAGAAAACCATTTATTACGATAACGGTAATGTCAAACATTCCGGGTCCTACAAAGATGGAGAGATGCACGGACTTTGGAAGTTCTATCGCAGAGATGGGAGCTTGATGCGAGCCGGGAAAATGAGCCAAGGCAAGCAAGTTGGAATTTGGACCACGTACCATCGAGATGGTTCTGTAGTGAAAGAAACTAGCTTTTAGTTTTAACTCTCGGCAGTCACCTTCGTAATGGGTGACCAGCGGCAAGCATCTTCGGGATCTTGCCAAATTGTCTGAGTCGGAGCTGGAACCCAAAGTTCAATAAATTCTAATTTCTCGTCGGGGTCACTGGTGAAGGAGTGCATCTCTTCCTCTTCTGACATGACGACATCACCAGGCTCTAATTGGAAACTATTTCCACCGCCATGGAAAGTTCCGGTGCCATTTATGATGAAGAAATAGTGTCGACTACCAGTGTGATAGTGCGCAGGAGCATCCCTACCGGCTTGATAAGTAACCCAATCGGCTTGCACATCGGTTGTCCCAAAAATATCTTTTGTAACTAAATCGATGCGCTGGCGTCCATCACGAAGTGACTCTGCACGAGGTAAGTCCTTCTTTTTAACAATCTTAGCCATATCTCTCCCTCATTCCCTTGTAGGCAATATAGACCGGGATCTAGGCCGAAGTCACTAGGGTGGATCCGCTAAAAGTGCGAGGTAATGCTTTAATTGGCCATGAAATTTCGTAAATTACGCGACCTGAACGTCTCTTCGCTTGGACTCGGCTGCATGGGAATGTCAGAATTCTACGGCCCTCGCGATGACGCTGATTCAATAGCGGTCATCCTCCGTTTCTTAGATCTCGGCGGCAACCTGATTGACACCGCTGACATGTACGGGCCGTTTAAGAACGAAGAATTGGTCGGTAAGGCGATTGCAGGTCGTAGAGACGAAGTTGTGCTCGCAACCAAATTTGGTAACGAAAGATTTGCCGATGGGACCCGACGGATAAATGGAAGTCCCGAATATGTAATTAAGGCGTGCAACGATTCATTGAAGCGTCTCAACGTCGATTACATTGATTTGTACTATCAGCACCGGGTCGATCGTTCGGTCCCTGTTGAGGAAACTTGGGGAGCGCTTAAGCAGTTGGTCGATTCTGGGAAAGTGCGCCACCTAGGTATTTCGGAGGCTTCGGCAGAAACGATCCGCCGTGCCAATGCCGTGCATCCAATAACTGCATTGCAATCGGAGTGGTCTCTCTGGACGCGCGATATTGAAGCAAACGGGATTTTGGCCACCGTCCAGGAACTCGGAATTGGGTTTGTTCCGTACTCTCCCTTGGGAAGAGGTTTTCTCACGGGAGCCATCACCACGATCGACGACCTTGCGGCCGATGACACTCGCCGTACCCACCCGCGATTTAAGGGTGATAACTTTTCGCAGAATATGAAAATCGTTTCGGCCGTTAAAGATATGGCGGAGAAGAAAGGCATAACTCCTGCACAACTTGCCCTCGCGTGGCTCCTAGCCCGAGGTGAGAACATTGTGCCAATTCCTGGAACACGAAAGATTTCAAGGCTCGAGGAAAACCTTGGTTCACTTGAAGTAGTTTTAGATAAGAGTGATGTCGATTCTTTGAATGAGATCGCTCCTATTGGGGTAACTGTCGGAGATCGCTACGCCGATATGTCCTCGATTAACGGGTAGTGCCTAAACCGTACTACTTGGTCAGATTGCGCAATCCGTCGAGTAACCGGGTCACATCTTCGAGTGTGCTGTAAGGAGCGAGTCCAACGCGCACTGCTCCGGTATCACCAAGTCCGAGAGCCCTAGAAACTTCGAGCGCATAGAAGTTGCCAGCAGGGGCATTTATCTTCAGATCTGCTAAGCGTTTGTAAACATCTGCGCCTTGATAACCCTCCAAGTTGAAGTAAACGGTGGGTGTTCGCTTCTTGGCATGTCCATATGTGGTGACTCCAGGAAGCGTTTGGATGCCGGATTCCATTAATGCAAAGAGTTCCTCTTCGTATCGTTCTAATTCGCGCATTGAATCAACGATCCTGCCTCGACGAGTCGGCTGGTCACTCGCGACCATATCTGCAATGTAATCAATGGCAGCCGTAGCACCTGCCATAAGTTCGTAGGGGAGCGTTCCAAACTCAAATCGTTCTGGGACAGCGCTCGTAGCGGGCAATAACTTGTCATTATTTAAAGTCTTGAGCAATCGCGGATCAGCAGCTAGCGCTGCGCAGTGTGGTCCAAATAATTTGTAGAAAGAAAATCCGAAGAAATCCGCGCCTATTTCTTGTACATCAATGGGTGTGTGTGGCGTTAAGTGGACCCCGTCGACATAGAGGAGCGCTCCAGCTTGATGGACCGCCGCAGAGATCGCCTTGATATCAGGCCGCGTACCTAAGGTATTTCCAGCACCAGTGACGGCAACTAAGCGAGTCTTCGAGCCGAGTAACTCAGTGACGGCAGATGTGGGCAGTTCTCCGGTTTCGGGATCGATTTTCGCCCACCGCACTATTGCGCCTACTGACTCAGCCGCCTGCACCCAGGGGCGAATGTTTGAATCGTGATCAAGGTTTGTGACGATAATTTCATCGTCTGCACTCCATGTCTTAGCTAAGGTCCGAGAGAAGTCATAAGTAATTTGGGTCCAACTGCGTCCATAAACTACGCCACCTGGATCAGCGTTAATTAAATCCGCGACCGCCTGACGAAAATTGATGACAATCTCTTCAGCGTTGCGCTCAGATTCGGTCACAACGTTACGGTTGGAAATCGGTTTGGTAATTGCATCGGATAACGCTCGACCCACCTGAGATGGAACTTGACTACCGCCCGGGCCATCGAAGAAGGCTAAACCGGAATTTAGCGCTGGGAAATCTGCTCGAATTTTATTAACGTCGTAAGCCATATGGGACATTGAAGTCGCTCTGACGAGTTTAAGCAAGGGAAGATAGTTATGGTTGTTCAGTTACCCTCGGTATTTCTCCCTTGGATCTCTTGAGCGAATATATACTTCCAATTACAAAAAATATTCCAGAGGTTAATAATCCCAGGGCCGCTCCTAAAGAGCCGCCGAGAGTGTCACCAACGAACTCACCTGTACCGACAGTGATTGCAGCGATGCCACCCACAAGCAGGGGCCACTCCGGTGCACGCGCATAAAGCCAACTGGCTGCTACCGCAATTGCGATACATATTAGATAGGTGAGAAAACGGAGATTTCCTCCGTAAAGCATTTGTCCGCTGACAAATAGCATTGCCATCGCCACAGCGTCACCGAATCCTCGATTAAAGAAATCGGTATTAGCTAGGTACAACCAAGTAGCCCCTATTGCACCCAGTATCAAAGAAACAACAGGGGAGTAGTTATTGAGGTGAGGAAATAGCGAATTCGCTCCGGAGAAGGCTAGGGCGATGGAGTATCCAGCCAAACTCAATTCGCCGAGAATTGTCCGAAAGAGGATAAAAGAGAAATAGGCGGTGAGCCAACCGGCGAGTAAGGCAAGAGTTATTAGTTCATTACTGTTTGCTCTAATAACAATGATGGACATAGTGAGACAGAATGAGGAAACGGCTCCAAGCAATCCCGCCAACCGAGCCCTCGAGTTGGTTGACTTGCCCGTTATTTTCGCTCCAACGAAGAGCAAAAATGCTGCCAGTAAGAATAGTGAGAATTGTGTGATCCTCGAGATATGCCGCCAACTCTGGCTAAAGAGGATAAGCAATGAAATTAAAATGAAGATCCCGCCCAAGTAACCACCGACCTCTGAGAGGATCTTGCGCTTCGAGCCATCGTCATCTGTTGTTCTGTCGAACTCTATTTCAACCTTGTGAGCGTCCTCCTGAGTTAGCTCGCCCCGCGAAACCAAATTATGCAGCGCTTGCGAAAGTCTCTTATCGGCCATGCCCCCAATTTACTCGCGCTTGGCCGGGCGCAACCGACCCAAGAGGTAGAGGTTAATGATTATTGAGAGAGCGACCATCCCGCCGCCTATAAGGAAGAGAACCCTTGAGAAATTTAGCGCTAAAAGCCCCAGGCCCACGTTATGAAGAATCAACCTGGTTACCTTTAGGCGATCAGAGACACTCACATTTTGTCGCGCATTTGTCGGTCCTCCGCCCAGAACCGCCGGAATCAAATACGAGAGCGCGCCCAATCCCATTTGTAGTGCAAAGCCGATGCCCAGGATGTAAATCAGAGATTCGGTGCGAGTACTTACCACCTTCCATTTATCGTTTCCGACTACATCTATCGCCAGACTAATTAATGAGATAAGTAGCCAAATGAGAGCTGCGATCGTGCTTAAGAATGAGAAGGGGTTTTTCTGGCGAATTATTAGGCGCAGATGAGGTGATAGGAGGTAAACCCAAGAACCAAGGTATGTAAGAATTCCCAAAACAGCGATGGCGCGGACGTTGCTTAAAGTACCTGTGTCAACCGCTAAGACAGAACCAACTAACCAAGGCAGAGACTTGTAACCGTGTTTCTCTGCCTTCTCTGGCAGTTGCGTCCGTAACATTGTGGGAATAAAGGTGATGAGCGTGCCGGCAATCGTGATTCCGATCCATCCAAAGATGTTGGTGGAATAGTGCGTGACTAGAAGTCGATATTTGAATTCACCCTTGGGGCCTTGGGAGAGCAATCCACCCAGAACTCCACCCAGAATAAGAAAGAGTGCGCTTACGATATAAAAGCGAGGAATTGTTTTGAATCGAGTTGGAAGTGCTCTCGCAATTTGAATTTGAATCGATCGCACGTGTAATCCTGCGCTGATGACTACCGCGGCCGCTCCAAAGGCCATTAGGAATTTGCGCTCTTGTACCTTTCCCACGATTACAGATATGACACCAAGATTGAGAACGATTACTCGCACTAGATAACGCTTGCGATCGGCTTCTTGCGGCAACCGCAACATAGTTGCGGTGAAGTGCGAACTCCACACAAAGATTAAATTGGTGATTGCGCCGAGGAGTAATAGGTGTACCAAAATCCATTTTGGATCACCGCTCCCACCGATCCAAGGCAAGCCAATGATGAGTGCGAGAAGATAGATGGGTGTTGGAATGTGGGCGTATCTATGCCACTTATCTCGCTTCACTGAGAGTATGGCAAGGTCTGTGGCACGGTTACCTCCGATTGAAATCCAACTGCTGGGCTTTCTATATCACCCTATTCTCACCCCTATTCTCACCCATGAGTGCAGTAGAAAGCCTTGCTGGCACTCATTAAATTAGATTTCACCCCTGTTCTCACCTATGTGGCGCTATCCCCACATTTGGGCGCCGCGTACATTTCCCAACTATGAACAACAACCAACTCAAGGCCTTCGAGCCAAAGATTGACCAGGCAAAATATTCACGCCTTGATGTTGCAACCATCCCTGTCGATATGGGAATAACACTTAATCACCTTAATCATGTGAGCCAATTTGCCGGCACCATTGGAAAAGCTAATCTCTCCAAATCCGATCTGTGTGACGCACTAGCAACACAAATTCTTGTGGATATGGAACCAAGCGCAGTACTACTCTGCGAACTAGACAATGATGAGTCTTATAAAGTAACAGCTTCTTACGGGGTAAACGAAGAGTGGTTATCAACTGCAACTGGATTTTCTCTTGACTCCAAGTTGCCAGTCAGCGATGTTCTCAAAGTAAATGAAATTCTTATTGTAAGCAGCGACGATAACCACGAAACTTCAGTAATTAACTATCCAGATGTATCTGCAAACTTACCGACTGGATCATGGAAGTCTCTAGTCATTTTTCCAGTAAAGACTAGTTCAGGAATTGTCGGAGCGGTCATCGTACAAACGGAAGTTGCGCTAGTCGCTGACGAAGGAATCATCTCCTTTATTTCAGCTGTTGCTAACCTATCTTCCATCTCACTTGAGATTTCGAAGGAGCGCCGGATCTCGAAGGTTCCGGAGCACATTCTCAATGAGCAGATCAACGAAATACTGACACCTCGCCAGATTTCAATCCTGAAATTGATTTCCAACGATATGACTAACGTTGCAATCGGCAAAGAGCTGGGGTACAGCCATTCGACGATTAGACATGAAACTATGCGCATCTTTTCTAAATTAGGACTTTACAATCGCGGAGAAGCCAGAGATTTATACCTTAAGTCATTCGCCGTCGCTTCATAAATTTGCACGAATAAGGCTGCCACATATTAAATGTGGCAGCCTCATTGAGAAGTAAAGGGGGCCTGCTACCGGCCCTTCTCTGGATTCAAGATCCCACCGATTGGAACAACGCTATTTGCGGGAAAGCCCCCACGCTTGGCGTGTTCGAGAATAACTGCTTCATCTGAAGCCGCGTAAATGCAGTAGATCTTGTCTCCAGCCGCATAACTTTCGATCCATTCGATAGCACTTCCTTCAGTGTGCATCGCGTCGAGAACTCCATCACTTACTTTGGAGATATTCTTTAGATCTTCCTCTGCTAGTGATCCGGCGCCGGGAATTTCTCGTTCGATAATGTACCGCTGCATAATCTCTCCTTAAGTTGGGTGCATGTGCGGAAGGCAAGCCTCCCTAAAGAGGCAGAGTTAAACAATGAATTGCAGATCCTAAAATTCTCTGTATTAAGTGTTTAGATTGTGGCCGCTCTAGAAATTGCAAGCCTCGGACTATACGCTCGTGACCTTGAATTCTAGAAAGGAACTGTATGAGCGCAAGTGGCGATAGATATAAGAGCGCTTTACAGCTAGCAGCAAAGCATGCGCAATCATGGCTCGACTCGATTCCAACGCGTGATGTAAATCCTGCGCGAAACGCTAATGAGATAAGCATCGATTTCGGTACTGACTTACCAGATGGACCAACTGACCCATCCGTTGTTATAGAAAAACTGGCAACGGCAGGTGAAGCAGGTTTAATGGCTATGGGTTCTGGACGTTTCTTTGGGTGGGTAATTGGCGGGACGCTCCCCGCATCGCTAGGTGCTGATTGGTTAGTGAGTACTTGGGATCAGAACAGTGCATCCCGAATAGCCACCCCAACTACTGCCGCAGTGGAAGAAATCGCCGCTAAATGGTTATTGGATTTACTTGGGTTACCCGCAACTGCGGATGTCGGATTTCCAACAGGAGGAATGATGGCAAACTTCACCGGATTGATATCTGCACGTCAAAAAGTTTTGACAGATGTTGGCTGGGATCTGGACCGCTTGGGATTGAATGGTGCTCCACCAATTCGCGTCTTTGTCGGGGCAGAGCGGCATGACACAGTTGATCGAGCACTTCGCTACATAGGCTTGGGAGCGCCGGCTGAAGTTGACGTTGACGATCAAGGTCGAGTAAGAGTTGATGCACTCAAAGCGGCACTAGAGAGTGGCTCTGGTCCAACGATTGTCGTATTGCAGGCCGGAAATCTGCACTCAGGCGCGTTCGACCCATTTCGCCAAGCAATTGAGTTAGCGCATAAACATGGCGCCTGGGTTCACGTTGATGGGGCATTTGGTCTGTGGGCCCTGGCATCACCAGAGCTCCGTCCAGCACTCGATGGAATTGAATTGGCAGATTCTTGGGCGACTGATGCCCACAAGACGCTCAATGTTCCCTATGACTGTGGAGTTTCGATAGTTGCTCACCGGGCCGCGATAAGAAGCACATTCGGCGTGCATGCGAGTTACCTGATTCTCGCGGATGACGATCGAGGGGATCCATCGGAGAAGGTTCCCGAATTTTCTAGAAGGGCCCGCGGAGTTCCAGTCTGGGCTGCGATTCTTTCACTGGGCCGCAACGGCATATCTGAACTGGTTAATCGTCTGGTTACCAATGCTCGCTTGATGGCGAAAGGATTGTCTGAAATCGAAGGGTGCGAAGTGCTAAACGAGATTGCATTTACCCAAGTGTGTTTCGCTTTCGAGAACGATCAACGCACTGATGAGATCTGTGCAAAATTGATTGCTGATAAGTCGGTGTGGATCTCGGGATCGAAGTGGCGCGGTCGGAGTGTGCTTCGCGTATCTGTAAGTAACTGGTCGACGAATTCAGATGATGTCGCTGCAGCAGTTAGGGCGGTGCGAATTGCCGCGCAACAATGAGGTAACGAGAAGTAATTAGATTTTGTATTTAGATTCTCTATTTAAATTTGCTGCAGGGGTAGCACTCCCGCCTTTCATTGTTGCCTAAATCATGGGTTCACTTTCTGTCTAGATATTTACACTAATTAATTAATAGGTCGCGACCGCTTCTTAAAGAATTTTTCTTTGAAGGTGGCCACGAGACAGAGGCTAAAGTGGTTAACGATCGCTGGCGCAAAGCCCTAATACTCGTGTTGAGTTTTGGCCTAGTTACTGCTTTCTTATCACCGGTCCAAGCTACACATCTGCGTGGGGCGGTAGGTTCGATTGTTTATGACCATACAGCAAAGACCGTAACAATAACTTCCACAATGGTTGAACGTAAGGATGCCTGTCCAACCTCTGGTAGTTCGGGATCTCTATGTACTTACTTTGCTTTCCCAACAATGTATCAAGTCAACCGTACGACCGGCACTACAACATCAGTGCAGGCTTGTGTCGGTCAAAGCACTACTCCAACTTCATCTTTGTACGACAATACAAGTCAACCTCTTTACAATATATTTACCACCACTTTTGTAATCAATGTCGCTTGTCCGAATTTCAGCACTAGCTTCGATTATTTATTTAGTCAAACCGGTAGCAATCGCATAGGTGGCATAAAGAATACGACCAATCAGGTGATTGAATTTGAGGGTCAGATCAGAATAGATGGCGCTGTAGACCGCAAAGCTCCTATCTACAACACCGGCTATATGACGGACATTCAATACAATGAAAGTCCTTCCGTCATTTTCTCCACAAATTTAAATGCGACCGGACAAAATAGTTCCGGGCAAGATGGATATTCAGTCACATATGCCTTGGTAACAAGTACCGCCAGTGCCATCGGGGGATACGGAGCAAGCGCCATTCCTTGCTCTAATTTCAACACCAGTAGCGGAATCTTGCAGATCGGTATCGCCTTTTGTTCATTAGCTGCATACCAAGCGGCATTTAAGGGTGGAACAGATACCACTCCTATCTATTACGTACTAAAAACGACGGCGAAGGACTCGATTGGCCAATTTACAACTCGTGATGTTCTTTTATCATTTTCGAATACCTCAAATAACACTCCAACTTTATCCAGAACGCCTAGCACAAATCCCTTGGCAATTAGCGCGGGTGCTACGACGACAATTACTTTTAACGCAGCAGATGTGGATGCTGCGCAGAAGTTGGTCTTTTCTTCGAATTCCTTGCCATCTTGGGCCACTATCTCGCCAACTCCTGGGACTCTTTCAGTATCGAATAGCTCTTCTATGACACTTACTCTTTCTCCCCCTACCGGAACGAATTTCGCGGGAACCTTTCTAATATCCGCAACGGACAATGGCGCGTTTCCCCTAAGCGCTACGAATCAGATTGATCTGACCGTTGGCACGGGGCAACTTCCTCCTGGTCCTCCTGGTACCCCGACTACCTCGGGAAGTACCGCAACCTTTACCGAGCCAACGACTGGGGGACCGGTTGTTTCGTACTCGGCTTTTGCTACCAGTACTACTGGGTCAGGGACACTTACGGCGACCAGTTGTGATGTTCCAGTTAGTCCTGGTTCAACGAGAACATGTACCTTCGGAAGTTCGCTCACTGGGTATGGGGTGGTGATTACGGCAACGAATGCCGAAGGAAGCGCTAGTTCGCTCTCCAGCGTTACTCCGCCGGTTTTGTATACATCGATCTCAACTCTCAGTTGGACGCAAAATTCCGCGCCTTCATCCAATTACACCTTGAGCCAGACTGGTGCTCCCATCCAGAGTTACTCAATTTCACCCGGACTTTCGACAGCGGGCCTAAGCTTTTCAACGGTTACTGGATTAATCACAGGCACACCAACGGCGATACTTAGCGCTACTCCATACACAATTACTGGAAGCACTGGTGGTGCCACCCCCGTACTTTCAAATGGCGTAGTTATTACATTGACCGTGGCCGCGGCCGTGGTTTCCGGGAAACTTGCGCAGACAATTAGCTTCCCTTATATGGGTCGCTTCCCCAAGTTGATTGCTGCGCCAACCGTTCCCACAGTAAATACATTGCCAGGTTCGGCTTTCATTTTGGAACCGCTCAATGCATATTCATCTAGTGGCTTGCCTGTCACTTACACTGCGAGCTGTTCTTCCTATGGACAGGTTCTGTCCAGCACCATTTCTGGAACTATTTACTATTGGTTGGCATATATTCGAACTACAAGTACTAGTGGAAATACGACCTGTACTGTTACTGCAGCACAAGCAGGTAATTCCACATACTTGGCAGCGACGAGCGTCGCTATAAAAGTTTCAGGAAATCGTGGAGCATCCAGCAACACGGTGAATCAAACATATACTGCCGCTCCGGGAATGGGCGCCATCTCGATCAACGGTGGGGGAACGACTCTTACTTTAACGACAGGATCTAGCGTTACATCTCTCAATGTGCCTTTGACCCATGCGTTGGTTCACAGTTACATCGGTACTTACTCAACCACGAGCGGTATAACCGCCTCCGAAGGTTGGACCGACTGTTCTGTAACCGGCCTACCATCTGGCCTTTCATTGGATCCATTCACCTGCCAGCTCGCCGGAATTCCTTCCGCTGCCGCTGCGAGTGCCACGTATACGGTCAATTATAGAAATCCATTTGGAACCACCACTAAGACATTCACCATGGTGGTTAACAAGGGATCTCAAGCAATCACCTTCCCAGCTATTTCAAATATGACTACCGCTAGTGCAGATCAACCCCTGACGGCTACAAATTCAGTTAGTTTGGGTAACGGGGGAAGTGCCATTACTTACAGAACGTCGAGTAGCAGCATCTGCACCATTGTGAGTGGGTCAGTGCATGCGGTCGGCAACGGAACTTGTAGCGTCACGGCGTCGGCAGCATCCAATAGTAATTACAACGCTGCTACTGATGTCATCCGTACGATCTCAATATTAGGTGCGCCTATTCTTGCTATCAATCCGGGGAGCAGTAACGACGTTTCGGTTCCGGTGGGCGAGCACCATGCAAATTACTATCCCATCACGAATTCGGGCGGCGCAATTGCGACCTGGTCCCTCAAGGATGCAAGTGGAATCGTCATCTCGGCCTTGCCTGGTGATTTAGTCTTCGATTCAACAACTGGAGTGATTTCTGGTGCAGTAGAACTAGCTCAACCAAGGACCAAATACACGCTTGTAGCAACGAATGCCGCGGGCACTGCCTCCTTTGATTTCTATTTAACTGCCACGAAGATTGATCAGACCATAACCTTCAATCCGCTTAATGGAATGGTGAAAACAGATGCTCCCCAAGGTTTATTCGCAGTAGCAACTTCCGGGCTACCCGTGACATTCACGACCAACGATTCTGGCATTTGCACCATTACCGGCGCGGGCACGGTTCAACCGGTCGCCGCAGGAACGTGCATTGTGACAGCAGCTCAATCTGCGAACAACGGTACAGACCCAACATATAACCCAGCCGTCAGCGTTACACAGCAGTTTGTGATTAGTGATGCACTCACACCTCCGGCAATTACCTTGTCGGCAAGTAGTGCCACGGTTCAAGTCAATCAACCACTTCCATATCTATTTTCCATTTTCAACAGCGGGGGCGCTGTTGCCGCCGGTGGTTACTCCATCTCACCAGATCCAGCGACGATCTCTACTTCTCCAACCACAATTACCTTTGACACCACATGGGGCGTTTTCTCTGGCGGAAATCCTTCTCAAACCGGAACCGTTGTATTTACCATCACGGCGAATAACAGTGCGACACCAGGTGGAGTAGGTGCATCTGTTGCGACCTTCACCTTGACCGTCGTAGCGGCGCAAGATTCGATCAGGATTTCGCCTATTAATGACTTGATTGCTGGCACTTCAGGCAATGCCACAATCTTAGGAACTTCGGTAAGCGGGCGTGGAATTACCTATTCTGCTTCACCTTCCTCTGTTTGTACTGTCGTGAGTGGCGCGCTCCATCCAGTCGGCTATGGAACTTGTACTTTGAGTGGCCATATAAATGGAGATTCGAATTGGAGTTCAGCGGACGCTTCCATCTCGGTAAATATTCACGCTCCACCAACCCTGAATATCACCAATAGCCCCATCGTCCTATTAGGTGGAGCAACTTTCTCGACCTCTGTGTTAACTCAGAACTACGTAGGGGATCCAGCAACGAAATTCGAATTATTTGATTCCACTGGCTCGGGTGGTGTCAATTACACGAGTACCGGAATAGATTCTTTGAGTTTTAATCCATCCACAGGTGCGTTGACCGGTACGACAACTTCGATTAATCAATCCGCAACAATTTATACACTGAAAGCAACTAATCCTTTTGGCTCAGCAACCACCACATTTAGTTTGGCGATCGCAGGATTGACCCCACCGGTCATTACTGCTTCTACGCCAGACATAACCGGCTATTACTGCGCCACTCTGCCTCCTGCTGCAAGCATCCCAGCGAGTGCGACATTCACTTGTGATTTAGCTGCCTCGTTTAACATTGCCAATACCGGACCTGTTGCCACGGATTACATTCTTTACAATTCCGGAACGACAAATGCTGCGACTCTGCCTGCCGGAATCACATTTGATACCAACACGGGATCACTCTCTGGACTAGCAACGGCCGGTACATTTGCCAAGACATCGTACGATTTCTTCGCTCATAATTCGGCCGGAAACTCGAATAAGCTCGTCGTTTCACTCACCTTGGTTAATCAGATTTCGATTACCACCACCAATCCTGTCGTATCAGGCCCAACAGCGGGCGCTCCACTCAGCGCCCCAATTATTTCCAGCGGCGGATTTGGAGCCGTGACATGGAGTTATGCAAATAGTTCGGCGATTTGGCTCACTGTTGACTCAAATGGAAACATCGTTGGATCAGTCCCAAGTAATGCAGCCGGAACTTCCTACTCGATTGATGTGATCGCAACCGATAACGGAACTGCTTCGATGGGTGGGGCCACGAGCTTTGTCAGAACCTTTAGTGGAACGGTCGCTGCTAATAATGCCTCGACCGATCCCGCAACACTTATAACCAACAACACGGCTACATTAAATGCGTCCAGTTCATTGGGTGGGGTTGTAACGAACTCCTTCTTCTGTTACTCAACCACTAGCCCTGGCGCTGCATTTACGCCAAATGCCACGCGTTCGAACAAAAATTGCACCAACATCGGATCTTTGAATATAGCCAGCGGAACTACTTCGCCATTTTCTGCAGCGCTAACGACTCTTTCAGCAGCAACGACTTACTATTTCCAGTTCTTTGTAACTATCGGAGGCACTAACTACTCCGGAACACTTCGTAACTTCATCACATACGCCAACACTTTCACTATCGCAGCATCCACTACTGGAAGCGGTTCAATTTCACCAAGTGGTACAGCCACTGTAAATTACGGTTCAAACAACAGTTACACAATCACACCTTCGGCTAACTATCAGGTCACCGATGTTCTCGTGGACGGCGTATCTCAAGGCGCAATAACATCTTACGCATTCAATGCAGTGAATCTGAATCACACCATAGCCGTAACTTTCTCACCAAACGTTTACGTAGTGACATTTGACTACAGTTCGGCGGATAGCGGAAGCCCAAGCTTGTCTTCTGTTAATTACTCATACGGATCTGCGGCATTTACTCTGCCAACTATCTCAACGCTTGTTAAGGCCAACTACACCTTTGTAGGTTGGAATACTGCTGCTGGGACGGCCGTAGGTAACGTAGCTAATCCATATACACCAACTACCACTGTCACCCTATACGCAGCATGGGCTCCTAATTATGAAATTCTATTTGATAAAGGTTCTGGCGATAGTGGAACTTTAACTACATTGACCGGGTCCGGTTCAACTATTCCACTCCCTGCATTCTCTACCGGCTCGATGGTGAAATTGGGTTATCACTTTGCAAATTGGCTTTCCGATGATGCGGTAACCGCGTATGCAGATTCGGCCTCTATTTCTATAACCACCCCATTCATCCACACGCTGACCGCAATCTGGGCTCCAAATACTTACTCTGTCACATACGATCCTGGAGCTGGAGCGAGCGTTTCACCAACATCGGCGAGTTACACGGTGGCCGGAAGTCCACTCACCCTGCCTACCCCAACCAAGAGTGGCTACACCTTCGACGGATGGTTCACTGCAACCAGCGGAGGGGCGCTTATTACTTCGCCCTTCACAGTAGTAGCTGATACGACTCTTTATGCCCAGTGGACTCAGATCTTTCATACCGTGACATATGTGCTCAACGGAGGTACCGGAACGCTTCCTACCCAAACCCTCATCGCAGAGGGTGCAAGTTTTACTACAGCGCTAAGCACTGGGTTTACGAAAGCCGGATACACCTTTAATCAATGGAACGATGGTCATGCAGACTATTTGGCTGGGGTTAGTTACACGATGTCGACTTCAGATGTCGTGCTCACGGCAACTTGGACTGCGGACACTTTGGTTGTCACATTTAACAGTCAAGGAGGAAGCGTCGTTTCTGCAGGTTCCACCACAACAGGAGGGACAATCGCCTCGGCCCCTGCAGATCCAACTCGTACTGGATATACCTTTAATGGCTGGTTTGTAGCAACTACAGGTGGCACCGCCGTTGTATTTCCTTATACCCACGGACGGACATCTGACTTCACTTTATATGCCCAATGGACCGTTACTCCTTACACCGTTACGTTTACATTCGACTTAAACAATTTCGGCCGGGTCGGTCCTGGATCGTTGAATCTCGGACCATGGGTCGAAAGCAATACGACCGCATTTAGCCTATATGGCGCTAGCAACGTCGCAGGACTCGGACCAGATCCTGCAGATCCCCTATATGGCTGGACAACCAATGCGGATGGTTCCGGTCAGTTCTTTGCCCAAGGATTCTTGATGAGCTCTGTCGGCGCATACTTTGCCAGCGCTGGGGACGTAACTCTCTATGCCAAATGGTCTTTAGATTCAAACACTGTTACTTACTCGCTTAACGGTGGAACCGGCACCCTTCCTACTCACGCGCCGGTTATCGATTTCGGCACCTTCACTACTGCATCTAGCGCTGGTATCACTAAAACTGGATACACATTTGGCGGCTGGAATGATGGTTCCAATACTTACGCGGCTGGTGTCACCTATACGATGGCAATCGGAAATGTCACACTCAGCGCAGTTTGGAACGCAATTGCGCAACCCATTACTTATTTGCCAGGTGGAGCAACAGGAAGCGCACCTTCTTCACCAACCTCCGTCGCTTATGGTTCAACTTTTATAGTTCCTGCAAACACATTTAATTACACGGGCTACACCTTCGCTGGCTGGTCAGATGGGATGGATACGTATCTAGCAGGCGCTACTTATCCATTGTCAGGAACTATCTCTGGAACTGTGACACTCACTGCGACATGGAGTGCGGATAGTCAAGCAATCTCGTATCAAGCTGGGGGAGCAGGCGGGAGTGCTCCACTTTCCCCAACATCAGTTGCCTATGGCTCAACCTTTATAGTTCCAGCCAATAGTTACACAAATCCTGGTTACACATTTACCGGGTGGTTTGATGGTGCACTGACCTATCAACCTGGAGATACCTACCCAGTGACAGGAACTATTTCTGGTGGTGTAACTCTCACGGCAACCTGGAGTGCCAATACATTTACCGTCACCTACGACAGCCAAGGAGGCAGTTCAATCTCAGCCAGTTCCACTACCTCTGGCGGATCGATTGCTAATCCCGGTACACCTACTCGCCCTGGCTACTCCTTTAATGGGTGGTTTGTTTCGGCTTCAACAGGTACAGCTATCACCTTCCCTTATACCCACGGTCAGATCGCGGCCTTCACGCTCTATGCCCAGTGGGCTCAAATAACTTACACATTCACGTACAGTGCTGGAGCGAACGGTTCTCTTACGGGAAATACAACGCAGATAGTTAATGCAGGTAGCAATGGTTCTGCAGTGACGGCAGTTGCGAATGCTGGATACGGCTTTGTATCGTGGAGCGATTCATCAACTGCTAATCCACGTACCGACCTGGCTGCTTCGTCTGATATCACCGTGACCGCGAGTTTTGCCCTCAATCCAACACACTCCGTTACCTATTCACTTGGTGGGGGAACAGGAACTCTCCCTACTCAAGCCGATGTTCCGGAAGGTGCCACGTTTAATACTTCAATTAGCACAGGGCTTTCTAGAGCGGGCTATACCTTTAGTGTGTGGAGCGATGGGTCGGCCACATATGCAGCCGGTGCTCCTTATGTGATGTCGACCGGCAACATCTCGCTCACCGCTATATGGAATCCAAATACGCTCACTGTCTTTTATGATACTCAGGGCGGCAGCGCAATTTCGAATGGTTCCACGACCACCGGCGGGGTCATCGCGACATCCCCAGGAACTCCGACTCTCGCTGGATACGCTTTCACTGGGTGGTTTGAGACCTCATCTGGCGGAAGCGCAATCACATTTCCTTATAGCCATGGGCAGGTCGTGGATTTCACCTTGTATTCGCAGTGGAGCACCATTGTTTATTCCTTCTCCTATAGTGCAGCATCCAATGGCTCTCTAACAGGTAGTACTTCGCAGATAGTTGCCAGCGGTAGAGATGGTTCTACTGTTACAGCCGTCCCTTATGCTGGATATCACTTTGTTTCTTGGAGTGATTCGGTAGGAACTGCGGCACGCACCGATCTTGCTGCTTCGGGAAATATTAACGTGACAGCGAATTTTGCAATGAATGCAACTCATGCCGTCACATATTCCCTCGGTGGAGGAAGTGGGACGCTTCCAACTCAGGGTGATGTTGCCGAAGGCGGAGTCTTCACTACGGCATCTAGCACGGGATTAACGAAGACCGACTTCACCTTTAACTCTTGGAGCGATGGACTCAACACTTATACGGCGGGAAGTAATTACACCATGTCGACAGTCGATGTAACTTTGACTGCGATGTGGAGCCCTTCAACTTTCACCGTGACTTTTGATACTCAGGGACATGGCGTTGCAGTTGCACCGCGAACACACGTGACAACAATCCTCTTTGCTGATCTACCTGCCGAAAGCAATGATGGAGCTTTCTCCTTTATGGGATGGTCTGAATCTCCAATTGGTATCGTACTTACAGGTGATTACATCCCGGATGCCGACTCAACGCTTTATGCTATCTGGAGTGGCGGATCGGGATCGCGCACTACGCATACCGTCACTTATTCACTCAATGGTGGTAGCGGAACACTTCCAACACAAGTAGACGTTGCCGAAGGCTCCAGTTTCACCACTGCTTCAAGCAGTGGCCTGACAATGTCTGGCTTTGCTTTTAGTGCCTGGAATGACGGCACCGCAAACTACGCAGCAGGTGCTTCGTACACAATGTCGACAAGCAATGTGCTCTTAACCGCAGTTTGGAGTGAAAATGCTCCACCACCACCTCCTCCACCACCTGCACCAGTGCAGACCTCAACGATTACCGGAATTGCACCTGCTACGGGATCGGTTGTGGGTGGGTACACGGTGACAATTACCGGCACCTTCCCAACGCTGGTTGTTGGAGTAACTTGTGGCGGAAATAAGCTTGCCCCGGGATCTTGGGTTCAAACAACTACGACAATTAAATTCTCCATGCCGACCCACGTCGAAGGAAAAGTGACCTGCACGGTTGATAATGGATTGCTGCCTTTGCTTGCCCCACAATCCTTCACATATACCCGCGTCGAGGTGGCTCCAACGCCTACTCCTACTCCAACACCTTCCCCAACACCAACGCCTTCCCCAACACCAACGCCAAATGGCGGCGCTCCAACACCTTCCCCAACACCAACACCTTCCCCAACTCCTTCAGTGAAGCCAAAGCCACTTAAGACAACAATTGATACCAAGATTTACTTTGACATGGGTTCAGCGGTGGTTAAAGGTGCCAATTTGGAAACCTTAAAGAAGCTTGCGATCAAGTTGCGTGGACTTGGTAAAACTATCACCATAACGATTACTGGCTATGCCCAACCAACTCCGGGTAGTGAGAAAACAGATGGCAAGTTGTCAGCAGATCGCGCTGCCGCAGTAGCGAAAATATTGAAGGCGGCAGGAGTTAATACAAAAGTAACATACGCCGGAGTGGGTCGGGCCAAGGCTAATTTGCCGACTTCACGCTACGTAGAGATAGTCGCGAAAAACAAATAAGCAAGTTACTTTCGGTTAGCCGTCTTTCGACCGATGTAAAAACCAACTGCAAAGACTGCTGCCACGAATAAGGCGCCGGCAATCAGGGCAATTCCGCGATTTCCATCTTCGCCACCAGGGACGTTGACTTGAGGTTTGGCAGCTTGTGATAAAACTAAATGCGCAAGTGAATATTTCATGTACTTATGATACTAATAATTCGTTATTGCGTTATCTCTTGCAGCGTCGCGGGCAGTGCAGGTGGAGTTACTTGAGGGTTGATGGCGATATTCATCACTGATGTAAGTGGTACTTGCAGACCTGTGGCTTGAAAGTTGGTGAAATCTTCGGGGGTCCCGCTAAAGATATCGAGGTCGACCTGACCCTGTGCGATCCCATATTTACGGCCGTTCCCGCTCGATGAATACTGCCAAAAACTCCACTGTGTCTGGCAATCCAAGCTCGTCCAGAGATTCGTACTACATCCTGTTTTGAGTAGGGATGGTTGAATTCCGACTATTGCTGGGTTAACTCCAGCGGTCGCTATCCAGAGCGGATGATCAATCAGGGCAGTCGCTTTTCCCAAGGTGCCGTGGAGCAGAGATCGAAATGAATACAGGACAGGAGTACGACTTGTGGCTTTCTGTATAACTTTGCTCCATTCGGTGACCCAGAGAGCGGTTTCTTGCGGTGGCAAACTATGGGAGCAGATGCCAAAAATGACTTTCTGAGTACATGTGGTTTCGAGGTCCAGCGCAATTGGCATATCGAACTCATTTAATCCGCCGTCAAGGTTTATTCGATCGATGACTTTATTCGCCTGGTTGTGGGCATTTGCGATGATTACGCTTCTCTTCGCAGTATTAGGAAGATGAACGTAATAGTAAAACCCGGTGTATATACCCGCACTTTGTGCCTGCTGGCGATCCGATCGGTAGTACTTTGCAGCGAGCAAGTCGGCGGGTCCCAAGGTGTTCCCCCCGTTGATCCACAAGAAGTTAACTCCAGCCGCAGCCATCGTTGCAAAATTAATCGGTCCTGCATGCTGGTACCGACTGATATCCAAACCGAGGATGTGATGTCCTGGACCAACCCTTTGAAAGGGAGCGGGGGTTGCCGCGGTTGCCGCGTCACTCATCGAAAGAAGAAGAAATAGGGTGGCGACCAAGAGCCGCAGCCTTCTTACTTTCATTTAACGATCGAGTTCAGAGATTATTGTTCAAGCACAATAGAACCGAGCGCAGGCACGGTGACCTGCGAACCGCTCATTGAAGAGAGAACTTTAGTTCCTGCAACATTTCCACTCACAATAAGACTCCATTTACCTCCAGATGGCAAGGTGACCTTTGAAGGTGTTGAAGTGGCGTTATAAGCAACAACTATCTTCTTCCATGAATCTTTACTCTTTGCTCCATCGAGGGAATATGCAATAACTCCATCGAGGGTCGGTATGAAGGAGAGATTGGCTTTGATTGCGCTTGCTGTGCTTAATCTAAACGCAGGGTGGGCGTTTCTTAGCGCCAAGAGCCCTTTGTAGTAGTTATTGACTGCGATATTTGTAGGGAGGGTGCTCCATTTGAGCGAGTTGACCTCGTCGCTCGCGTTATAGCTATTGCCGTTCCCACCTTTTGAACGCAAGAATTCTTGACCGGCTTGGATAAAGGGAACTCCCTCGGAAAGGTAGACGATGACGGCGCTCATCTGATCCATTTTGATGATCGTCGAAGCCGTTGCCCCTGGCACGCTTGAAGTTAGTTTGTCGAAGACCGTCTGGTTGTCATGAGACTCCACATAATTTATGGACTGGGCCGGGCTCGATGTTGTCCACTTATTATCGAGGTTCCCGTTATAAGCCGTATTACCAACGATTCCAGCCTTAACATCCGGCGCCTTTGCGAAAATACCGGAGACGAACCCAGCCTCGGTTGTATTAAAGACCGAGCCCTTGGCTCCATCACGGATTTGGTCGTTGAAAGCAGCAACGCCAGGAACTTTCGCGATATTTCCTTGAGTTGCAGCGCTTTCGATAGGTAGTGAACTTGCTCCGTACCAACCCTCTCCAAGCATCAAAATTGAGGGATCAATCGCACTCAAAGACTTACGTGCTTGGTTAACTGTTGTGATGCTCATCTGGCCCATCTGATCGATGCGGAAACCATCGATGTGGTATTCCGTAGCCCAGTATTTAAAGGAGTCATTGATGAACTTGGCTGCCATTGAACGTTCATCGGCTACATCGTTACCGCAGCCACTGCCATTTGTGAGGTCGCCATTTGAGTCAGTTCTGAAGAAGTAACCAGGCACAATCAAACTCTCGCTGTAGGTGTTGGCGTTAAAAACGTGGTGATACACGACATCCATGATCACCCGCAGCCCCTGGTTGTGCAGAGATTGAACTGCACTCTTCAATTCAACTATCCGCTTAGTTGGATTTGCTGGATCTGAAGAGTATGAACCTTCCGGAACATTGAAATTCTGTGGGTCATAGCCCCAGTTGAAACTCGGCGCAGATTCATCGACTGATTGGAAATCGAAGATAGGTTGGAGTTCTACGTGGGTAACTCCCAGGCTCTTTATATGCGCCACACCTGTCGGGGTACCTTTGTAGGAGGTCTTTACATCCGTGAAAGCCAGATACTTTCCTTGATGCGCCGCAGGAACTCCACTACTTGGATCTATCGAAAGATCTCGAACGTGCAGTTCATAAATCGAAGCATCGGTAGGGTTTCCAGAGAATTTAGGCTTGGTGTTGTTCCAGCCAACTGGATTGGTTTGAGATAGATCTACAACTACTCCGAGAAGGCCGTTAATTGTCGTAGCTCGTACATAAGGATCGACAGCATCATTTGTGGTTCCATCCACTGTGACGCGGTACATATAAATTAACCCATTTTTGTCGCCAGAGAGGGTGGTGACCCATGTTCCATTGACATCCGAGGTCATTGGCACCTCTGTTGCACCGCTGGCGGGTGTAGTCGCAGTCGCGAAGGTTAAAAGCGATACCTTGCTCGCCGTTGGAGCCCAGACGCGAAACTTTGTTGACGCTTTTGAATACGTGTTTCCAAGATCATTTCCTGAATACGTATACTTTGCGGCGAATTCTGGAGAATCAAAGATCTTTGCTTGAGCTACGGCCGGGCTCACTGGGATATCTCCAGTAGGGATTGCGGTGTACACAGTCTTGTCCCCTTGGCGAATCCAAATTTCGGCGTTGCCATTGGCATCGAAATTCGTTATGAATCTATCTGTACTGCCCTCTTTCTGAACCCAAGCACCGAGGCGGATAATAAATCCGAGTTGATCGAAAGTCGCCAATCCGGTTACATCGGTGGTCGCAATCGCTCCAAAAGCATCCTTGCCGGCAAAGGCAAATCCCGCCGCACTCACTTCTTTGTCATTGGCGGAACCTGGCAGGTCCTTCCACAAGTACACGTTCCAATCCTTATAGTCACTAGCGGTCCGTTGATAGTGAATTGTGAGGTGAACCGTGTCTGGCAACGCGGCTTGCGCTGGTGCTAGCCAGAAAGCCGGTTGGACGAGCGCCATAATAAGCGCGAAAGCGAGGAGAAGTGTGCGACGAGGAGCGATAATCATGGCGAAAGTTTATAGAGAAAGCCGAGGTGAATCCTTATAAATTGCCAGTATTTCTGGAGTTTTCCCGCCCTTCCGCATTGACTACGTCGGGACTATATTTTGCTGAAACTAATCATCTCTGTGAATCGCTGAATAATCAGGAGGACACGTGTACTTTCAGGACCGCTACCTATCAAATGAACAAATTCTCATGCGAGATACCTGTCGCCAATACGTTGACGAGGTTGTCGCTCCCTGGATTAGAGAAGATCGATCGCGCGAATGGTCGATGGACCCAGAAGCGCGTTTAGCTCCCCACATCTTAGAGAAAGCCGATGAGATCGGATTGCGATATCTCGGGGTGCCTGAAGAGTTCGGCGGAATTCCATTAGATGCAGATACCCTTTCACAAACGTTTGCGGTGATTTCGACTGAATTGGCGCGCGGCGACTCGGGACTGGCGGACAAACTCGTCCAGAACTGGAAGATATCAGTTCTCTTAGGTGCCCTTGCCCCTTTGCATCTGCAAAAGAAATGGTTTGCGGCTTACATGGCTGATCCGCAATTTCTTATGGCGCACTGTTTGACCGAGCCACGCGGAGCTTCTGATCGTTGGCTTCCTTACAATGTGCCAGAAGCGAGTATGGAGACTAAAGCTGTTCTAGAGGGCGATGAATGGGTCATCAATGGTCGAAAGCAATTTATCAGTAATGGTTATGATGCAAAACTTTACATCGTTTATGCCAATACCGATTCAACACAAGGAACCATGCAAGGCACATCAAGTTTCTTGGTCCCTCGCGAAACCCCAGGACTAACAGTGACTCGATGCAATGAAACCATCGGCGGACGCTTCATGAACAATGGAGAGATTGTATTTGAGAATGTTAGGTTACCGGCCGATCATCTGCTGGCACACAACGATGCCTTGGGCAAAGCCGGCATTTATTTCCAACCTGGAAAAATAATGGTAGCTGCTAAGAATTTAGGGATCGGAATTGCGGCCTATGAAGATACTGTGCGCTTTGTCCACGAGCGCGTTCAGGGTGGCAGAGTTCTTATAAAGCATCAGGCAGTTGCTTCGCGAATTGCAGATATGGCAACCCGACTGGAAGCCGTGTCAGCGCTACTCCGCCATGCCGCAACCGCGGTTGATGAAGGATCACCAGATGCCGCCATCTTGGCCACCATGGTTAAGGTTTTCGCATCAGATGAAATTCTTAAGGTATGTCAGAACGCGATGGAGCTGCATGGTGGGTACGGGGCAATGGTCGAAGTGGGTATCGAAAAATACTTTAGAGATGCCGCTGTCTGTCTCCACTCCGATGGCACAACTGACGTATCGAATTTTAAGATCGTGAAGTCTATGTTCCCGGCTACTGCTGGAACCTATGCGGGGCCTGAATAACTTGAACTAGGGGGATTAAGGGGTTTTTCTGCGTAGATTTGCAATCTGTTCATAGAAGAAGTCAGATCCGAAATCTCGAAGTACGTCCGAATACTTCTTCATTCCCCATGTCCAAAAATCAAAGTCAAGTTCAGAGATCCCATCTTGAATTGACGCCCAAAGCGTCCACCCATATTTACCGTAGACGCTAAAGAGCCAAGCCCGTGCAAATTTATCTGGACGATCTTCACCATAGTAAGCGGTAACCAACTCACGTAGGGAATCAATCGGCAGAAATGATTCAGCCCAGAGATTTCCAAGCTCAAAGCAGGGATCGTTATTTCCCGAGTATTCATAATCGATTAGCCAAATCTTCTTGCCATCGTCAATAAAGTTAGCAGCAAGAAGATCGTTGTTGCATGGAACTTTACCCTCGTCGGTGGCATCGAGAGCGGCAAACAGTTCATCTCCATACTTCGATAACTCTTCATACTCGGCGGGGATCCTAAATCCACGCTCTTTCACGATAGCTAGGTAGCTCTTTTGAATCTCAAACATATCGAAGTCCCGCACGAATGGCTTGGCCTCGTGCAACTTCTTAATGCTGCGTGCGATACGGGGAAGGTTTGCTGCTACATCTTGCGCATCATAAGTATCCCCGGTCAAAAATCCTATAACCAACAATCCCGCGCCCGGCAGGTAATCGTAGACGGGAGCGGCGATACCTGCTTCCGCAGCGATAATTGAATTTCTATATTCTGCTTCGCGATCTATAGATAAAAGCGAAGATGCATTGCTAGATATACGCGCCACATAAATCCCCGAATCTGTGGTTACCTTGAGATTGCGGTTTGTAAGGCCGCCGGAGAGCTCGGAGATTTCGCTTCGGCTGCGGAGCCGAGGCACCTGATCGAGCAACGCACCGAAAGATTCTTCTAATTGCATTGCAGACAAAGTCATTACAAAAGGATACATTTGCAATATGGCGAATGAACAGGTCCCCAGCAGGTCAAAAATCGTAATTATTGGTGGCGGGGTTGGTGGCACTTCAGTCGCATATCATCTGACGCAATTAGGGGAGAGCGATGTCATCTTGCTCGATCGAAGCGAGTTAACCAGCGGCTCTACCTTCCACTCTGCGGGTCTGGTAGGGCAATTACGAGCTGATCCAACGCTGACAAAGATGAATATGCATTCGGTCGACCTTTATCGCCAGTTAGAGAAGAGCGAGACCCCACCATCCTGGGTCGAATGTGGCAGTATTAAATTGGCATCGACACCAGAGCGGCTAGAGGAAATTCGCCGTCAGATTGGTTGGGCTAAGACCTTTGGATTGGATCTTCACGAAATTTCACCAAAAGAAGCGCAAGAGCGCTTTCCGCTCATGGAACTGGATGGGGTCGTTGGCGCTTGCATCATGGAGTCCGATGGTCAGGTCGATCCATCACAGTTAGCTCAGGCACTTGCAAGCGGTGCTCGCAGGGGCGGAGCCAAGATATTTCCACACACTCGCGTTCTTGCCATTCGAACCAAGAATCAACGCATAGTCGGTGTTGATACCGATAAAGGTTTTATAGAGTGCGAGGTTGTCGTGAATTGTGGCGGCATCTACTCCGCTGAAATTGGCCGACTGGTTGATGTGCGCATTCCAATTATTCCAATGAGCCATCAATATTTGATCACCGACAACTTCTTACCCGCCGGTGCGCCAAAGCTTCCATCACTACGCGATCCAGACCTGTTGATCTACTTCCGCCAAGAAGTTGATGGACTAGTCATGGGCGGATACGAGCGCGAATCCAGACCATGGGTAACCAGTCGTGAAAAGTTCGACGACGTTCCCGCAAATTTCAACGGAATGCTTCTTCCCGAAGAATGGGAGCGCTTTGAAGAGATCGCTATCAATTCTCAAGTGCGGGTGCCGAAAATGGCTGAAATCGGTATTAAGAAATTTATCAATGGCCCTGAAGCCTTCACACCTGACAATGAATTCTGCTTAGGGGAGACAGAAGTAGGTGGCTTCTACGTCGCCGCTGGCTTCTGTGCTCACGGTATCGCTGGCGCTGGCGGGATCGGAAAAGTTATGGCGGAGTGGATTGTTGGAAATGAACCACCTATGGATTTGTGGCATATGGATATTCGCAGATTCGGAAGTTCATACGAATCGCCAGCATTTACCATGGATCGCGTACAAGAGAATTACGAACAATATTATGACATTCACTATCCACTCGAAGAGCGCCAAACTGGTCGTCCCGCAAAGACCTCCCCTGTTTACGAGTGGCACAAAGAGCACGGCGCTGTTTTTGGAGAGAAAGCCTCGTGGGAGCGCGTTAACTATTACGAAACGCACGTGGGCGATGAAGGAAATCGCCCCTACGGTTGGGCGGGCAAGAATTGGTCAGCAGCGGTACAGGTCGAGCATCAAATTACGCGTACCTCAGCCGGAATCTTTGACGAATCAAGTTTCGCTAAGTTGAAGATAACCGGTGCCCGGGCTGGCGAATTTCTTAATCTGGTCTGCTCCAACAACGTTGTTCGAGGAATCAACCGAACCGTTTATACCCAGGCGCTCAATACCAAAGGTGGTATCGAATCCGACTACACCGTGACTCAAATTTCCAAAGATGAATTCCTAATTATTACTGGCACCGCTTTTGGAAATCATGATGGTGGTTGGCTCCGAAAGCAGCGCCGCGAAATGGCATTTGATGATGTCGAAATTACAGATTCCACTTCGGAATTAGCGGTATTTGGAATCTGGGGTCCGAAAGCTCGAGAGATACTGCAATTGATAACCACTTACGATCTTGGAAATGAGAATTTTCCCTTCATGCATTCTCGCGAGATAGAAGTTGCGGGAGTCAATTTACGTGCAACGCGCATTACCTATGTCGGCGAACTCGGTTGGGAGCTCTATTTACCAATTAAGGAGGGTCTGCGAGTTTGGAACGCTCTCATTGCAGCTGGTAAGCCGCTTGGAGCCGAACCCTGTGGCTACCGGGCGATTGAATCGCTGCGCCTGGAAAAGGGTTATCTGGCCTGGGGGAGTGAAATCAATACGGAGACAACCCCACTAGAAGCCGGCCTCGGCTTTGCGGTTTCACAGAAGAAAAGCGCATTTATCGGCAAGGAGGCCTTACTGGCAGACCCTCATCCAAAGCGCGCTCTAGTAGTTATTACCTTCGACGATCTCAAGCAAACTCCGCTCGGAAACGAACCGATCAGGGCCAACGGAGAAATTATCGGCCGAATTAAAAGTGGAGGCCAGGGCTACACGATCCAAAAGGGGATCGGCTATGCCTACCTGCCTAAGGAATTCACCACGCCACAATCAACGCTAGAGGTCGAATTTTTCGGAGAGTGGAAGATTGGTGTCGTGCAAAGCTCACCTCTCTTTGATCCCGAGGGTCTGCGAATTAAGGGTTAATATCTCGAGATGAAGATTGCGGTCTGCGTTAAACAGGTTCCTGATTCTTGGGTCGAAAAGAAGATGGATGGCCAAGTATTAGATCGCCTGGGAGTGGATGCTGTTCTTAACGATCTCGATGAGTATGCGCTTGAGGAAGCGCTGCGAATTGTAGAAGCCAACTCAACGACAGGTGCCGCTGGTCCAGAAAGCGGACATGAAATTACCTTGCTTTGCATGGGGCCAGAACGCGCCACCGAAGCGCTCCGCAAGGGTCTGGCCATGGGGGCGGATAACGCCATCTTGATCTCTGATCCAGCGCTTGCAGGATCAGATGCCCTATCAACTTCGCTGGTATTAGCGCAGGTGATCGCAAATGGTGGTTTCGATCTAGTTATGTGTGGAACCGAATCTACCGATGCTCGCATGAGCGTGATTCCCGCGATGCTAGCTGAACGTTTGGGATGGGCCCAACTAACTCATGTGCACAAAGTCGATATCGATCTGGCGGGTTCTATGGCGCAGGGAGCTCGCTCTACTGAAATTGGAGTTGAAAATATCTCGGCTCATTTCCCAATAGTGATTAGTGTTCCAGATAAGATCAATGTTCCCCGTTACCCTTCATTTAAAGGGATCATGGGCTCTAAGAAGAAACCTTTAGTGATTAAGGCTCTTGGCGAGATTGGAATTGAGTCAGATTCCGTGGGTGCGGCCGCATCCTGGTCGACTGTAAGAGAAGTGACTCCTCGACCGCCTAAATCCAAAGGAATCAAGGTGGTTGATGCTGGTGATGGTGGAAACCAACTGGTCGCTTTCTTAGTTGAGCAGCGTGTCATATGAGTGTTCTCATTCTGGTCGATCAGGTTGATGGAAAGGTGGCTCGCTCTACTGGCGAGCTTGCTATTTTTGGGCAGAGAATAGGGGAGGTCACAGCCGTTCTCTTTGATGCAGATTTGCTCCCGCAATTGTCTGAATTCTGCGTTGATAAGGTCATCACCGTTTCTGGTGTCAATCGCAATTCTCCGGCTGAGGTAGCGCAGGTGCTCTCGCAGATCATCCTTGAGAAATCCCCAATTGCGCTACTTGTTACAGCGACTATCACGGGAAAAGAGATTGCAGCACGAACGGCGGTTCGGTCGCATTCTGGAATCATTACAGATGCAACAGATATTGACAGTGAACTGATCACGACTCAATCAATCTTTGGTGGCGCCATGACAGTCAAGGCAGGAGTGAAGAGTCCGTGCGCAGTTGTAGCAATTCGCTCTAATTCTGTCGATGTTGTCAGCACAAAGAGCTCGCCAGTTGTCGAAGCATTTTTGGGAACTATAACTCCCTCCTTGGAGCGCACTCTTTCGGTAGAGATGGCGTTGAAAGGCAACCGTCCAGAACTTACCGAAGCGTCAATCGTGGTCTCCGGTGGCGGTGGAACCAAAGGCGACTTTGGGCCGTTAGAGGAGTTCGCCGATAGCCTCGGTGCAGCGATAGGGGCCTCACGCGCAGCGACGGATGCCGGTTGGTACCCTCATTCACACCAAGTGGGACAAACCGGAAAGACTGTGCGGCCGCAGCTTTACGTAGCGGTGGGAATCTCTGGGGCCATTCAACATCGCGCGGGAATGCAGACAAGCAAATTGATCATCGCAGTAAATACCGATCCCGATGCGCCCATCTTCGACGTTGCAGACTTTGGAGTTGTGGGCGACTTATTTTCAGTTATCCCACAAGCGACCGCAGCAATTAAGGCGAAGAAGCCGTAAGGTCACAAGGTGGGCTTATTCGCCGCCCTTAACGCTGCGCAACAATACTTGAGCAACATCGAGGACTTGTACATCTGACTCTCGAGCTTGTACTCCATCGGTCACCATGATGCGACAGAATGGACAAGCGACCGCAACTTCTGTTGCGCCCGTTGCTAAAGCCTCATCAACACGCGTCAAGTTAATGCGAGTTCCGATAGTTTCTTCGACCCACATCCGTCCGCCACCGCCGCCACAACAGAATGAACGTTCCTGATTGCGTGGCATCTCGGTGATGTCACAACCACTCGCTTCAAGTAATTCACGCGGTGGTGCATAAATCTGATTGTGTCGACCCAGGTAGCAAGGATCGTGATAGGTCAACTTCGCCTCGGATTTATGAGGGCTTGGCTTTAAGCGCCCCTCTTTGATCAGGGTATTTAAGAGTTGGGTGTGGTGCAACATCTCAAGCTCGAAGCCACTCTGTGCGTAATCCTTACCAATTGTTGTGAAGCAATGTGGACAGGTGACGACGACCTTCTTCTTTCCCTTGGACCGACCCGCAAATACCTCGTTGAAGGTTTCGATGTTCTCGGCCGCCAGAATTTGATACAGGTATTCGTTACCAGAGCGACGAGCGGGATCCCCGGTGCATGTTTCTCGGTTTCCAAGTACGGCGAAATTGACTCCCGCCATATAGAGCAGTTCCGCTACCGCCTTAGTTGTCTTCTTGGCGCGATCTTCATATGCTCCTGCGCAACCGACCCAGAAGAGATATTCGACATCGTCGGGAAGAGTTCCGCTGACGACTTTTACTGGGAAATCGCACTCTGCGATCCATCCTTCGCGGTTATCTTTATTTGACCCCCAAGGATTGCCCGCTTGCTCCATATTACGGAATGTTCCGTTGAGTTCTTTAGGAAAATTGGATTCGACTAATACTTGGAAGCGACGCATATTTACAATGTGATCGATGTGCTCGATACCGACAGGGCAGGCATTGACGCAGGCTCCACAGGATGTACAGGCCCACAGAACATCGGTGGATATCGGCGCGTTATCGCCCACCAGATTTTCGGTCTCGACAACCTTCGCCATAGCGTGATCACGCATAGACATGATCAACAACTTTGGCGAAAGCGGTTTGTCGGTATGCCAGGCCGGACATTGCGACTGACAGCGCCCACATTCGGTACAGCTGGTCATATCCAGCAGACCCTTCCAAGAAATGTCACCGCGCGTTCCTAGTCCAAAGAGATCATCTTCTGCAGGATCTTCGAAATTAATGGGCTTACCCTTGGAGAGCATCTCAGGAAGCGCACCGAGTGCCGGCCGATCAATATTGCGTTTGAAATATATATTGAAGAAGGCCAAGAATCTGTGCCAAGCCACTCCCATGGTTAAGTCGGAGGCAATGACAATGAACCAGGCCATCGAAATCAGGATCTTGATGGTAGCTACAATGACAATGGCGTTCTTGATAGTTCCTGCGGAGAGCGAGTTAAAGGTAAGTACCGCCGGCCAAGATATTGCATAATGCCAATTCCATGAGGTGACTCCAGCGAGGGCGCCTTCGAGTCCGCGCAGAGCAATTACGCAGAAAACAATCGCCAAGATAGTTGCCTCGACGTAGTAGGCCTTGCCCATTGCAGATCCCGAAAAGCGATTACGGGTACGAAACCTTGTTACCTGACGAATTCCTATAAGGGTGACGATTCCAATTCCCGTGAGCGCAGCGATCATCTCTGCAAAGAGTTCGTATCCAACGAAGTGCCCGATGAGCGGTAGAGAGAAGGTGGGGTCGATTACCTGTCCATAAGCGGTCAGCAACGTTCCAAAGAGAACCACGAAGCCGACCATCACGAACCAGTGCGCAATGCCGGTACCGGTGAAGTTGAGCATCTTGGTATGTCCGAGGATCTCTTTAAACATATTGCTCAAGCGCGCTCCGCGGTTCCCACTTCGAGTTGGATCCGGCTGTTGCTTTTTATATATGGCAATCAACTGACGAACTCGGATTGTAAGTAGTACCACCGCAAAACTGGTGACCAGGTAAGCGAGCACTGCGAGCAGGGTGATCATTGGGTAACAATAACCCTATTAATTAACTACCCAAGTATCCCCACTGGCGAGCAGAGAGGCTAAATTCCCCGCTCCATCCTTTGCTATAACATCGGCGATTTGCTGGTTTACCAATGATGAATACTCAGCCCGGGCTACATCTCGGAAAATGCCAACGGGAACGTGATCTAGCTCTGAAGAGGAGAGCCTTGAGAGAGCAAATGCGTATGAAGGGTCGGGGTTATTAGCATTATGAACGACGAGATCCCTCTCAGAGACCGTCGAGAGTTCTACAACTTTCATAGAACCGCTCTCCATGATCACACCATGAGTCTCTGACTTGATGGGTGATCCATGAATTAACTGCAGGAGCGTTGCACCCTTCGTATCACCGTCCTTCACAGCAAGGAATGCATCGTCATTGAAGATCGGGCAATTTTGATAGATCTCGATGAGAGCGGATCCCTTGTGCGCTGCTGCAGCTTGCAACATCTCGGTCAAGTGTTTGCGGTCGGTATCTATTGAACGTGCTACGAAGGTAGCTTCTGCTCCGAGTGCCAATGAAATTGGATTAAATGGCGTATCCAAGGAGCCGATTGGAGTGGACTTGGTTACTTTGCCAGATTCACTCGTTGGTGAATATTGGCCTTTAGTCAGTCCGTAGATGCGGTTGTTGAAGAGCAAGATTTTAAGATTTACATTTCGGCGCAGGGCGTGAATCAGGTGGTTGCCACCAATAGATAATGCATCGCCATCACCAGTGATTACGAAGATCGTTAGGTCCGGGCGGGAAATTGCTAACCCAGATGCGATCGCTGGAGCACGACCATGAATGGAGTGGATACCAAAAGTCTCCAAATAATATGGAAAACGCGATGAACAACCGATTCCCGAGATGAAAACTATATTTTCGCGGGGAAGTCCCAACGTTGGTAAGAAGGATTGCACAGTTGAGAGAATGGAATAGTCACCACACCCAGGGCACCAACGCACCTCTTGGTCGGATGTAAAATCTCTCTTGGTAAGCGTCACATCAGTCACTGAGCACCGCCATCGTTGCCTCGATAATTTCGGTCGTTGAAAATGGAAGTCCCCGGACTTTGTTATAGCCGGTAATGTCCTTCAAGAATTCAGAACGTAACAGCAACGCTAGTTGGCCGAGGTTCATCTCTGGAACGATGACGCGATCGTACTTAGCCAGCACGTCTCCCAGGTTCTTGGGGAATGGGTTGATGTATTTAAGATGCGCTTGGGCCACCTTCTGGCCATTTTCGCGGAGCGCTTCAACGGCCGCCGCAATTGGTCCAAAGGTTGACCCCCAACCCAGCAGCAATACCTTTGCATCGCCCGTCACGTCATCAACGGTTAGATCTGGTACTTGAACCCCTGCCACTTTCGCAGCGCGAGTGCGCACCATGAAATCATGATTAGTCGGGTCGTAGGAGATTGCGCCGGTCTGATCAGCTTTTTCAACTCCGCCGATTCGATGTTCTATTCCTTTAGTGCCTGGGATTGCCCAGGGTCGAGCGAGCGTCTTGGGATCGCGGCTGTAAGGCATGAAATTCTCTTCAGTGTGCGCAAATTCAACGTGCAAATCAGGGAGTTCGGTTTCGTCTGGAATACGCCAAGGCTCTGAGCCATTTGCGATGTACCCATCAGAGAGAATAAACACTGGCACGCGATAGGTAGTGGCGATCCGCACCGCTTCGATCGCCATGTTGAAGCAATCTTTAGGTGTTGCAGGAGCAATAACTACAACAGGTGATTCACCATTGCGGCCGTACATCGCCTGCAGTAAATCTGCTTGCTCTGTCTTGGTTGGGAGCCCAGTTGAAGGTCCGCCACGTTGCACATCAATAACAATGAGAGGCAATTCCAGCATCACGCCGAGACCAATCATCTCGGCCTTCAGTGCCAGGCCCGGACCAGAGGTAGATGTAACACCAATTGCTCCGCCGTATGCAGCTCCAAGTGCTGAGCCGACAGCAGCTATTTCGTCTTCAGCTTGAAAGGTAATTACACCAAATCTTTTATGTTTGGAAAGTTCGTGCAAGATATCGGAAGCCGGTGTAATCGGATATGAACCCAAGAAGAGTTTGAGCCCGCTCTGTTTAGCCGCTGCAATGAGTCCATAGGAGAGTGCGGTATTGCCGCTGATATTGCGATATTTACCGGCGGGCATCTTTGCTGGAGCGATTTGGTACGAGACCGAAAATTCTTCCGTTGTCTCGCCAAAGTTCCAGCCTGCTTTAAAAGCGAGCAGATTGGCTTCAAGCAAATCAGGCTTCTTGGCAAATTTGCCTGTCAGAAACTTCTCTGTAGTTTCTGTAGGGCGGCTATACATCCAGGTTAGCAAACCAAGCGCAAACATATTCTTGGATCGTTCCGCATCCTTGCGCGACAAATTCAATTCCGAGAGAGTTGCCACCGTTAAGGAAGTCAAAGCGATCGGATGAACCTTGTAACCATCCAGCGCGCCATCTTCCAATGGATTGGTCTCATATCCGACTTTTGTTAGATTGCGAGGAACGAATTCATCGGCATCAACAATAATCGTTGCACCCTTGGCGAGATCTTTGATATTTGCCTTGAGCGCAGCGGGATTCATTGCAACTAGTACATCTGGGGCATCTCCAGGTGTTTGAATATGGTGATCGGCAAAGTGCAGTTGAAATGAGGAAACTCCGAGCAAAGTCCCTTGTGGCGCTCTAATTTCAGCCGGAAAATTGGGCAAAGTAGAAATGTCGTTGCCCAAGATTGCTGTATCCATAGTAAAGCGATCACCGGTTAGCTGCATTCCGTCACCGCTGTCGCCTGCGAATCTGATAGATACCTGGTGCAGAGGAACTACCGTCTTACTCACGCTTACATCTTGCCACTCTGGGGGGGATTTCGGTAAGAGGTCCGCTCATTTATTTATCTTTGGGTGCTAACACTCTGGCGAGCAGGGAAATATCAAGTATTTCCGTATGACGCGATCTGCGCGACGGTGCAGGGGGAAGAATGCAGACCATGTTTAAAAACTCAGGTAAGTGGTTGCCACGCGTCGCAGTAGCTTCTGCGATTACCGTCTATTTTCTTATTATCTTTGGGAGCCATGTCCGCGTAACCGACTCTGGCATGGGATGTCCAGATTGGCCGCTTTGCAAGGGCAGCCTCAACCCCGCCCAAGGCTTTCACGCCTTCATGGAGCAGATGCATCGCTACTTCGCAGGGCTCGCATCGATACTTGTCGTGCTCACAGCGATCATTGCCAAGCGGAGCAAGGTTCAACCAGCAGCTATTCGCCCAGCACTTGTCACCGGGTTCATTATTTTTATTCAAGTGATTCTCGGGGCAGTCACCGTCTACGATGGGAATGGCGCACCAACAGTTGCCGGGCATTTACTCGCGGGGCTCGCACTTTTGGGAGGCGCCACGATGACAGCGGTTGCCGCCTTGGTACCAAAGGTGAGTCTTCTAGGTCGGAGACTTAACCCAATAAGTTGGATCGCGGTTTCAGCCGCGGGGTTGCTCTACATCTCGGGATCGCTGATAGTAAATGCCGAGGCCGAAAAGTATTGTGCTCGATTCCCGCTCTGCCCGACCGGAATATCTGCTCGCTATGTCGCTCTGCACCTTGTGCATCGCAGCATGGTTCTAATTGCCTCTATCGCGCTGATTACCTTTGCGGTTCACGCGTGGCGCAATTGGGGCTCGCACCGAGCCGCTCGTCCATTAGCTGGCTCAATAATCTTGCTCTTGCTTTCAACAGCGCTACTGGGAATATTCAGCGCATTATTGAAAGCCCCTGCTCATCTGCAGGATCTGCATCTAGCAGGTGCCGCGGCGGTGCTAGCGGTAACAGTTGCGCTCGCATCGGTGGGTTGGTTTACAGCGGCGGATGCCAAAACAGTTTGATCGCGAAGCCGATTATCCCGCTTCTTTGTTTGCTTCTTCCGCAGAGAGTAGTTGCGTGGTTGCTATGCTCGAAAATCCGCAATCGTTACATTGGACGATCATTCCAATTGCCCTGCTATAGAGGGTATCTAGATTAATTGAGTTGCAATAGGCACATTCTGGTACTTCCAATAATTCTTCTCGCATGTAGACCCACATTCCGCGTTAGGAGCTAGCACCGGGGAGCGGATTAAGTGTGACATCTCTCAGCGGAAAATCAGCGGACTTTCAGATGAGTGGCGGCTAGATATTTCGCCTGCTTTAACCCGCCAACAGATTGATTGAAGGTGAGGAGAGATGTTCGTTGGTGGCTGCGCACGAATATCCGCACTCGATGCATTCAGCCATGAGGCCCGTAGTCTTGCTATAGAAGAGTTCTAGCTCCCTGGAGTGGCAAAAAGAACATTCAGGAGTATCAAGTACTTGTCGCATTTCTAACCACCTTCCGCGCATAGGAAATAGCCTTTGGGGGAAGTAAGTAAATTTTTCCACTGATTAGCAGAAAAAGTCTGACAAATGAGGTTAATGGGGGATAAACGTTTCCTGAATTAATCATCAGTGCTCGCCGCAAGCCAGCCAAGGTCGCTTTGCCTGGAAAACGCTTGCTGAGGGTTACTGAGGTCGTTTTGATGAGAAATGAGCGTGATGGAACCGCTCCACATGCGAGTGGCGCATGGCATCTAACTCTGCATTTGTAGCGTAAGTATCGCCGCTAAATAGCGAAAAGAGACCCGCGACCATCAGCAATGAGTAGCGCAGTAAATGGGTCATAGGAAACCTCCTTCAGCGCAGAAGGTAACCAATGAAGTTTAAGTCAGATCGGTAATTGCAATGACGGCAGGCGAACTTTAAGCAAAGTTTGAGGCGTTCTCCCATCAAGCCCAGATATTGTCGCCTCGGAGCGCAGCATCTGAACCACCATCTATATAGATCGTCTGGCCGGTAGTGTGAGTGTTTTCCTTGCTCGTCAGCCAAACCAATAAGTATGCAACCTGAACCGCCTTTAAATAGTGATTCAGAGGCATGGGAACCATCGCATCAATCGCGGCCCTTGCTTCGGCAGTTGAAATCATATCTGCGACCATTGGGGTCTCAACAATTCCGGGACCAACCGCATTAAGTGGAATTCCCGCTCCAGCCCAGGCTGGTTTGATGCATTCGCGACGAACCCAACGACCCAAGGCTCGCTTTGTGGATCCGTAGATCAGCGCGGCTTTCTCATCTCCTTCGTCGCATAAGCCCTGTGCGATCGTCAGAGCAGATTCCTCGTTGTCTGCCAACATCGCTTCGACAAGCGCGGGTGAGTTAGGCATCAGGGATGCCATGGAACTTGTTATGGCAACGCGTGGATTCTTACTTCCGGAGAGCGTTGGAAGAAGGCCCTCCACAAAATCTTTTACGCCAAAGTAATTCACTGAAACGGTTTTAGGAGTAGGGGTTGCGAGGCCAGCGCAAGCGATGATGGCGTCAATCTTTCCCTTGCTCTTCTTGATAACCGCCTCGACACCATCTCTTCTTCCTTGCACGGTACTTAAATCAACATTGATATCAGTTTTATGGATATCGACGCCAATAACTTTCTCTCCGCGCTCCTTTAGCAAGGCGCAAGTAGCTGCGCCAATTCCAGATGCGGCTCCGGTGACTACATATAAACGGCTCATTTCTTACTTCTTTCCCTGAGATTTTAAAGATCGTGAACAACCATTTTTCGTGCAACAGCCAACAATTCTCCATCTGACATATTTTCCGCATCGATATCTTGAATCGCGCGGATTCCCTTTGCAATCTCCTGATGATGATCCCGCAGGTACGAAGCCAGATTGTGTACTGCGCTCGCTTTACCTTTACCGCCTCCGGCTAGATATATGTAGTCAAACCCTTTGATCTCAAATGCAACTTTCTCGGCAAAGTGTGGATCTAACTTAGAGCGATTGCGTCCACTCAAAAATTGATTCAGCACCTTGCGATAATCCTTATCTTTATGCGCTTCCGCAAAAGATGTAGGAATCGATCCAGCCTCGAAACTACCTTTCCAAATCTTGGTATGTGTTCTTGATAGAACTACGAATACTTTATGAGTGGGTGTATGTGCGGCGTCCATATGAAGCTTCTCTCAGAGAACTAGATCGTGCTGTCTAATCCATTCTGCTCCAGTTAGCGAGGCCGCAAAAGTAGTTTCGAGTATTTTCCCAAGGGATAGCACTCAATTAAAACTGAAGCCAAGCAGAATGAAGAGAATGCCGAAGAGTGGTGGTAGCGCCTGGATGAGAGCCGCACGCTTGGAATTCTTTACGCTCAAGAGCAAAACTAATCCCGCCAGTGTCATCGACGTTGCTGAAAAAATTATCAGGGAGAATCCGACAGTTGTGTTAATGCTCAAGAGGAGTGATCCCAGTAGTACGCCTAATGCGAGAAATAGATTGTAGAAACCTTGGTTGTATGCCATTGCGCGCAAGATCTCTGCATGCTCCTGGCTAGCTAAGCCAAATTTCTTCCAAGTTTTTGGTTTAAGCCAATCGACACTTTCGAGTTTGAAAAAATATAAATGCAATACACCCGATATTCCGGTGAAAAGAGAGCCAAAAACCAGAAAAAAATTTCTCATAAAACGAGTATGGCACCCTGCTTTTGACTGGGTCGTGAACCCAAAGTCCATAAATTGAAGGCTCTACAAGTTTATGGCGATGGCCGTTTTTCGCACACTTTGAGCGTGGCATGTCTGCTGGGTCACACCCCCCAAAAAACCTCGTGTGACCCAGTAGATACCTGCGCAAGTGGTAGCCCCCTCCATTTTGGCTGACTCACGAGCGACTCAGGTCAACAATTCACTTGTAAGGAAAAACCTATATATGAGATGGCGGAAATAGAAATGACGCGGATTACAAGCATGAGACGGCTATATTCTCTAATCGCGGTAACGGTGGTGTGCGGAGCGCTCGTTGGCGCAAATCCCGCCAATGCTGCTACCAAATCCATTACTTGTTATAAGGGAACTGCCTCGAAGATTATGAAGGCAGCTACACCTAAGTGTCCAACCGGTTGGACTACAAAGAAGCCAGTCGCTACGAAGACAACCGCACCTACTTCCAGCACTTCTAAGTCACTTTCCATCAACGCCACATACACCGGAAAGATTGCGACGCTCTGGACAGATTCCAGTGTTAGCGCGACTTCAGTAACTGCCACTGGCACAGGAACAACTCTTGGACTTACCCAGCTCACCGGAAGCGGCTCTTCTTCACCATCCAGCCAATGCGACTCAATAAATGGAACTGGAACTATCTCAGATGGAACTAACACTCTGAAGGCAAGTTTCGATCCAGCATCGCAAGGTTGCGCTAAAGAGTCAGCCGCCCCAACAACGGTAACTATCACAGGTACCGCAATTATCTCTGGCGGAACAGGAAAGTATGCCGGAGCTACCGGAACGCTTAAGTTCACAGGAAGTTTCAAAGTTGGATCAACAGCAGCGGGAACAAGTGAGTCCAACGCATTGACTCTTACCATCTCTGGCAGTTTCAACACCAAATAGTTTTCCCACCTCGAAGTTCTCAACCAATAAGGAGCAAAAGCAATGAGAAGTAATAAATCAAAGGCACTGATAGTGGCCCTCGCCCTGGCAGGAGCATCACTAGTTGGAAGTTCAGCAGCAAACGCCGCCGGAACTGCCCCAACGCTCGTTCTATCCGGTGGAAGCACCGTCTTCGGCCTTAGCCCAGCAATTATCGTTGCAACGGCTGGCGCACCAGGAAATGTGGCTTTCTCAGTCGGAACAACCGTTATCGTCGGCTGCGAAGCAGTTGCTACAACCACAGTTGCACCCTTTGTTTCCAAGTGCTCATGGGTACCAGCAGCTGCTGGTCCAGCAACTCTTAATGCCGTACTTACACCAACAGATGCAGTGACCTATACCGTCGCTAATGCCGCCCCTCTGACTGTTAAAACCGGTACTCCTGTACAAGGCACTGCACCAAACCCACTTAGCCTCTATGTAGACACCGTATTGGCGAGCGGTACAACTGGTGTTCTCGCCCCTCGTTTCGGCGTTAGCTGCGCAGTAACAAGCCAATTCATAGTTGGTCAAACCATCGTCTTTCGCGTCTATGGAAATGACGCAGATCTTGGCGGAGCCGTTCTTGACTCCACAAACGTCGCGAGCGCAAGCGTTCAAGTTGCAGGCGTAGCAACACCAATTCCTCTCGCTTATGGCAATCACAGCGGAGTCGCATTTTGGACAGCCGTATTGAAGACGGGCACAACCGCCGGTCTTTACAACACATTGGGAGTAATTAACTTCAAGGTAACTGTTACAACCAAGGATCAGAACACGATCAAGGTTTTGGCTACCAAGAGGGCTCCTCGCATGCTCAATGGAGTACGCGTTAGAGATGCTAGCGGCGCACAGATTTACGATCGCGTTAGCTACTACAAGACTGTTTCAATCTCTCCAGCACTGAAGGGTGCTACTGCAGTTTGGCAGTCAAACTTCACCCCAACTTCACAACTCACTCTGTTCGCAGTTCCAACCAACTAAAACAGAGACGAACCGTAGACGCGGTTCCTAGCAAAAACACATCGAAACTCTAGGAAAGGTTCATCATGAAGACGAAGACAGCAACACCTAGCAGATCACTTATCGCGAAGGGCGTCGTCGTGGCGCTCTTCTCGGTATTCCTCGTGGCCCCCGCCCTTGGCGCCGATACTGCATTCACGCCAATAAACTTGGTCGCACCAAGTGGAATCCCAAATGTTGCGCCACTTCCCTTTACCGGAGTAACGGCTGCAGCATTTACAGTTCCATCGACGATGGTAAATCTCACTGTTACTCCCAATCAGGGGACTGTTGGTTCACCTATGGTTGTCTCTGGAAAGGGCCTACCAGCCAGTGCCACACTTCAAATGACATGGGGAACCGCATCCGGAACTTGGGTCGCCGATGTTCAACCAAGCTCTGTTAACTACTTGGGCGATAGCATCACAAAGTTCAATGTAAATATGGCAACGGTCACTACCGATGCCAACGGAGCCTTCTCATACTCCACAACCGTTCCCTCCGATTTTGGTGGGGTACACGATATCTATGTAGTGCAAAATGGGGCGGCGCTGGCACACGGCGGCTATCAAACCACTCGCTCGCTAACGATTTCTCCAACTAGTGGTCCAATCGGAACCCCGATCACCATTACCTACACCGGTATGGGCGCAACTCTTTATACGGCTGGCGCTGCAGTTCACTGGGATAACAGCATGGCCGGTGAGATGCAAGCTCTCTGGACTCGCGGTACTGGAATTGTCACTATCCGCGCAGCTGGTCCTCGTGGAGTGCACTATGTAAATGTTGGTGATGCAATTGGCGTCACCTACATGAACATCATTCAATCGCCAGTTCCTTATGCAAATGGCGGCTCGCTACCATTTACAGTAACTAGTGATCCAGGTGTTGGTAAACCTTCGGCAACTTTCCCTGCCGTGGTGGAACCTACAACAACGCTACGTACGACTTTGTCTACCGTAGGAATGGATCCAAATACGGTAGCAACCATGTCTCTCTCTAAGTCGAGCGGCGACATTCTCTCCAAAGTAACCGTTAATACCGCCAAGGTAGCAACCGATGGCACTTATCAACTAGTTTGGTCAACAGTTGTTGGCAATCGTGTTAACTGCACTGGAACCTGTTGGGCATTTAACTCGATTCCACTAGGTACGGCAACAGTGCTCAATGGTTCATCTTCAACCGAGGTTACAATCCCAGACAATCTAGGCGGATTTCATGTTATCCAAATGGTTAAGGGATCGGTTATAGAGGCACAAGCTACATTCTATGTAAAAGAAAGCATCATGCCTTTCTATGACAGTAAAGGCAAAGTGATCGGAATGGGTGTTGCAATGTTCGACCCATCGACTTCTCCTGAATCTGTTGCTCGTGGACAAGCAGGAGAACCAACGACAACCTTTAAGAATGGTGAAGCATTCACCATCAGCATTAAGGGTGTTGGATGGACTCAGCTCGATAACACACTCGCTGTAACCTACGATAACAATTACATCGGGTATGGATGTGGTTTTAACTCCAATGGATACATGGTTGTAAAGATGATCGCTACTGGTGCTCCTGGTACGCATATCATCGACTTCCACCCATTGCTGTACACAAACCAGCCATCATTTGCCAATACTCCTTATGGAATGCTCCCAGTTCTCTCATCAGATCGGGATTTCCCAGGGTTGGCACTTGGTTATCAAGTACCTGCTTTCCACTTTGCAATCAAGATTGTGCGATAAGCAGTAGCAATTAAATAAAACTAGCCCCGGACTTCGCTAAGAGGTGTGGGGCTAGTTTTTATTATCCGAGCAATAAATGCGGGCAACCACCAATTCCAGCGACCTAGTAGAACCATAACGCTCGGCAATAAAAGGCCACGGACGATCGTGGCATCGATCAAAACTCCAAAGACGAGGCCGATTCCGATCTCTTGCAGCCCGGCGAAGTGCCCGAGCGCTAATCCAGAGACGGCTCCAATAAAGATGAGTGCGGCGGAGGTTACAACTATTCCTGTTTGCTTAACGCCTTCGGTAATCGCATCTGCATTTGATAGCCCGCGATCCTTGGCCTCTTTGATTCGCGAGATGATGAAGATTTCGTAATCCATAGATACACCAAAGAGCAACACCCCTAAGAAGACGGCGGCCCAGGCTTCGATCGCGTTGAGATGGTAGATACCTAGAGCCTTCGCGAAGTTTTGGTGTCCGAATGCGAGTACGACGATTCCAAAGGTGACTGCCAGCGAGATTAAGTCCAAGGCGATTGCCTTGATTGGTAGAACTAGGGATTTGAAGGCGCGCAACAGGAGTAAAAAGGTAATGAGCAGAGCCAAGAGGCCGATCCAAGGGAGGGTTCGAGAGAGGACGTGAATCAGGTCTACACCCTGGGCGGCGGCTCCGCCGATATAAAGGGTTGCGGACTCGGGGAACCCATAGCGGGCTAACTTGAGAGCTCGTAGTTCCTGGACCAGCGTTTGTGACTCGGGTGCACCAAAGCTATGACGACCAATAACGAAGAGGCGCAGGTATCGCCCTGACTCGTCCACGTAAGGCGTCTTTTCACCAGTGGCCACCAAGATGACCTCTGCGTTCTTCAGCAGCTCTGCAGATAGCGCAGAACGCGCTTGGATAACCGAATTATCGGAGGCCCTTGATTGCGCTCCGAGATCAATGAGTAACTGATTGGGTGTTACTACCCCCGCTCCGATGGCAGCGGTTGCCAAGGAGAGAGCCCTTTGTGACTCCAGTTGCGCCGGGACGGCGGTCAACGAACTTGGGGTGATGTGAAATGAGTAGATAGGAAGCGCCAACGCCACAAGGGCGAGGAGGGAGGAAATGGCAACAATTATTGGTCTGCGCACAATTAACGCTGGCAGTCGGCCGAAGGCCGCCGTGCGCCACGCCGAATTTGATTTATGGGATCTCAACAGCGAGAGCAAGGCAGGCTGAAGGGTAAATGCAGCGAGGAGTGACACTAGTGGAACCAGTGCTGATGCAACCCCGAGCGATCGAACAAAGGGAATCGGCACCAGGGTCAGAGTGGCGAGTGTTATCGCAACCGTGGCGCTGGAGAGTGCAACGGTTCTGCCGGCGCTCGCCATGGTTTTAACTATGGCAGCATCTAAATCGTCAGGGGAGTCCGCAACCTCTTTGCGAAAGCGGAAGAGAATGAGCAGCGAATAATCGATCGCGAGTCCAAGACCAATCAGTTCCACAATATTTGGGATGTAGAGAACCACGAGAAATTTCTGTGACACCAAAAAGATTAATCCAAGAGTTGCGGAAATCGATCCGGCAGCAAAGAGAAATGGAATGATTATCTGAGTAGAAAATCCGAGCGCCAGAATAAGTATTAGTAGCGCAACGAGGAGTCCAATGATTTCACCTTTATGTAAATCACTTGCGAGGATCGGAGTCACATCTCTCTCGATCGCAGGTGGACCGGTAACGAGAGCACCAGATAGTCCCGCAATCTTCAGCGCATTGCGTAGGCCTTCCGTATAACTCGCCGCCTTGGATAATGAGAGTGA
>CAIZKO010000097.1 GCA_903933585.1 uncultured Actinomycetes bacterium
CGACTCCAACCAAAGTTCCACCGGTGCCAACTCCAGAGATCAGGAGATCTGGTTTTGTTGGCAGCTGCGCGACGATTTCCTTACCAAGCCACTCATAATTTTCAATGACGTTCCACTCGTTATCAAATTGCTGCGGCGCGTAATAGCCCGGCATGGCGCCTAAGCGACGCACTTCATCCAAGGCCCTATTTACATGAAAGTCACCGAGCGTTCGTACCTCGGCTCCGAATGCCTGCGAGATCGCAGTCCGTTCCATGCTCAATCCTTCGGGCATGACAACGAGCATCTTGTAGCCCTTAACAGCAGCAACCATAGACATCGCATTGCCGGTGTTGCCACTACTTGCCTCAACGATGGTGTCCCCTGGCTTTAACAAGCCCTCTTTTTCGGCACGCTCAATCATGTACTTGGCAATACGCGCTTTCACGGATCCCGATGGATTGAGATATTCCATCTTCACGTAAATGCCTTCAATGTTGATGAGGGGTGTATTGCCGATAGCATCCAGGATGGTCTTCATACGGGTGAGATTAGCCCTATTTCTTTGCTATTTGAACGACATCTCCCTGAGAAATATCCTTTTCGCTCTGGAAGTAAGGTGATTTACGGCTGTTGCATCAATTCAAATTTAGCTTTAAGAATCTTCCTCAAGAGCACTCTAGGAAAGGGTTTATCGACGGCGAAGTGGATCGAGCCTTTAGTTTGCTCATAATTCCTTAACTCAGATTTGAGCATCGAGGCCACCGTTCCACTATATGGAAATATGCTGTTGTGCTTCTTATAACCGCTAAAACCAATAATGGGCTTACCATCGACGACAAAAGTCGGAATTCCATATTTAATGACCTGCTTCGCAGTTGGAAGCTCGGCTGCTATTTGATCGCGAAGTAGCTCTAAGATTTTCCGCTGCTCCATAGGAAACGCCTTCAAATGTGCTGTGACAAGCGCCTTAGTCATACCTAATTATACGAAACATGATTTCAACAAGGAAGCGTTCAAGAATCGAATTTAAGCTTTCTTTACAATGCTCGATTTCAGATTCATCGCGCCAAATCCATCTACCTTGGCATCGATATTGTGGCCATCTGGCCCATCTACCAGGCGGATATTGCGTACTTTGGTGCCAACTTTGAGTGGCGCAGAACTTCCTTTGACTTTCATATCCTTAATGATTGTTACATCATCACCATCGGTTAGAACATTTCCCGCTGAATCTTTTACGACCAACAACTCTTCAAAATCTTCCTCGAGCTCTGTCGGGTTCCACTCGTGGGCACATTCAGGGCAGATGAGCAATGCCCCCATTTCATAGGTGTATTCACACTTACATTTCGGACAAGGGCTAGGTTCGCTCATCGCAAAAGTCTATCCTCATATAGGAATTGGTACCCGTGCCCTATGATCCTTGAATGGAGACGGCTACTCAGCAGCGCAAGGTAATTCGCACATTAAGCGCCGCACAAATCCTCAATGGCGTCGGAACTTCCGGAACGGTCGCAGCGGGATCGCTACTAGTCACTTCAATATCTAAATCAGAATCATTAGCTGGTCTTGCACAGACGACCACCGTATTAGGTGCTGCAATGATGGCGCTACCGTTGGCTAAACTTACGCAAA
>CAIZKO010000098.1 GCA_903933585.1 uncultured Actinomycetes bacterium
AGAGGGCCATCCGCAACCCGAGTGGAACTTATTCTCGCTTCTAAAGAGCTCTTGAGAGCAGACTTTGCAGGAGTAAACCCCTTCGGTCTCGGTATCGGTGTAATCGCCACTAAAAGCTGCTTCGGTTCCAGCCTGCCGGGTAACGTTATAAGAAAGTGGATCCAGGGATTCTCGCAGTTGGGCGTCATTCACCTGATATGGGTACAAGGTTCCATCCGGCTTAATTGAAGAGACTTCTTCGTGCTTCATTATTAACCCTCCACCGCAATTGGCAGCAAACCTACTTAATAAATAGGTGCTGGCTACGGTGGCAAACAATAATAAAGCGTGAACTATTCCGCGCCCTGGTGTACCGAGAATCTAGAGGTTAAATGGCTTCTTCGAGCTCTGCCGGTTCAACCGAGAGACGAGGCAATCGCTTCTCCAGCCAGTTCGGAATCCACCAGTTAGTTGATCCAAAGAGATGCATGAGGGCCGGCACCAAAATCGTGCGTAGGACAAATGCATCAATAAAGACCGCAGAGGCTAATCCTATACCAAACTCTTTGATGACCTTTTCGCCGCCAAATACGAAGGACGAGAAGACGGTAATCATAATGAGCGCGGCAGATGTAATAATCCGACCGGTTTCGGTCTGACCAACGATAACCGCCTTGCCGTTCTCTTTTGTGTGTAGCCATTCCTCGTGCATGCGACTGACCAAGAAGACCTGGTAATCCATTGATAGCCCAAAGAGAATTGCCAACATAATGACAGGCAGGAAAGCTTCGATGGGCCCCGAGCCAATGTTCAGTAACTTTGCTCCCCAACCCCATTGGAATACCGCAACTACAACACCAAAGGATGCACCTGCTGCTAGGAGGTTCATAACGCCTGCAGTCAGTGGAATCATGAAGCTACGGAAAGCCAAGAGCAAAAGCAGGCAACCGAGCAGAATTATGACGCCGATAAAGAGCGGCAATTTGCCACTGATTACAGTCGCAAAGTCATCAAAGATTGCGGTGGTGCCTCCTACATAAATAGGTGTTGTACTTCCTGCAAGAGCCTTCGGAATCACGGTGGAGCGCAGCAATTTAATGAGGTCGCTAGTCTTAACATCCTGCGGACCAGTTGTCGGTATTACTTGCAGCAAACCGATAGTTCCGTCTGGCGAAGTAATAAGTGGACTTACTTGAACTATTCCAGGCGTGGTAGATAGTGCTGCCGCCACAGATTGCAACGCTGCCTTGTCAGCCGACGTTTTAACTTCGGCGATTACCTGTAGGGGTCCATTTGTCCCTGGGCCAAAACCCTTTGCCAGCAGGTCATAAGCGGAACGAGTTGTAGTGCCCTTTGGATTATTGCCTTGATCAGACGAACCAAGGTGCAAGGAGAAGAACGGAATAGACATAATCACGATGATTGCGATGGCGCCGAGTGCTAATGAACGCGGAGCCTTTGCCACTGTCCGTGACCATTTAGCCCAAGCGCTCTGCTCGTGATCCTTGACGGTACCTGAATCAATACTTCTGCGTGAACGTCGCGAGAAAACCCGGCGCTTCATCACACCAAAGAGAGCAGGTAGCAATGTCAGCGAAGCCGCCATGGTTATTAAAACAGTTGTGGAAGCGGCGACTGCAACTCCATTGAGGAATGAGAGACGTAGCACGAACAAACCCAAAAGTGCGATACATACCGTGGCACCAGCGAAGAGAACCGCGCGGCCGGATGTATCAATCGACTTAGCTGCGGCCTCTTCTGGATCTACACCGTTTGCGATCTCTCTGCGATAACGCGAGACGATAAATAGCGCGTAGTCAACGCCAACTCCGAGTCCGATCAATGAACCCAAGATCGGCGCAAAACTGGCGATCCCAATTGCATGGGTGAGCAAAGTGACCACTCCTGTGGCGGTGCCCAGAGCCAAAAGCGCGACTCCTAGTGGAAGCAGCATGGCAAAGAGCGACCCGAAAGAAATGAAGAGAATGACGCCGGCGGCGAAGATTCCAATGAGCTCACCTGGACTGCCCTTTGGAGCATTAAGTTGTCCAACGGCTTGTCCGCCAAACTCAACTTCGAGATTTGAAGTCGTCGCGGCCTTACCAATATTTACAAGCGCTTGGACATCCTGCGACTTGAGAAGGCGCGCATTAACTGAGAAGACCACAGGGGCATACGCAGTCATTTGGTCCTGGCTGATCTGCTGGGCGTTCATGGGATCGTAAGGGGACTTCACGATTCCGACGGAAGAGATATGGGAAACTCTGGTAAATACATCCTGCATCGCGTTTTTAACGGAGGGATCATTGATAGTCCCACTCTTCACATGGAAAACGATGGTTTCGGTGTCGCCGGCTTGGCGAGGGAATGCCTTGCCTAACAAGGTCAGCGCCTTGGTCGAGTCAGTTCCCGGCAGCGAGAAAGAGTCGCTGAAATTGGAGCCGACAGATTGGGCTATTGCAGTGATGCCGAAGAGGGCGATCAACCAAAAACCTATGACATAATATTTTTTACGGAATGCGAAGCGGCCAAGTGCCTTCATGGGTCCCTTAATTATTTATGAGAAATTGTGAATTGCTAGACCTAAATTCTACTGGTCTCCGCTCAGAACCGCTGACCGACCAATATGAGTAATTGCTGTGATCCCTCAGGCGCTTGAAGTCGTTGCCGAATTCTTCAAGACCAGCGCGCGTCCTGACTCCAATCGTGCTACCGGCACTCTAAATGGAGAGCAAGAAACGTAATTCAGGCCTAAATCATGGAAGAAGTGAATGCTGCGCGGATCGCCTCCATGTTCACCGCATACACCTAACTTAAAGTCAGCACGTAACGAGCGAGCCTGTTCAACGGCCGTGTGTAGCAGAATTCCAACTCCAGCTTGATCTAAAGATTCAAAGGGATTGAAAGGCAATAGTTCAAGATCCAAATAGCGCGGCAGGAACGTGGATTCCACATCGTCGCGACTAAATGCCCAAGTTAATTGGGTGAGATCGTTAGTTCCGAATGAGAAGAAGTCTGCGTAATGCCCCAATCGGCTTGCGGTTATTGCGGCCCGTGGAGTTTCAATCATGGTTCCAATAGGGAAGTTTATTTTTTGTCCAGAGCCGGCAAATGTCTTTGCAATCTCCTCTTCAAGTGTTTCGCGCAAATACAGAAGTTCGCGCTGGGTTGCAACCAACGGAATCATGACCTCTGGTTTTGGGTCATGCCCCAGCCTCTTAACTTCGAGATACGCGTGTACCAAGGCGCGCACCTGCATCTTGTAGAGCTCGGGAATTAAGATTCCCAATCGCACGCCACGAAGTCCCAGCATTGGATTTGCCTCATGAAGCCGCTTCACCGCGGCAAAGATCGCTTGCTCACGCGTCGAAATCTCTGCTCCGAGCGCTTCGGCACGCGCCATCGTTGCGGTCAAATCAGCAAGTGGTGGCAAGAATTCATGGAGCGGTGGATCAAGCAGTCGGACCGTTACAGGTAATCCAGACATCGCCATCATGATTCCGACGAAGTCGGCGCGTTGCAGCGGTTCCATCTCTGCTATTACGCCCCGTTGCACATCTTCATTCTCTGCCAGTACCAATCTCTCTACATATGCGCGGCGCGGCCCTAAGAACATATGTTCAGTGCGACAGAGCCCTACCCCTTCGGCACCCAAGATACGTGCGCGAATTGCATCTTCCGGAGTATCTGCATTTGCGTGCACTTTAAGAGTCCGGATATCATCTGCATAACAAAGAATGCGGTCGACCGCTTTCACGACAGCTGACGCCTCATCACTCGATGCAGCGAGTCGTCCCTCCAAGTAAGAGGTAACCGGTGATGCAATCACGGGGATCGACCCCAAATAAACATTTCCAGTAGATCCATCAATGGAGATAGTTTCGCCTTCGTAGACCGTCAAACTGCCGCAGGTAAAGAGATTTGCGCGCTCATCGACAGCGATTGCATCAGTTCCACAGACAGCCGTCTTTCCCATACCCCGCGCAACCACAGCTGCATGTGAAGTCTTCCCACCACGGCTGGTCAAGATTCCTTCGGAAGCAACCATCCCCACGAGGTCATCAGGGCTGGTCTCGCGCCTGACCAAGATAACTTTCTTTCCACCGCGCGCTAGATCAAATGCGCGCCTGGAATCAAAGACGACTTCGCCAACCGCCGCCCCAGGTGAAGCAGGAATGCCTGTTGCAATTGGCTTGACCGATCCACTTAAATCAAATTGTGGGAACATCAACTGAGCCAACTGATCGCCGGTCGTGCGGGCCAGCGCCTCATTCATATCTATCTTGCCCTCATCTACCAACTGTGTGGCAATCCTAAAAGCAGCTTCTGCGGTCCGTTTACCCACCCGGGTTTGCAGAATCCAGAGCTTTCCCTTTTCCACAGTAAATTCAATATCGCATAAATCTCTGTAATGATCTTCTAGCAAGGTCATTACTCGTTCCAACTCCGCATGAACCACGGGGGATCTCTCTCCAAATTCAACCAACGACATTGTGTTACGAATTCCAGCCACCACATCTTCACCTTGGGCACGCTCCAAATAATCACCGTAACTGCCGCGCTCCCCCGTTGCGGGATCCCGAGTAAATGCAACGCCCGTGCCGGAGTCGTCTGTTAGATTTCCAAAGACCATCGATTGAATATTCACGGCAGTTCCGAGATCAGATGGAATTCGTTCGCGGCGACGATATAACTGGGCACGCTCTGAATTCCAAGACCTGAAGACAGCCTCAATAGATTGCGTTAAATGTTCGTGTGGGTCTTTTGGAAATACCGCACCTGTAAGCGCTTCGCACACTTTGATGTAGCCATCAGCCAGTGCCTGCAATCCACTGACATCTAAATCAGGAATCCCAGCGACTGCATAAGTAGCCAAGACGCGCGCTTCAATCTTATGGAATTCTTCGGCTGGAACATCACAAACGATACGCCCATACATATCGACAAAACGGCGGTATGAATCCCAAGCGAATCGCGGATTTCCGGTTTGCTCGGCCATTCTCTCGGCAACAAGTGGTGTCATGCCAACGTTCAAAACGGTTTCCATCATGCCCGGCATTGAAAATTTTGCTCCGGATCGAACGGATACAAGAAGCGGATTCGTAGGGTCTCCAAATTGCTTCCCAAGTGAGGATTCCAACACCTTCAGTGCAGAATCGATTTCTACTTGAAGTCCACCTGGCATCGAACCAGATTTTAGAAACTCTCTACAAGCTTGAGTAGTGATGGTAAATCCTGGAGGTACCGGCAATCCAATCCGCACCATCTCGGCAAGATTCGCGCCTTTACCACCCAATAAATCAGATTGAGTGCGATCCCCAATGCTAAACGGATGAACTAAGTTCTCGGTCATAATGACTCCATCCCGATCCACAGCGCTCTTATGAGCCTAATAGATTTAGTGGGGTCCAGGTGGGAAATTAATGGACTACTGGTCACATAGTCACGCTCGTTAAATCCTGGTGGCGGGTGAAGGATTTGAACCTTCGAAGGCAGAGCCGGGGGATTTACAGTCCCCTCCCATTGGCCGCTCGGGCAACCCGCCAGGGCTATCTTTTGAAGCAGCCTGCGTAGATTACCCCATTTTAGAGGGAGCAAATAATCAGGGCGATTTCGCCTAAATCAACTCTGATTTACTTCCCGCCAGCATCATCTGCAAAGGCTTGTGCCTCAAATAACCTTTGATAGAGCCCGCCCGCATCCACTAAATCAGAGTGGCGGCCACTCTCTATCAATTCACCTTTATCTAGGACCATGATCAAATCTGCCTTCTGCACCGTCGATAGGCGATGAGCTACTACAAATGTTGTGCGATTTTGCATCAGAGTTTCAAGAGCTAACTGAATTGCACTTTCAGATTGCGAATCAAGTGCCGATGTCGCTTCATCAAGAATCAAAATTCTGGGATTTCTAATGAGCGCGCGCGCAATAGCTAATCGCTGTCTCTGACCTCCAGAGATTCTGGCACCACGCTCCCCCACCAAAGTATCAACACCATCGGGCAATTCATTGACGAAATCCAGCGCATTGGCCGCTTGTAACGCCTCTATTACACGCTTGTCGGAAACAGAACCTAAGCCGTAGGTGATGTTGTCTCTGACCGTACCCTCAAATAACACTGACTCTTGGGGTACAACCGAGATAAATTTTCTAAAAGTGCGTAGGTCGAATTTAGAGAGATCATGACCATCAACGCAGATCACACCAGATTGGGGTCTCAGAAAACCAATCACTAAATTGATTAGGGTCGACTTTCCTGATCCCGATGGACCGACGAGCGCGATCATCTGGCCAGGTTTGGCGCTTACGCTGAAATCGCTAATTGCTGGTCGATTGCCTTGGGGGTAGGTAAATGTAACCTTCGCTAATTCAACGGCGCCAATTACCTGCGGCATTGCTGGCTTATTGGCATTTGCTTCGACATCTGGGGATTCAAGTACTTCACCTAAAGAACGGATCGATGCAAAGCCTTTGGCTATCTGCGGCATCAAACTCGAAAGCAAAATCACGGAGCCAATCAACTGACCAAAGAAAGAGGTAAGAAGGACAACATCCCCGATGGTGACCCCAAACTTGCCCTTGAGAGCGCAATAGCTCGCGACTGCAAGGCAGAGCACGTTTGCCATCTGGAAGGTAACCCACGCCAGGGCATTGAATTTAGCATTGAAGATATCGAGCTTAAGCCCAGCCCTTTTTACATTGCCGAAAGAGTCGTACATCGTCTGAAGCGCGCTCTGCTCCAGCCCATGAGCACGGGTGATCGGCATCAGAGTTGTCATTTCATTTACCCGTGCCGACATCTCTTCAATCTCTCCGCGGAACTCTTCGTTACGGCTCCGCAATCTAAAGCGCAATTTCGCGATGAATATCGCGATGAGCGGTGCCAAAACTAAGAAGAAGGGAAGGAAGATTGGAACCTTTATTGCCGTAATCAGAATGGCTCCTACTACGCCATTTATTGCGGTTGAACCACCATCCGACAAACTGCGCACCATCTGCTCGATATTCTCTACATCGCGCACAATCTTGGTCTGAAGTACTCCAGCATTTGATTTCAGATAGAAGCCCATCGTGAGCTGCTGCATCCGCTCAACGAGCGCCGAACGTAACCGGTTTTCCACTTCACGGATCGCTCTGCTCTGCAACTTTACGTAGAGCAAGTTCATCGGCCAGTTCTGCAGAGTTACTAAGACAAGAATTCCCACATTGATTAACAACTTAGGGAGACTCTTGTGCGAGGCGATAATGTCAATGGTGTTAGCCGTGAGGAGAGGTATCACCCACGTTGGGGAATGTTTTATGCTAAAGAAGATGAACGCAAATAGAACCCGGAGTTTTTGCTCTTCGAAGAGATAGAGCAAAGTTCGTATCGGGCTCTCTCCCACATACCGATGTTCTACCTCTGAGGTATGAAGGCGACGTATATTCACAGGGCTACATTAGACCAATTCAATTTACGGGGAATAACACACCATCTAGCGCACTCTTCAAATGGCCGGCAAGGGCTTGCGAAAATGTTGCAGTCATATGACCTATATCAAAATAGGTAAGGATGTTGCCAATGACAACTGGGCAAGGATTAGTTGGGCATATCCAGAGCTGCGGCTTGATCAGGGCAATCGAGTTAGTGACCGCAATCTGGCTCTCCAGGGAGATCCAATCATTTGAGATGGCTTTCGCGACTGGAGTCGCACAAGCCAAAGTACTCTTTGGATGAGCAGAGAGACAGACAAGTGGATTTTGAGCCAAGGCCGGTGTATCTGACATCATAATGACGTGCGCACCACTACTTTGCAATTGTTGAATCGTGCGAGACATCCCGGCGGCAAATAAGGTGTTCCGCTCCGCTCCTCGCAACTCTTTTCCGTTCACAACAGTTTCAAAGCCCTGTGTTCCCGCCACAAGCACCATATAGGGACGATCCGAAATGATCTTTTTGATGGAGGCTGTTCTCCAAATGGGACAGTTCAACATAAAGGAATTTGTATCTCTATTAAACGCCGGAATATCCGCTGGGCTACAAGCAGACATGGTGAGCGAGAGCAGTTTCCAATGATTCTCTTTAGCTACCTCGTTCATAGCGGGGAACCAGGCCAAGGCATGGCTATCACCGAAGAGAACGACTTCGACGGTCGATGTCGTGTCACCGTAAATGCAGGGCTTTGTAGAGGCCCGAAGGTTCATTTGAGTGTGGCAGCGATCCGTGTAGGTAATTGGGCGATCGTTGGCGGCGCTTAAGAGATTTGGTTGCAGGTTCACTGGAACTGGAAAATCAACAGTGGCAGGTCGAGCGGGGATTGTATTTAAAGGACCCGCAGGTTTTGTATTGATTATCAAAGAATCTATCAAGCTCCGCGCGTCTGCTGCGCTCTCCGTTCCTGGCTTTCCGCGCAGATCTGCGGTCGCCGCATAGTCTGCGCCGAAGGCGATTACCGCAAGCAAGGAAGCGACTACACCAGCCAGAGCTATATTCCGAAATGGTTTCATGGAAATTATGAATCCTTTGCGGAAAGGGCGTTCAATATATTTCTCGGTGAGTACGGCAAGAAGAATGGAGAGTGCGGCTAGCAAAGAGCGATCTGTAATAGAGACATGGTTACCGGCAATAACCTGCGGGATGACAAGCACGGGCCAATGCCAGAGATAAAGCGAGTAGCTAATCTTTCCGAGGAGTTGCAGCGGCTTGATCGCCAAGATTTGGGATGGCAGGGTGGGCTTCCTCACTGACCCCGCCAAAATTACTAAGAGCGCTCCAACGGTCGGGGTCAGCGCCGAATATCCTGGAAATTTAAGCGGGTCATTCTGCGTGATTCCAGAGTAGAGAACTAGCCCAACTCCAAGGAAACCCGCAATTGCAGCAATTGCGCGTGGCAACTTAACAGCCCATGGCATGGCGCTGGCGAGTAGCGCACCCAAAATCAACTCCCAGGCCCGTGTTGGGAAGGAGAAGAAGGCCCACGGTTGATTCCGCGGGAGCAACCAATTGGCAAATGTGAGTGATGAAGCAAATACGATCAATGAAACGATGAAAACTTTAAGCGCTGGATTCTTCCGTCGGATTGTCGCGAGCGCCAAAATCAACGGCCAGAAGAGATAAAACTGTTCCTCAACTCCAAGAGACCAAAAATGGAGAACCGGAGAGGGAATGGTCGAACTCGCAAAGTAGTCGGTCGCTCGCACGGCGAAATCAATATTTGAAACATAAAAGCCGGCGCTAGAAACATCCACGGCGAGCCCTGGTAATAGGAGCGGAGGGAACCAAATCGCCCCCGCTATAAGAGTGGCAAGCAGTACGAATAGGGATGCCGGTAGGAGACGACGAATTCGCCTGGCATAGAACTCTCTAAATTGTATTCGCCCGGTATGTTTGATTTCACGTAGCAAATTGCCAGTGATCAGATATCCGCTCAAAACAAAGAATATGTCGACTCCGACAAATCCACCTTTGAAACCTGGAATGGAAGCGTGGAAGAGTAGAACAAGCCCAACCGCGATCCCGCGCAGACCTTGAATATCGCCTCGAAATTGCGGGCTAGTGAGTTCCGAAGATTTATCCCTGCCCATGGTGGTCACGCGTGATTTTATTGCTTGCCTTTCTAATCCGTCCACAGATTTGAGATGTCGAATGCGTTACTTTCCTGCGATTCGGAACAAGTGAATCGGCCGGCCAGTAGTGCCGTATTGCAGAGTCAACTCCAGTTGGCCATTTTCCACCATCTGCGAGAGGTACCTCTGTGCTGTAGCGCGGCTTAGCCCCAATTCATCAGATACATCATTGGCTGAAACTGGTTTCTTGCCAACTTCTATAAATTTCATAATTGAGGCGGTGGTTGGATTTCTTGGAATTTCTTGAGAGTACCTTGGGATTCGTGGTCCGCGAATTTGAGCTGAAAGCCGGTCTAACTCTTCTTGGGATATTTCTTCGCTATCGGACAGCCGCTCCTTCGCAGATCGATAGGTCATCAACCGCTCTGCTAATTGCTTTTGATTGAAAGGCTTCATAATGTATTGAGCGGCACCTAATTGCAAAGCCTCCCGAACACTTCCAGCATCGCGTGCAGCGGTAATGATGAATACATCAGGCTTGGCATCCCGAGGCAGTTGCTGCAGTCTCGCAAAGAGTGAGAGTCCATGTTCATCGGGTAAGTACAAATCCAGTAGAACTAAATCTGGTTTCTTTTCCAGTATTAAGTCGTAAGCAGAACTTCCGGTATGCGCTTTACCAGCAATTTTGAATCCAGGGATATTCGAAACGTAGGCAGCATGAATCTCGGCAACGCGAAAATCATCTTCTACAATGACGGTTGAAATCATGACTCGCTACCCTTCGATTGCCCGTCTTGGCGCGTTGGAATCTGAACCCAGAAGGTTGCTCCACCTTCATTCATTGCAGCAATAGTCCCAGAACATTGGCGTACTAGTCTTTGGACAATGGCTAGACCTAGTCCACGATGCCCCGCCCCTCTCGATGGCTTCGTACTGTATCCATCCTCAAAAACGATATCTGGATTTGATTCGGGAAGCCCAGGGCCGCTGTCATGCACGGTTATGATCTTCGAATCCTGTTCGGCTTGATGGAAAAGTATTGAAACTTCCGCCCGGGGCGAACCCGATGCCGCATCGATAGCATTATCAACCAAATTTCCAATTACCGTTACCAGTGCATTTTGATCTATATGCAGATCATCGATCGGAGTTGCAACTTCAATAGTGAGTTTTACTCCGCGCTCTCTAGCGACTGTTACCTTTGCAATGAGGAGCGCCGCAATCAGGGAATTACCGAGCTTTATATTCAAATCTTCCGCTAAGTTCGATTGGACGGATGCAATTTCACCCAAGAACTGTGAAGCATCCTCATATTTACCAAGTTCAAGAAGTCCATTGAGGACGTGAATACGATTTGCGAATTCGTGCTGTTGGCTACGCAGCGCCTCTGAAAAGTTCTGAACACTCTCGAGCTCCCGAAGCAATTCAATATGTTCAGTTCTATCCCTGAGAGTCACTACCGAACCAATCGCTCTGTCCCCATCAAATACCGGACGACGGTTGATCAGAATGGA
>CAIZKO010000099.1 GCA_903933585.1 uncultured Actinomycetes bacterium
GTGCCAATGTGCGATCAATGCAAGTGGCAATTGGAAGCAATTCCGCGGGCAAGACCGAGACGCTACTAGCCGCGACTAACCGTGCTTGCTCCCAACTTGCCTCGCCTAAAACATTTATTGGTTGGTCGGCCACTGCTTAGCCATCTTCTCAATCGCCGCCGCTGCAACTTGTGCATCGGCTCCGCGGGCAACGGCATACCCAATCAAGTACGTGGTAATGGGCGCGGCAGGTCTTTCAACAGCATGAGCTGCATCGCGTGCAATATTGAGAATCAGTTCTTTATCTATCGCCGCATCGAGCCCGAGCTCCTTCTTAACTGCCTCAATCCATTGGTCCATCATCGACCCTCCTCGCTAGTTAACGGTGGATTCATACCTTTATATGAGGATACAGCCTCCGCGAGATCCGCCTGAGTATCAATATCAAGCAACAAATGAGCGCGCGATTTGTCTATGGGAATCTTAACTACTTTCAAGCCTGCCACCAGATTTCGCATCGATTCACCATTGACAGTCCCAAAGGCAGAAAATGCCTGCAGTAGTGCATCTACTCGGTAGAGCGCGCTCAGTGGTTGTGCATATCCCTCGGCATCCACCGGGAGAACCGCATCGCACTCCTTACCTAGCGAATCAACCAATTGCGGAATCAACAAGGGGCCGTAGGGCATATCGGTAGCAAAGATCGCTACAAGTTTTGTCTGTACCAGAGCCATTCCAGCGGCTATCGCTGCTACCGGACCACCGAGCGCCGGACTCTCTTGCACTACTTTGATCTGCGCACCATACGAATCTCGAGGTGGTCCAACTATGACGATGGGGACGTCCGTAGGAATCTCACTTATCAGGTGATCTATGAGAGCGCGGTCACCGAACAGCGCCTCTGATTTATCAGATCCGAATCGCTTACTTGTTCCTCCAGTGAGGATCATGACGGTAAAAGAATTATCCATTTAACACAAACTCATCCCAAGAGACGATGCCTCCGCTTAAGTGCGTGATACCGACAAATCCAGAGCCCTCAAGGGCGGCAAGAGCACGCGCTGAACGAATGCCCAGATGACAGTAAAGAATCACTGGGCTATCTCTCAAGATTTTTTCTTGTGCCCTGCCATCAAAAAATTCTGCTAGCGGGATTAGCACCGCCCCTTCGATCCGCGATTCTTCCCACTCGTAGGGTTCACGTACATCAATAATTTGTAGGGATTCACCCGCGCTGATCCGAGCTGCTAGTTGGGCCGCAGTAATCTCACTTCCATCTGATCGGACTCCACAGAAGGCATCGTAGCTCTCCAGCATTTTTGCATCTGAGCCAGCTGCACAGATTGAACAGGTTGAATCTTTTTCAACCTTTACCTTGTCGTAATTAGATTCCAGAGCGTCATAGAAAATTATTGATCCAACAAGTGGCGAACCCATACCCACGATTAATTTGAGAGTTTCAGTGGCTGCAATTGCGCCTATCGAAGCGCAGAGCGCACCGAGCACTCCACCTTCGGCACAATTGAGTACCAACTCTTTAGGAGGTGGGCTGGGATAAACACACCTGTAACACGGTCCGTGGGGTGCCCAAAAAATGCTCGCCTGACCATCGAAACGGAAGATAGAACCCATCACTGCTGGTTTATTAACAATGACGCAGGCATCATTAATAAGATACCGTGTTGAAAAATTATCGGTTCCGTCAACAATAATGTCGTAGCGAGCGAAGAGTTCTAAGACATTACCTTCATCGAGTTTCAGATGATGCGTCTCTACAACTACCGAAGAATTGATCTCTTCTATCTTCGCCTTGGCGCTATCGACCTTGTTCTCGCCAATGTTAGATTGACCGTGAATGATTTGTCGCTGCAGATTCGACTCATCAACACGATCGAAATCGACTACACCTAAAGTCCCCACTCCCGCGGCTGCGAGATAGAGAAGTACCGGAGAACCCAACCCGCCCGCACCCACTACGAGCACCTTGGCGTTCACAATACGCTGCTGCCCGACAACCCCTATCTCCTTCATAACCAGATGTCTGGCATAGCGCTTTCTCTCGGCAGGGGTGAGCTCGCGTCCTGCTTGGACTACGGGCGGCAAGGTAATTGCAGTACTCCTTTACTTAGGATGCGAAGGCTTGAGTGATCGGTTTACGTAAGAAGAATATTAGTGAGACCGAGATCAAGACCATTAATAAACTGAGAGCATAAGCAGTATCTTGGCTAATGTTTAACTCCTGATAAATCTGCATCGTCCAGGTTTGAGTCGTACCCGGCAGGGACCCAGCAAACATCATGGTTGCACCGAACTCCCCCAAAATTCTCGCCCAAGCTAAAACCAACCCAGTCACAATTCCGCTCTTGGATTGTGGGATGGCGATCTGGCGAAATATCTGAGCCGGGGTCGCGCGATCGATCTCGGCGGCATCCTGAACGTCGCGGGGTAGTTGCCTGAAGGTTGACTCCGAAACCAGAACTAAGAACGGTAAGCCCACGAAGATTCCAGCAAAGATCACCGCCGAGGTTGTAAAAGGCATCTGCCAATTAAAGATTTTGAAAATCGGTCGTCCCAGCAACCCGGTACGGCTAAGTAAACCCAACATTGCCAGACCGGCCACTGTGGGAGGGAGCGCGATCGGCGCTAAAACAATCGGACGGAGGATGGTTGTCACACGATCTCCACTCTTAGCGAGCCACCAGGCGAGGGGAACGCCTAAGAGCAGGCAAATGAATCCGGCGAGGAGAGAGGTCCAGATAGAAAGTTTCACCGCAGTAAATGAACCGTCACCGCGCAGGCTGGTAAAGAAGGTAGACCAGGGGACTTTTACGAAGATGGCAATTATCGGCAATGCAATAACGGTGATGGCCATCCAGGCGAGCAGGCGAGTTACCGGATCAGTTCTGCGCCGCCTCATTGAGAAAGGGTAAACCCACTTGCGACTAATAACTTCTCCGCATCATGCCCTTTGAGGTAGCGGAAGAAGGTCTGCGCCCAGTGGCTCTTCGATTTCACGCTTTGGCCAGATATTCCGAGCTGATACTGGGTTGAGGCCGCAACCGCGCTAGCAAAGGGGATCGCCGTCAACTTGCCGAGATTGGCGATTACATCTGTCTTATAGACAATTGCTGCATCAACAGAACCAGATAGTAATTTCGCGGCAGCGCTGGCATCGGAACCTTCGAGGGATACTGGGCTACTCGTAACCGAACCCTCGCTCTTGAGAGCGCTATCAGCGGCGATGCCGCAGGGAACACTGTGGGCACACTGCAACCACGTGGCGCCGCCATTAAGGTCGGAGATCTTCTTGATCCTTGAACCTTTAGGAACTGCGACTACCACTTGATTTACCAGGTAATCGACGGGATGCGGAACTTGTGCGCTCACTGAGCTCATCGAAGTCGCATCAGCCGAGGCAAATATATCTGCTGGAGCGCCGGCCTTAATCTGCGTTGCCAAGGTGGTTGAAGAGGCAAACGAAAATCTGACGGTGACTCCGGGATGAGCCGCCTGAAAATTAGAGCCGAGGGTGGTGAAAACTCTTGTCAGACTGGATGCGGCAAAGACAGTGACGGTGTGGGAGTCGTTCTGCGCAAAGGATGGGGACGTTGGAGATAAGAGTGCAGAAGCTACTACCAGTGATGTGATTGAGTGGGTGAATTTCATTCGGTGATGATTACCTCAATAAAGTGTTTTGCAGAACCATTTCGCGCAAAAGCCAAGAGAGTTAATCCAAATTCATCTGCTAGTTCCACGGCAAGAGAGGTTGGCGCGCTGACTCCCACGAGCGCCGAAATCCCCGCGCAGATAGCCTTCTGTACGATTTCGTAGCCAACTCTTCCAGAGACGACCAAGGTCCAATCTGAGAGTGGAAGTTTTTGTGCCATGAGCGCAGCGCCAATCACTTTATCTACTGCGTTATGCCGTCCCACATCTTCTCGGAGAAAGATCGATTCCCCTGCGGGATTCACGAGCAGCGCGGCATGGAGCCCGCCCGTTTTAGAAAAGACTTGTTGTTTTCCGGTGAGTAGCTCTGGCAGGATCGCCAAATCGGCGAGCGCTTTGCTCGTCCTTACGACCTTGGAAATACCGCGCTGGTGCAGATCAGAGATGCTCGTGGATCCGCAAACACCGCAGGCTGAAGTAATGGTGAATCGGCGATCCAAGTTGCGATGAGATGCCGGCGCATCCAATGAAACTTCAGCAATAACAACATTCGCTCTCTGGCGAGGGGTCAGCGAACGATCGCCGCAGACCTTCACATTTAGCAGTTGATCAGGCGCGGTAAGAAAACCTTCACCCCAGAGGAAACCGGCGGCAAGTTCCAAATCTGCTCCAGGCGTCCGCATCGTTATTCCAAGTTGTTCTTCGACCTCACCGCGCTTGAGACGAATTTCAAGTGGTTCTTCGACAACGACGGTATCTGACGTCATATCTACAGAATCTGACTTCTGGACTTTTACCTTCGCCGTTGCAGAGGGGGCCTTTGGATTATCCTGCATGTCGATAGAACTCGATATTCTCTGCAGGCAAAGGTATATTCCCCAAGATTAAATCTGCCGCCTTTTCAGCCACCATCATCACCGGGGCGTAGATGTTGCCGTTTGTTACATAAGGAAAGACCGAGGCGTCACACACACGCAAACCTTCTAGACCGTGGACCTTCATCGTCGCGGGATCTACAACAGACATCGCATCGGTACCCATCTTCGCGGTGCAGGATGGATGCAGTGCAGTCTCGCCATCTTTGCGAACCCAATCCAAGATCTCTGTATCAGTTGCGACCGATGGGCCAGGAGAGGTTTCACCGGCGTTATATGGATCCATCGCCTTCTGTGTCAAAATATTGCGGGCGACCCTAACAGCTTCGACCCATTCGCGACGATCCTCATCTGTTGAGAGGTAATTGAAACGGAGCGCTGGCTTTACTAACGGATCGGTACTCTTTATCTTTACTGAACCCCTGGCATTTGAATACATAGGGCCAACATGCACCTGATAGCCGTGCCCGCCCGAAGGTGCGGTGCCGTCATAACGGATAGCAAGTGGCAAAAAGTGAAACATCAGATTGGGATATTTAACATCATCGTTACTGCGGGTAAATCCGCCCGCTTCAAAATGATTCGTGGCGCCCGGTCCACTCCGTAAAAATAGCCAACGCGCGCCAATAAAGGGCCTGCGCCAGAGTTTAAGCATTGGCTGCATTGAGACCGGCTCTTTGCAGGCGTATTGCACATAGACCTCTAAATGATCCTGCAGATTTTCACCGACTCCTGGCAGATCTTGCACAACCTCAATGCCCATGGCTTTCAAATCTTTTGCGTTGCCGACGCCAGAGAGTTGTAAAATCTGGGGGGTATTTATAGCGCCGCCACAGAGAATGATTTCGCGGCCCTTAATGATCTGCTTCTTGCCCCTCATCACAACTTCAACGCCGACGGCTTGCTTGCCTTCAAATATAACTTTGCTCACCATGGCACGAGTCTTCACGGTTAGGTTCTTCCGCTTCATCACCGGGTGCAGATAAGCACGCGCGGAACTCAAGCGTCTGCCACGGCGCACATTGCGATCGAAAGCCGCGAATCCCTCTTGGCGAAAACCGTTGACATCATCGGTACGCGGATACCCGGCTTCTTCGGTCGCCTTGAAGAATGCGGCAAATAGCGGGCTCTTGATCGGACCACGCTCTAGCTCCAAGGGACCGCTATCCCCGCGAAAGGGGTTCTTTGGATCGGCTAAACAATTCTCCATCTTTTTGAAGTATGGCAAGCAATGGGCATAGTCCCAATTTTCCATCCCGGGATCTTTGCTCCAACGTTCATAATCTAAGGGATTTCCACGCTGAAAGATCATGCCGTTGATGCTTCCCGATCCGCCGAGTACTTTTCCGCGCGCGTGATAAATCTTGCGGTTGTTCATGAAAGGTTCAGGTTCGGACTCATATTTCCAGTCGTAATGCTTGTTGCCAATAGGAAAGGCCAGTGCGGCCGGCATATGGATAAATACATCCCACTTGTAATCCGGGCGGCCCGCTTCTAAGACTAAAACTTTATGCTCTGGGTCTGCGCTCAACCGATTTGCTAGGGAGCTACCCGCAGAGCCACCTCCGACAATTATGTAATCGTAAAGTGGTTTCATTTAACTATGTTACTCAAGAAATAGATCGGCGCGCTAGTCAAATGATTTTCCATTCAACCAGCGCGCCGAACTGCTTAACTATTGATTACTACTTACCTAGCCATGCCTTCACGATTGCTGGGTGTGCATCTACCCAGATCTTCGCTGCAGCGTCATCGGTCAGCTTGCCAACAGCAAGCGACTTTGCAACCGAGTTCTGGTCTGCGTTGGTCCACTTGAAGTTCTTGATCACTGTTGCCGCTGGGGAACCAGAGTTCATGAACTTAACACTTGCCACTTTATTAAGTGGATATGGAGGATAGTCGCAGGCAACCGTCTTTGGATTTGCATCGCAACCGGTAGTCCACTTTGGAAGCGTGACGTGTACCAGAGGAACTTCAGCCAAGAACCATTGAGGCTCGTAGAAGTAGCCGATCATTGGCTTCTTCTGGGCTTGTGCTGTTCGGAAGGAGGTGATGAGAGCTGCTTCGCTACCTGTGAAAATAACCTTATAGTTCAATTTCAGGTTCTTAATTATGGCAGCGTCGTTTGTTACATAGGATGGATCGCCATCAAGGAAGGCGCCCATGCTGCCGGACTCAGAAGTCTTGAACAAACTTGCATACTTGTTCAAGTTCTTATAGTTAGTGATTCCAGGATATTTCGCGACCATCCAAGGAACTACATACCAACCAATTACTCCGTTGTTGCCGGTGCTTCCGAGGTCTACAGCGACCTTCTGCTTTGTGATGTACTTAGCAGCTAAATCTTCATGTCCCCAGTTTTCAAGGATTGCGTCGACCTGACCAGTTGGGAATCCCTGCCAAGAAACTTGCTCAGAAATATTTTTTACGACGACTTTGCATCCCAAACTGTTCTTCAAAACATAAGACACAACAGCGAGGTCGGCTTCGTATCCAACCCATGCATTGTCAGCCAAGTTAACGGTTCCGCAAGAAGCTGCCGCTTGGGCGGGCACTGCAGCCGGTAGCGCAAAAGTAATAGCGCTCACAACCAGCATGAGTGTGGCTCCACGACGGAACCTATGAGATTTAAACATAAATAACTCCTCCTGATCTATTTACTGCAATCGACATGACCGCCAACCAACGCAATTAGCGGATTCTATTTACTTGCCTTGGAGCGTACTCCTGACCGCTGCAGCTTGGGTGATTCTGTCCAATAAAATTCCTAAAAGGACGATAGCTAACCCCGCCGCTAACCCCTTCCCCGTTAGATTTAACTGAGCGAAGCCAGCGACAACGAGGTACCCCAATCCGCCCGCGCCTACGAGGCCACCGACAACGACCATCGCCAAGACATAAATAATTCCTTGGTTGGTCGAAAGTGCTACAGCGCGCCGAGCGCTCGGCAATTGCACCTTAATGATCATCTGCCACTTACTCGATCCCGCTGCGATTCCAGCCTCCGATATTGAAGCTGGGATTCCAGCAATTCCATCGGCCATCAATTTAATAGAGGCGGGGGCCGCGTAAACAATGGCTGCCATAATCGCCGTAAATCTAGTTGCACCGAATAAGCCTAAGAAAGGTACCAAATAGACGAATGCTGGCAAGACCTGCCCCGCGTCGAGAATAGGTCGAATAATTTGATCGGCCCGTTTACTTCTACCGATCCACACTCCAACGACAATCCCGATAGTCACAGTTGCAATCGAAGCTACAAGAACTGAGGCTAGAGTGGCCATCGTGTCAGACCACAAACCGGTCCCGACAATTCCAAGCACACAGAAAGTGGCAACGAGCGCTAACTTTCTGCCCCCAAGGATTGCCGCAAGTAATACAAAGGCAAGGCCAGTGACAAACCAAGGGCTATTGGTTAAGAGGCTCTGGAGCGGGTTAAGCAATCCGTAAGAAATTGCATTGGTGATTGCATTGGTGACGTTAACAAAATGCGCTTGGAACCAATTGGTTGCATTATCTGTGTACGTCGCAATGTCATGACCGAGGACCCCGGTCCCTGGAAAATTTCCTGCCCAGATATAGATTCGCGAAATAATTATTGCAATGAGGCTGAGAAGCGCACCAATTTTCAATATTTGGCGGTGATGCTTATGGTCGAGCAGATGAGAATTTTCTGCATCAACTTTCGATGCGGCTGCAGTCGTCGTTCGATCCAAGACGACAGCTAAAATGACGATTCCTAATCCTGCCTGAAATGAACTTCCGATATCCAGCGACTCTAAGGCCCTTATAACAACTCTTCCCAACCCGGGAGCATCAATCAGCGCCGCGATGGTGACCATAGAGAGCGCTGCCATAATGGTTTGGTTAATGCCAACAACTATGGTGCGCTTAGCTTGGGGTAACTGCACCTTACGAAGGGCTTGCATCCGAGTTGAACCCATAGATATGGCGGCTTCGACGCTAGACCAAGGCACCTCATGGAGAGCAACGGCCGTGATGCGAAGCGCCGGAGGAATGGCATAAACCATAGTCACGATAGTTGCCGATGCTGGACCTATCAAGAAGAAGAGGGTGACGGGAGTGAGATACACGAATGTAGGCATTACTTGTGCAAAGTCCAGCGCAGGCGTAATTATCTTCTCAAAGCGCGGAAATAGGCCGGCACATATGCCGAGTGGAATCCCGACTATCAGCGCAAGAACTACTGCCGCGAGCGTCAACGCCAAGGTATCCATCGACTCTTGCCAATATCCCAAGAGGCCAAGAGAGATGAGTCCGCCACACACGAGGAGCGCAATTCGCAGGTTAGCAACCGCGTAGGCCAAATAACTCAACATCACAACGATTCCAAACCATCCCAGCAACGGTGAAGCATTATTGCCAACGGCTTGGCTGATGAGATCTTGGATTCCGGTCACGAAGGTATCGATGAAGTCGCGGATAACGTTAATAAAGAAGGTAAAGACCGGATTGGATGTTCGATTGTTGCCGATCCAGTCACTGACGCTATTGAGCCAATTTTGGAAGGAGGTGAGGCTTGAAGTATCTAGCGGGAGCGTTGCAATTCCTCGTAACAACAGTGCGAAAAAAAGGAAACTCCCCGTCAGCAGCGAGAGCTGAAAACTAAGTTTGGATTTCTTCGCGACAACCGGGGCTGGCTCATTAGCGGGCTTGGAGAGCAGGGTGGTCGCCATCGACTAGTCCTGACCTGATATCAGATGTAAAACTTCCACCGCGGTAACTACGCCGAGTAAGTTTCCATTCTCCATCACCCTAATTGGAAGGGATGATTCAATAATCTGGCGAGTGGCATTTCGAACCGTTATGGAGGGGGCGAGGATCGGTCCGTTTAAATCTTCACCGGGCTGGGGCTTTCGCGCGATCCAACGCAAGGTAAGAATGTGAGACTTTGGGAAGTCACGTACAAAATTTGCAACATAATCATCGGCGGGTTGCGCAACTAATTCTTCGGGAGTACCAATCTGGACAATTGCGCCATCACGCATGATCGCAATTCGGTCACCCAACTTTACGGCCTCCGCTAAGTCATGAGTAATGAAGACCATGGTCTTTCCAAGTTGATGATGCAATCTAATTACTTCGGTCTGCATATCCCGACGAATGAGCGGATCGAGAGCGCTAAAAGGTTCATCGAGGAAAAGTACCTGTGGATCTACGGCGAGCGCGCGAGCTAATCCGACGCGCTGCTGCATGCCGCCCGAAAGTTGCTCTGGGTAAGCCTGCGCATAGCCTTGTAACCCAACGAGATCGATTACTTCATTTGCGCGGGCATGGCGTTCGGACTTGCCAACACCATTTATCTCCAGGCTGTAAGCCACGTTATCGATAACCTTGCGATGTGGCAAAAGACCAAAATGTTGGAAGACCATCGAGAAACGGGTCTTACGCAATTCCCGAAGTCGTTTTTCATCTACCTTGAGAATATCTTCGTCTTCAAAACGTAGTTCGCCCTGAGTGGGTTCAATTAAACGAGTCATGCAGCGAACCAAGGTGGATTTACCAGAGCCCGATAGTCCCATAACTACGAATACTTCACCTGGGGCAACATCGAAGGAGACATCGCGCACGGCGATCGTATTTCCGGTTTTTGCTCGCAACTCTTGCCGTGTGAGAGCGGCGTCGGGACTCCCGATGATTGCCTCCGGATTAGACCCGAATACCTTCCATAAATTTCGAACCGAAATCATCGGAGCTTGGTTATCCAACTTTGCCCCCTTTAGATTCCATCAGAAAACCATTCTGATTTCCTTGGTGAATTGTTGGTCCAAATGTGTTTTATTTCAAGGTATTCCTGCAACCCATGTTCGCCCAATTCGCGGCCATTTCCCGAGGCTTTAAAGCCTCCCCATTCAGCGGCAGGCTTATATGGGCCATAATCATTGATCCAAATAGTTCCGTGACGCAACGCTTTCGATACACGCTCAGTTCGAGCGATATCACTGCTCCATACCGCACCGGAGAGCCCATAAATGGTGTCATTTCCAATTCGTATTGCTTCCTCTTCGGTATCGAATATCTCAACGGTGAGAATTGGGCCAAATGACTCTTCTTGAACGCAGTACATCGAAGTCTCGCAATTATCTAAAACGGTCGGCGGGAAGAACCAGCCCTTTGCTAACTCTGGCTCCGTGCAGCGAGCTCCTCCCACAAGCAAGGTCGCGCCTTCTGCAACACCTTTGGCCAAATACTCCTCTACTTTCCTAAGATGTCCCTCGCTGATCAGCGGCCCGGTTTCCGCAGTTAAATCAGTGGGACCGCCCAAACGAATCAACTTAGCCCGCCTGACAATTTCAGTTACCACCATGTCGTGTATCGGGCGCTCGAGGATCAATCGTGTTCCTGCCGAACAGACCTGACCAGAATGCAGGAACGCTGCAGTTACCGCGAAATCAATCGCGGCGTCTAGATCTGCATCCGCAAAAATAATATTTGGATTCTTGCCACCGAGTTCTAACGCCACTCTTTTTACTGTATCTGCCGCCTTGGCCATGATTCTCTTTCCGGTGGGCAGTCCGCCGGTAAATGAAACGAGATCAACACGAGGATCTGACGTAAGAGTATCCCCGATTACCGATCCCGCTCCAGTCACCAAATTCGCGACACCTGCAGGAAGACCCGCCTCATCCAGCAATTTCATTAAATAAATCGCGGTAGACGGAGTCAACTCACTTGGCTTTAAGATAAATGAACACCCGGCTGCCAACGCCGGTGCAACTTTCCAGGCGATCTGCAGCAACGGATAGTTCCACGGACCTATAAGCGAGCAGACTCCGATACCTTCTTGGGTAATTCGGCTCGATACATGGGGTAAGCCGCTATCAACTACGCGATCACCTTGCTCCAGTGCCAATTTGGCGAAGTGACGGAATGTGGCAGCAACATCTGCGACATCATATTGCGCTTCGATAATTCTCTTTCCGGTATCGCCGCTCTCAAGGGAGGCAACAAGTTCTATATCCCGCTCCAATAACTCGGCAACCTGGGAGAGCAAGGCGCTTCTGGCTGCCCAACTCCACGAGGAGAAGATTCCGCTATCAAAGGTGGCACGAGCCGCACTAATTGCAGCGAGCGCATCCGCGACATTCGCATCGGAAACCACCGCGATTAAACCACCATCGGCGGGGCTGCGAATCTCTCGAGTAGATCCATCTGCCGCAGCGCGCCATGCTCCGTCTATAAAGATGGAATTAATCATTGTTAAGGCTAACCCTTAATCAAGCTCGCTCTTGCGTTTCGCCACAAAATCTTGCAATCCAGTGAGCACCGATGCATCAATTTCTGGCAGTTGATAATCGGCCAACTTCTTCTTCCAGATCTCTTCGGCACGCATCCGAGTGTCCTTCGCGCCTAACCGAGTCCAGCGCTCGTAATTATCGCTATTTGTTAAGAATGGGCGGTAGAAACAGTCGCGGAATCGCTCCATGGTGTGGGCAGCGCCCAAGAAGTGACCCCCGTGGCCGACCTCTAGATGCGCATCGAATGCGAGCGAAGATTCGTTGAATTCCAAAGGAGTGAATTCTGCGATCAAGCTCTGCAGTATCTCTACGTCGACAACAAATTTATCGTAAGAGGAGACAAGGCCTCCCTCGAGCCAACCAGCGGTATGCATAACCCAGTTAGTTCCCGATAGGAATGTAGGCATCATCGTCATCATTGTTTGGTAGGCCGATTGCGCATCAACCGATTGAGATGAGTTCAATCCGCCTCCGCCTCGGAAAGGAAGATTGAAGCTACGGGCAATTTGACCGGTGCAAAGTAATCCGATTCCGGATTCTGGAGTACCAAATTGTGGAGAACCAGATTGCATATCAATATTAGATAAGAACGAACCGAAGACGATGGGGCATCCTGGTCGGATCAACTGGGCGAGAGCAATTGCTGAGAGTGCTTCGGCTATTTGCTGTGCAAGTGTTGCTGGAATCGTCACAGGACTCATGGCGCCCATGAGCAAGAATGGGGTTGTTACGACGGGCTGACCAGCCAGAACATATTCCCGCATTGAATCTAACATGCGATCATCCCAACGCAGAGGCGAGTTGCAATTCACCAGTGAGATAAGCGCGGGTGTCTCTTCTATTGCTTTTCTGCCCCCGTGAATAATCTCTGCCATTGCAATCACGTCGCGCGCATTCTCCGCGGTGACTACATTTCCCATAAAGAATTTATCGGTCAAGGTTGCTGCTGCGAAAGCCATATCTAGGTGGCGACTATCAAGCGACAGGTCATTTGGCTCGCAGACAACGCCGCCGACGCTATCTATTGCGTCAAAGCTCTGGGCTAACTTACAAAAATTCTCGTAATCGGTGAAGGTCGCGTCACGACGTGTAGTGCCTTCGAGAACAAATGGGGGTCCATAAACGCCGCCAAAGACCATTGAATCTCCGCCAATATGCACGTTGTTCTTTGGATTGCGCGCGCGTAGATTGAAATCCTTCGGTGCTTTTGCAACCTGCTTCAATATCCAATCGGGATCAAATTTAACGTTCTCACCCTCAACGGTCTGGCCCGCTTCGCGCAACATATCTACCGCCCAGGGGCTGGCGAATTCGATGCCAATCTCTGAAACAATCCGGCGCCAACCCAAGGTCAGGGTGGCCATCGACTCTTCACTTAAAATTTCGTAACGCGGCATCTTGTTCTGAAACACGCTTGCTTCCCCCTTTTGGGACCAGAAAAATTCACTCAGTGTGAGCCGATATTAACTTCTAAATAAGTTGTCGATCCAAGGTATTGCTTGTGAACACCGAAGAGAATACGCTGGTTTATGGAACAATCGTTCCATATTGTGGAACACTATTGGAATGGAAGATCGCATGGGTCAGGCAACGGTTTCCGGTACACGTGCCGTTGACCGCGCGACCGCGCTCCTAACCCACATCATTACTGCGAGCACACCACCTCAATTAGGAACGCTCGCGCGCGAATTTGATATTCCAAAGAGCACCACCTCACGATTGATCAGCGCGCTGGAGCGGCAAGGGTTTGTAAAACGAGATCGCAACGGAGCGTTTCTACCTGGAGATGTTTTAACTCGCTTTGCCCGCGAACAGAATCAAGATTCAGTTCTCGTGGCAAGGATGCGACCTCTTCTCGAATCGCTTGCGGCTCAGACTGGCGAAACCGCAAATTTAGCAATCGCAGGTAATGGATCTTTGAAAATTATCGATCAAGTCGATAGCAACTTTATGCTCGGTGTGACAAATTGGATTGAGAAAGAAGTTCCATACCATTGCTCTGCTCTCGGTAAAGTGCTTTTGGCATATGGAGCAATTTCAATCCAGTCAGGACCGCTACCAAAGCTAACTCCCAAATCGATTACAAATCGTGCCAAGTTACTCACCGAATTAGAAGCAGTGCGTAAGAGCGGGTACGCAATCATCGATGGTGAACTCGAAGATGGGCTGGTCGCAGTTGCGGCTCCAGTTCGGGAGAACGATGGTCGAGTCATCGCCTCAATTTCAATTTCGGGTCCAACCACACGCCTAGCGCTCAAGGATTTAAATCGAATCGGTTTATTAATCGTAGAGAAGATCAATGAAGCAACAACTCCACCCCATAACCAAATGAAGCACGGGAAGGCAGGTGCAGCATGACGCACGATGAGATCCTAAAGGCACTATTTGATGAGACCCTCGTAGGAAATGCCCCAGAAGTACTCCGCTTAACGGAGTTAGGAATCGCCGAGGGAATGACGCCAAGTGCGATTCTCTTCGACGCTTTGATTCCTTCGCTCGAAGAGGTCGGTGCCCGCTTTGAGCGTGGTGATTTCTTCGTTCCCGAGATGTTGATTTCAGGTAAGGCCATGTCTGGTGCACTTAACGTCCTTCGTCCTCTACTCGCTCTCACCGGCGCCGAAACCGTCGGAACTTTCCTAATGGGAACCGTAAAGGGTGATGTACATGACATCGGCAAGAACCTGGTAAATATTATGTTGGAAGGCGCTGGATTTAACGTCATTGATATCGGCGTTCAAGCTGGTCCCGAGAAATTCATTGCAGCGATAAACGAGCACAATCCAGATATCGTCGGAATGTCTGCCTTCTTAACGACGACCATGCCTATGTTCAAGGTGAATATCCATGAAATTACCAAAGCGGGCTTGCGCGATAAGGTCATGATTATGGTCGGTGGAGCGCCGGTTACCCAAGAATATGCCGACGTTGTAGGAGCTGATGGCTTTGCTTCTGACGCTTCAACCGCGGTGAGAATTGCCAAAGATTTAATGCAAAAGCGCCGCGCAAGCGCAAACGCTTAAAGTTCTCATGCCCAAACTATTACCTCTCCTTGAGGATGCAATAAAGAAGCCGATCTGGGGTTGCCAGATGTGCGGCCAATGTGTTTTGCATTCAACGGGGATGGTCTGCCCTATGACATGTCCCAAGACTCTGCGTAATGGACCGTGTGGTGGCGTGCGCGAAAATGGTGGCTGCGAAGTTAAGCCCGAGATGCAATGCATCTGGGTTAAAGCATACGAGCGCAAAGAGAAGTTGCACTTGCCGCAATCATGGCGTGATCACTACAACGAATTGCGACCTCCCGTAGATATGCAGTTGAAAGGAACTTCCTCTTGGATCAACCTCTTTACCAAGCGCGATCAGAAGAGATCTAAGGGTTGGCAAGCCATTATTGAAGACGGTGGGAAATAATGTCTATCGTTAGTGACATCCTTGAAAATTCCAATGAACTTCTCTTCACCGCAGAATTTCCTGAAATAGATAGTGGTGGCATGGAGATCATCGCCCGCCACGCTGCCCGGATTGCCCCGTGGTTCGACGCTGCCAATTCGACGGACAACACCGCGGCTCATGCCCATGCTTCGAATACTGCTGTCGCAATTGCTATGAAGATGTACGGAATTGAACCGATCATGCAAATTGTGTGTCGCGACAAGAATAGATTGGCCATTGAGGCAGATTTAATGGGAGCCGCTCTCCATGGGATAGAGAATGTTGCCATGCTTACGGGCGACGATGTGAGCGCGGGAGATGAACCAGAAGCGCGCAAGGTATTTGACTTAGATGGACCACAAGCAATTGCGGTGGCAAAGGTTTTAAGTAGTGGGCAATATTTATCAGGTCGCAAGATTAATCCCGCCCCTTATTTCTACATTAGCGCAGTCGAAAACCCTGCTGCTCCCCCACTTGAATATCGCATTGAGCGTGCCCTTAAAAAGCAGAGGGCTGGAGCGCGTTACCTACAACTACAGATTTGCTATCACCCAGATCGACTCGCAAGCTTTTGTACGGGAGTCTCAACTGCGGCACCTGGTCTACACCTCATCCCCAGCGTCGTATTGGTGAAGAACGAAAAGGCCCTCAATTTCATGAACAACAAGGTCCCAGGAATAGATATCCCCCAAGAGACCATTGACCGAGTGGCCAACGCTGCCGATCCAAGTGAGGCGGCCTACCAATTAGTTCTCGAGCAATCAAAGTATGCTCTTTCACTTCCCGGGGTTCGCGGACTCCACATAATCGATTTTCGGCGAGATAATTCCCTTGAACGCCTAATGGGCGAACTGGGCAGAAAACCAAAACTTTAAAACCGCTACATACAATCGGAGAAAATAATGCACACAATCGTAAAGTCGGCCACGAAGACCCTAACCATCGGCCATGATCAACCGTTCTGCATTATTGGAGAGCGTATCAATCCAACCGGGCGAAAGAAGTTCCAAGAGCAGCTTCGCGCTGGAGATCTCTCTGCCATCAATAAAGATGTGGCCGATCAGGTCGCAGGTGGGTGCGACATGCTCGATGTGAATATGGGAGTGCCCCTCACCGATGAACCGGTCTTATTGAGCAAGGCGATCAAACTCATTCAGACGCTCACGGATCTGCCAATCTGTATTGACTCCTCCATTATCGAGGCTCTGCAGGCTGGCCTGGAAGCATACGAGGGCAAGGCTCTTGTAAATAGCGTTACTGCCGAAGATGAACGCATGGAGATAGTTCTGCCGCTCATTAAAAAGCATGGGGCTGCAATCATCGCCCTACCTAATGACGAAACTGGAATTCCTGCGACAGTAGAAGAGCGTTTAGTTCTCACTGAGAAGATCATGCGCACCGTGGAGAAATATGGAATTCCGCTCGAAGATTTGGTAATTGATCCGCTGGCGATGACAGTAGGAGCCGACCCCGAGGCGGTAAAGATAACTCTGGAGACCATCTACCAGATTCGCCAACGTTGGGGTCTTAATATGACTCTCGGAGCTTCGAATATCTCCTTCGGTCTTCCGCACCGTCATGCACTCAATGCCGCTTTTCTGCCAGCAGCTATGAGCGCTGGCTTAACTTCAGCTGTTATGGATGGTCGAACCTTGCAGATCGTCGATGCGGTGCGTGCTTCTGATCTTCTCCTAGGATTGGATCCTTGGGGCGGCAATTGGATTTCAAGGTACCGCGCAGTGGAAGCAGCCAAAGCGGCGGCGATAACGGAGGTTTAAGATCAGCAAGCGCGACTTAGATAATTCATCACTTCCCGAGCACGACGGAACCGGGCGTATCAAACTCTCTTTCCGAGCACTCGAAATAGATAATTCGGTGGCGAGTGAAAAAGTTATTACCGTTCCAACGGGCGTTAGTGCATTTGACGCGGCTTCCTGGAACGGGATCGCCATCGACTCGACATGCGGTGGATATGGCACCTGCAAGAAATGCCGAATCAAAGTCACATCTGGGCAGATCGAACCTTCGAAGTTAGATTTTAGAGCTTTCTCCGCTGATGAAATTAGCTCTGGCTGGCGTTTAGCCTGCATGGTCCGCTCGACGGAAGATATCTCTATCGATGTTCCAGCGCTCACAACCCGGCCAAAAGCTGCAACTGTGGGCGTCGGAAGACAAGTCATTCTGCGCCCTGCTGTTCAAAAGCGTTATGTGGAACTCGTGGAACCTACCCTAGAAGATCAGCGGACCGACATCGTTCGGCTCTTAGATTCCATTGATGACTTTGATGCGACCGTCTCATTAGTTGCAATGCGCAGATTGCCAAAAGTTCTCCGCGAGGCGAATTACCGGGTCACCGCGGTTTTTATTGAGCAAGAGTTGATTGATATTGAACCTGGCGATACAACCTTGATCCGCTATGGAATCGCCTTTGATCTCGGCACCACCACGGTTGTTGCGACCCTTCTCGACTTAAATACCGGTACTCCACTCGCAGTTGCTTCAATGCTCAACAAGCAACAACCATTCGGCGCAGATGTGATTACCCGCATAAGTACGACTATGTTGGATCCCGAAGGACTGAGCAAATTGCGTAGCTTGGCGCAGCAGACGCTCTCTGAACTTACCGAAGAAGTGATTCTTGAGTCCGGGGTTGATCGCAATAACATCTACGAAGTGGCGCTTGCCGGTAATGCCACCATGACTCAAATTGTTTTGGGTATCGATCCGGAACCGCTTGGCGTGGCACCATTCATCATGGCTAGCGCTAGCTACCCGAATGTGCGGGCGATCGAGCTTGGTCTCAATCTGCATCCGCTTTCCAAGGCACTCGTAATGCCTTCATTAGGTGCTTACGTGGGTGGCGACATCATCTCTGGGGCGCTGGCATCAGGTATGGATCGAGATAAGCGCCTTCGGCTATTTATTGACGTTGGCACAAATTGTGAAATCATCTTGGGAGATGGCGAACGTATCCTGGCAACTGCCGCGCCTGCGGGACCGGCATTTGAGGCTGCATCTATTAAATGTGGAGTTCGTGCTGCTGCTGGGGCCATCGAAACTGTGAAGATCAAAGACGGCCAATTAGTTATCGGCACCATTCAAGATACTCCTGCTATCGGTATCTGTGGCTCGGGGTTAGTTGATGCATGTGCTGTGCTGGTCGAACTAGGGCTACTCGACAAATCCGGAAAATTTGTCAGTGAAGAAGCGGCGCTAGAAATTGCTCCGCAGCTCGCGGATCGGCTGATGGTGCGTGAAGGCGAGCGCGTCTTTGTCCTTACCTGGGGCAAGAACGTTGGCGATCCCAGCGATGCTGTCTTCCTGAGTCAGCGCGATGTACGTGAGTTGCAGTTCGCCAAGGCGGCAATCGCTACTGGTTGGGCCTTGCTCGTAGAGGAATTTGGGATTCAAGAGGGCGACATCCAGCAGGTATTGCTTGCGGGATCATTTGGCTCGTACCTCTCCCCAGCCTCTGCCATCAAGATTGGTCTAGTTCCCAAGATTTCAGTGATGCGGATTATCTCTGCGGGCAATGTTGCAGGTGAGGGTGCCAAGATGGTTCTTCTATCTGCGCAAGAGCGCAATGGCGCCGATGCCTTGCTGGATCAGATTGATTACATCGAACTCTCTGATCGCGCGGATTTCAATGACAAATTTGTCGAGCGTCTGGCCTTTCCATCCTAAAATGAGTATCGGAATCGTGGCCTGTGGAGCACTAGCTACACATATCGATGCCATCGTAAAAGAACAATCGCTCGATGTGACCATCTACCCACTTCCACCGCTGCTTCATAACCACCCCGAAAAAATTGCGGGCGAGGTAGATCTTCTGCTGACCAAGATTTCTGGATCTCACTCCAAGTGCGCGGTGGCATATGCCGATTGCGGAACATATGGGGCTCTCGATGTAGTACTGCAAGAGCACAAAGTCTCCCGGTTGGGAGGCAACCATTGCTATGACATCTTTGCCGGCAAGGAGGTCATTGAGAAACTCATGGCAGAGAATGCTGGAACTTACTTTCTCACTGATTATTTAGTGAAATCTTTTAATCGCAGCGTAATAGTCGAGTTAGGACTAGACCGCCGCCCAGAGTTGCGCGACGATTATTTTAAAAATTATTCCAAGGTAATTTGGTTGGCGCAATCGCCTACCCCCGATTTGGAAATTGCCGCAAACGCTGCGGCAGATCTATTGGGTCTTCCGTTGGAGATAAGAAAGGTTGGAGAGATTGGACTAACCAGAGAGATCCTTGCTCTAGTTGCTGACTGATTCGATTTCGAGAGCCTTTATAACAACTGGAGATAACAAGGATCGATCCACATCTTCATGAAGATGGCGCAACATGGTAGGCGTCCAGAACTGAACTAAATGGTGAGCAACTTCGATTTCTGGAGCTCCGTCAGTTGGAATATTTGCCGCTATTTGATTGGCCATTCGGACGATGGAAGATAGCTGCAAATTCTTATCGAGTTCGTGCTCGTGGATAGCTCCCGGCCCCTTGGCGCTTGGGCTTATCTCAACGGCGGTCACTTTGTACTCCGGACAGTTGGTAGCCCAATCCGAGTAATCAGTTGTGATGACATTTGCTCCGCTTTCCGGGAAGTGGAATGTCGTATAAACGACTCCGGCAGGCACTTCATCGGTTATACGGGCACGCATAATCGTGTCGCCGACGCGACTGGCTAGCTTTACCCAACTTCCATCTGCAATTCCACGTAATTCCGCATCAGCCTCGTGAATATCCAAGGTGTCCTCTGGGTGCCAGACTGAATTTGCAGTTCGTCGGGTCTGAGCACCGACGTTATATTGGCTCAGCACTCGACCGGTTGTTAATAAGAGTGGAAACTTTCGGGTGGCCTTCTCCTCGGTCGCAACATAGGGGGTTGGCATGAACTTTCCTTCGCCGCGCACAAAGGTATTCATATGCATAGTTGGAGTTCCATCTGGTGCTGCCGCGTTCACCGGCCACTGCAAGCTACCTGCGGCGTCGAGTGCAGTAAAGGAGACTCCTGCAAAGGTAGGTGTCACCGCCGCGATCTCATCCATAATTTCAGCGCCATTTTCATATCGCAATGGGTAGCCCATCGCGGTAGCGAGGTCGCAGGTAACTTCGAATTCGCTCTTCCCAGTCTTGCTTGGCATCACAGGACGAACTCGGTTTATGCGACGCTCTGCATTGGTGAAGGTGCCATCCTTCTCCAGGAATGAGGTACCCGGGAGAAATACGTGGGCAAACTTCGAGGTCTCGTTTAAGAAGAGATCTTGAACAATCACCATCTCCATCGCGCGTAGCGCAGCATGGACATGTACGGTGTTGGGATCAGATTGGGCAATATCTTCGCCTTGTACATAAAGACCCTTAAATTCACCGGCTAGCGCAGCATCGAACATATTTGGAATTCGCAGACCGGGCTGCGATTGAAGGGTGGTATTCCACTTCTTATCGAAGATGGCGCGCGTATCAGGATCAGATATGTGGCGGTATCCCGAAAGTTCGTGCGGGAATGAGCCCATATCGCAGGAACCTTGCACATTGTTCTGTCCACGCAGCGGATTAACTCCGACTCCCTTGCGGCCAATGTTGCCGGTGGCCATAGCCAGGTTAGCGATTCCCATAACCATTGTTGAGCCTTGCGAATGCTCAGTAACGCCTAATCCGTAGTAGATCGCGCCATTGGGAGCGGATGCAAAGAGCCGCGCCGCTGCACGGATAGATTCGGCAGGAACGCGAGTGAACTCTTCAAGGGCCTCGGGGCTATTTTCTGGGAGACGAATAAAAGACTCCCATTGCGCAACAGATTCGAGGTCGCAGCGCGCATTTACAAATTCGCGGTCGATCAATCCTTCGGTGGCAATCACGTGAGCTAAAGCGTTGATTACCGCAACATTCGTACCCGGCATCAATTGCAAGTGATGGGTGGCTGAAACGTGTGGGGTGCGGACCAATGGGATTTGTCGAGGATCAACAACAATTAAAGAGGCACCTTTACGGAGCGCTTTCTTCATTCTGGAGGCAAATACTGGGTGCGCAGCGGTTGGGTTTGCGCCGATAAGCATTATGACATCCGCATGTTCTACTGATTCGAAATCTTGGGTACCCGCGGAGGTGCCAAAGGTCTGCTTCAAGCCATAACCAGTTGGTGAATGGCAGACGCGGGCACAGGTATCAATATTGTTGTTGCCGAAGGCGGCTCGCACTAATTTGGTTACTACGAAGACCTCTTCATTAGTGCAGCGAGAGGACGAGATACCGCCGATGGAATTTATGCCAAGTTCGGCTTGAATCTTCTTGAGCCCGGTTGCAGCGTATGAGATCGCCTCTTCCCAGGAAACCTTTCGCCATTCATCGGTTATTGATTCTCTGATCATGGGTGTTGTGATGCGATCTTGGTGGGTTGCATAACCCCAAGCGAAACGACCCTTGACGCAGGAGTGGCCTTCGTTAGCGCCACCATCTTTCAGCGGAACCATCCGCACTAACTCATCGCCCTTCATCTCTGCTTTGAAAGAGCAGCCGACTCCGCAATAGGCGCAAGTAGTAATCACTGATCGAGTTGGAGTTCCAATTGTGAGAAGCGTCTTTTCAGTCAAGGCACCAGTAGGACAGGCCTGCACGCAAGCTCCGCATGAGACGCACTCGGATTCGATGAAAGATGTTCCGGAAGATGAGACGCGCGCTTCAAATCCCCTATTTTCAATGGTGAGGGCGAAGGTGCCTTGGACCTCGTCGCAGGCGCGCACGCAGCGGTTGCAAACAATGCACTCCGTTGAATCAAAGGTGAAATAGGGGTTAGTCTCATCTTTTGGAAGATCCAGGTGAGTCTTTCCAGAATAACGAACTTCTTTGAGCCCAACTTCTTTTGCCATGCCATGCACTTTGCATTGATCGCCAACGGCGCAATCGACAGGGTGATCCGATAAATAGAGTTCCATGACGCCTTGGCGCAAGCGACTGAGTTTCTCGGACTGAGTGGATATTTTCATGCCCTCTGCAACCGGAGTTGTACATGATGACGGCGTTCCCTTACGGCCATCAATCTCAACAACGCAGAGTCGACAAGATCCAAAAGCTTTTAAGGTGTCAGTAGCGCAGAGTTTGGGAACGTTGATTCCGATGCTTGCTGCGGCCCGCATAATCGAGGTATCAGCAGGAACTTCAACCTCGGTACCATCAATCATGACGGTAACCTTTTCGATGCGCTTACTTCTTGGCGTCCCGAAGTCAGGCTCAATTAATAGAGTCATTTCATTACCTCCGCGCGGTTTTCGAAATCCTCTGGAAAGTTAATCATTGCACTCATTACCGGCATCGGGGTTAGGCCACCCATTGCACAGAGCGAGCCATCGGTCATGACCTCGCAGAGATCGAGCAAGAGCCGCTTATTTGGCTCAAACTCCTCACCGTCGATAATCTTCTGAATCGTTTCGGCCCCTCGGGTAGAGCCGAGGCGGCAAGGGGTGCACTTTCCGCAGGATTCGATGGCGCAAAACTCCATGGCAAATTTCGCCTGAACCGCTAGATCTACGCTGGTATCGAAGATGACGATTCCGCCGTGGCCCAACATTCCACCCGCCGTAAGGAGTGACTCGTAATCCATCGCTAGGTCAAAGTTCTTAGGAGCGAAATATGCTCCAAGCGGTCCCCCAATTTGAACTGCCTTAATTGGTTTGCCCGAAAGGGATCCCCCGCCATAGCTAGTGATTAACTCACCAAGAGAGATGCCAAACCCGGTCTCAACGATTCCACCCTGCTTTACATTTCCAGCGAGCTGGAATATTTGAGTTCCCAGAGAACGCCCAACTCCACGAGATTTATAGGATGTAGCTCCATCGGCTAATACCGCAGGAACGCTGGCAAGGGTGAGCACATTATTAATAACCGTGGGTTTACCAAAGAGTCCTGCTATCGCGGGAAGTGGTGGCTTAGAGCGAACAACACCGCGCTTTCCTTCGATGCTTTCAAGCATCGCCGTCTCTTCGCCACAAACATATGATCCGCCGCCGACACGGATCTTTATATCGAAGGCATATGTAGATCCAAGAACACTCTTGCCGAGTACCCCAAACTCGCGTGCAAGAAGAATTGCAGCAGATAGTTTTGCGACCGCTGCCGGGTATTCGGAGCGTATATATACAAAGCCCTGCTGCGCGCCAACGGCAATAGCGGCGATCGCCATGCCCTCAATCAAAGTAAAAGGGTCGCCTTCGATCAAGATGCGATCGGCATAAGTTCCACTGTCGCCTTCATCCGCGTTGCAACAAATGTATTTGGTTTCATCCTGGGTTTCTAGGACTGTTTTCCACTTGATGCCGGCGGGGAAACCAGCGCCACCCCTGCCACGCAGACCTGATTCGGTAACTTCGGCAACTATCTGCTCACCGCTCATGGTCAACGCCCGCTGCAGACCAACCCAGCCGCCCAGTGCTTGATAGTCGCTTATGGAGAGCGGATCAACGATGCCTACACGCTTAAAAGTAATGCGATCTTGCCCAGCCAACCAAGGCAGCTCCGATACCTTGCCGATGGAGAGTGGGTGTGCTCCTCCGGTGAGAAATTGCGTTTGAAAGAGCCCAGCGATATCGGCAACCTGAACCGGACCATACCCAATTCGATCAGCACCGACCTGCACTTCTACTAGTGGCTCTAGCCAGAGCGCACCACGGGTGCCGTTACGAATGATTTCAATTTCGAGGTTTGAAGCTCTTGCCAGACGAGAAATTTCGAGGGCAACGTCATCTGCCCCGACAGAGACAGCTGCGCTATCCCCCGGGATATAAACCTTTATCGCACTCATTTGATCTCCTCCGCAACCTTTGCCAGAGTCGCTCGGCCAATGAGTTTTCCGTTGACCATCACCGCAGGTCCGAGGGCGCAGTTCCCAAAGCAGAAAGCATCACAAACTTCCTCTTTGTACGTCGCCTTAAGCGCCTTCTCTAGAACTCGAGAGCCGACCGCCTGACAGGCTTCGGCCACACAAATCTTGATCTCGTTTTCTAAAGCCGGTGTTGTGCGCAGATCGTGATAGAAAGTTAAAACTCCGTGCACATCTGCCCTCGATACATTAAAGGTTGTGGCAATCAGTGCCACTGCCTCGTCGGGTACGAATCCAAACTCTCTTTGGATTGCCTGCAAGGCCATTAATACTGGGCCTGGCTCAGCGCGCAACGGCTCTAACACAGCCATTGCGGCGCCAAGTGACCAGGATGAATGTGTCATTTAGAACAATCCAACTACCTTGCCGTCGATATAGTCAATGCGTTCGCTCGAAGGCACTTTTGGTAGGCCCGGCATTGTCATAATCTCGCCGCAGACAATCACAATGAACTGCGCTCCCGCAGATAAACGAACTTCGCGGATGTTTAGCACATGGCCGCTAGGAGCACCTCGTAGGGCGGCATCGGTTGAAAACGAGTATTGAGTTTTGGCAATGCAGATTGGGAATTCGCCGTAGCCCGAATCTTGTAACTCTTTCAGCTTGTTACGAACCTTAGCGTCAGCGCTTACTTCGCTGGCACCATAGATCTTGGTAGCGACAGCGTTGATCTTCTCCCAAAGGGTTGCATCATCTTCATAGACAAAGGTCATCTGTTTAGGATCTTCGCAGAGCTCAACGACTTCGCGCGCCAAGTCAGCAGCTCCTGCGCCGCCATCTGCCCAGTGCGTAGCTAAAACTACTTTTACTCCTAGCGCTTCTACCTTCTTGCGGAGTAGAGCGACTTCGGCATCGGTATCACTTGTAAAGTGATTGATTCCCACAACCAATGGCAGGTTGTACACATCACGAATATTCTTGATATGTCGCTCCACGTTGACCATACCCGCTTCAAGCGCGGCAAGGTTCTCTTCGGTAATAGTCTTCAAATCTGCTCCGCCGTGATATTTGATAGCCCTGATTGTGGCAACCAAGACGCAGGCAGATGGCCGTAACCCAGATTTGCGGCACTTAATATCGATGAATTTTTCAGCACCTAGATCGGCGCCAAAACCAGCTTCAGTAACCACGTAATCTGCCAACTTCATAGCAGATGTCGTGGCGATCACAGAGTTGCAACCGTGCGCAATGTTGGCAAATGGTCCACCGTGAATGAATGCAGGCGTGTTCTCGAGAGTCTGCACCAAATTGGGTTTGAATGCATCCTTCAAGATAACCGTCATAGCGCCTTGTGCATTGAGATCACGGGCGCAGACTGGTTTTTTGTCTCTGGTGTAACCGACGACAATATTGCTGATGCGCTCCTTGAGATCTTCGATTGAGGTCGCTAAACAGAAAATAGCCATAATTTCAGAGGCTACGACGATGTCAAAGCCATCGCTGCGCGGAAAACCGTTGCCAACTCCGCCGAGAGATACAACGATCTCGCGTAGGGCGCGATCGTTCATGTCGACTACGCGCTTCCAGGTAATGCGACGCACATCGATATCCAGGATATTGCCATGGTGAATGTGGTTATCAACGAGCGCCGCCAATAGATTATTAGCAAGGGCTATTGCGCTGAAGTCCCCCGTAAAGTGCAGATTGATATCTTCCATGGGAACTACTTGGGCGTGACCACCTCCGGCGGCTCCACCTTTCATTCCAAAGACTGGACCGAGTGAAGGTTCACGAAGTGCGATCATCGCATTTTTGCCGATATGGCGCAGTGCATCTCCCAGACCTACCGTTGTTGTTGTCTTTCCTTCGCCAGCCGGAGTCGGACTGATCGCGGTTACCAAAATCAACTTACTATTTTCGCGCTTCGGCAGCGAATCCAAATAGGCCAGCGAAACCTTCGCCTTGTAGCGGCCGTAATTGTCTAGATGCTCATCTGAAATACCTAAGGACTTGCCAATCTCAACGACTGGCTGCATAACGGCGCCTTGTGCAATTTCGATATCGGACACGATTAACCCCTTGCTGCTTTTACTGCTGCGGTCAAAGCCGGAATGACTTTGTGTAAATCTCCAATGATTGCATAATCGGCGTAAGCCAGAATTGGAGCTTCTGGATCGGTATTTATTACGATGATTGTCTTACTATTTTTGCATCCCGCGATGTGTTGCATCGCCCCGCTGATTCCACAAGCGAGATAGAGATCAGGGGCTACTTTGGTACCGGTTTGACCCACTTGCTCTGCATGCGGGCGCCAACCAGAACTTGTTACAACTCGCGAACATCCAACTGTTCCCTCAAGCAGTCCAGCAAGCTCTTCTAGGATTCCAAAGCCTTCCGGACCTCCCACTCCGCGACCCCCAGAGACGATGACCTTTGCATCGGTGAGCGATACTCCGCCACCCTTGCTCTCGCTGGCGCGACCAATGACTTTAACTAAGGTATCTGCAGGTTCAAGTTTTACCTCAAACTCCTTCACCTCGGCAGATCCCCCAACTGCTTCTGGCTCTACTGAGAAAGCCAATACAGAAGCTATGAGCAGTTCGGAATGCACTAGTGCATCTTCAAATATGTTGGCCGCCCAACGAGCGCGCGTAACCTCATGAGGATTGCCAATTTTGATCGCTGTACATTCTGCCGCCATAGGTAGATCCATAAATGCCGCGAGATGCGCTAACTGTTCGTTTCCGCGCGGGCCTCCAGCGGCGAGAACCACCTGTGGTTTAAGTTCATTTACCAATTGCACAAGCGCGCGACCGCTTGCCATTGGGGCGTAATCCGAAAGTCCGGAGTTGGTCGCAACATAGAGAACTTTCGCGCCGTATTCCCCAACCTCTGCCGCAACGCTCGCGCCACTTTTACCAATGACGACTGCTTGAACATCATCAGATAGTTTGCGGGCAGATGTCAGTGCTCGCAGCGAGAGTGGGTCCAATACCCCGCGATCGTGATCAATAAGTACGAGAATCATGCGAGAATTCCAATCTTTTTTAATACTTCTATCAGAGCCGGTACTGCGGCTTCGCCTTCGCCCAGAATTTCAGCGCTCTTGGCTTTAGACGGCGCTAAGGTGAGTTGCAACTTCTCTAGCTTTGGCAGGCGTGGTTCGGCCTTCTTCATATCAACTGGCTTCTTGCGGGATTGAATGCGTCCGGGAACGGAAGGGTAGCGCGGAATATTGAGACCATCTCTGACGGTGACAATGGCTGGAAGCGGCGCTTCGTACAATTCACGTTCGCTGCCAACGACGCGCTCACAGTGCACGACCCCATCCTTAATCGTCATTGCCTTTACATTTGTGATGATTGGCCAGCCCAGGGCATGCGCGATTCGGATATGGATTTGATAACCCGCGCTATCTGCAGATTCAGCGCCGAAGAGAATGAGCTCGAACTTCGTCGGGTCAGCTTTGATCGCATCAACCAGCGCAGCTGCCGTCCCTTGTGGATCCCAATCTTGGCCATCGGTTTCCAACAAGATTGCCCGTGAAGCACCAATGGCAAGCTGAGAGCGCAGTTGTTCCTCAGCGTCAGTTGGTCCCAACGTCAGCAGAGTGAGCGAACCGCCCATCTGCTCCACAAGCTGGACTCCAGCTTCTACAGCATTCTCCTCATGAGGGCTGATACCAAAGCCCAAATGCTTTGTTTCCACGTCCCGGTTATCCGGAGTTAATAGAAAGGTACCGCCTGCTATGGGAACTCGCTTTAGGCAAACAAGAAGATCCATTACGCCAAAATCCTCTCGTTCGTTGGATCGAATAGTGGTGTTGCGCCCACGCCAGCAACGCTGACCGGGTAAAACTCGCCTAGATATTCCACGAGGAATTTATTTCCGATGACAGCAAGCGGAGTCGGCAAGTAAGTCATCAGGATATGTTTTCCAAGCGAAGGCGCAGAACCCGCACTTGTCACATATGAGCGACGTCCATGGAAATCGATGATTGGACTCTTATCCACCATCACGATTGGTTCCTTGCCCAACATGTAGCGCTTCTCGCCGGTTGAAGATGTGTGATCATCAACGAAGAGTGAAACGAGGGTCGTAACTGGTACTTCGCTTCTGTGTTTTTCATGAGCAGCACGCCCGATGAAGTCCTGTTCCTTCAACTTTGGACTCTGCATCCCTGCTTCAACAACGTTGTACTCGGTTTCGAGTTCTGCGCCATAAGCGCGATAACTCTTCTCGAGGCGACCCGTGGTTCCATAAAGGCCAATTCCTGCCGGAATCAGACCGTGAGCCTTGCCAGCTTCCCAGATCAGCTCCCAAAGCTTGGCGCCTTGATCGATTGGGATATAAAGCTCCCAACCTAGCTCTCCAACGTAGGAGATTCGAGATGCCAGAACGCTCAGCGGTCCAACTTCGATTATCTTGCAACTACTGAATTTAAAGGCATCCTTCGACATATCCTGTGAAGTGATTGCCGAGAGGATCTCGCGCGCCTTAGGACCCCAAACTCCGATGGTTGTGAAATTGGAGGTCAGATCAACGATTTGTGCCGATCCATCTGCTGGCAGCTGATCCTTAAACCACTTCTTATCTGCCATGCCATGTGCTCCACCAGTGACCACACGGAAATGGTCAGAAGCCAAACGCATAATGGTTAAGTCAGATTTAAAGCCACCGTGGATTCCAAGAACCGGCGTATAAACAACGCGACCAATTGCAACGTCCATCTGCCGAAGTGCAACCCTTTGCACGACAGAAAGTGCGCTAGGTCCAGTAACATCAAAGATTGTAAATGCGCTGAGATCAACAACCGCTGCTGTTTCGCGCATCTGTAAATGTTCGGCATTAATAATGGGTGACCACCAACGAGATTCCCATTCGGCAGTTCGAGGCATTACTTTGTCACCGAATTTTTCAACTAAATGCTTATTTGATTCATACCAGAATGGTCGCTCCCAACCCGCGGTCTCAAAGAAGACAGCGCCGAGTTCTTTCTCGTGAGCGTAGAAGGGAGAGAGGCGGACGTTTCGATTACTTGACCACTGCTCATTGGGATGAACGATCCCATAGGTCTTATTGAAACCTTCGTCGCAACGAGCCTTGATGTGATACGTCATCTTCTGGTGTTCGTGGAAACGTGCGATATCAGATGCGTGCATATCGATCTCTGACTCTCCAAGAACCATCCATTCAGCGAGCGACTTACCTGTGCCAGGGCCCTCTTTAACCCAGACAGCGGAGGCCGTCCACAACCCCTTAACCTCCGGGGTCTCGCCGACAATCGGCATTCCATCAGGAGTGAGTGAGAGAATTCCATTAATCGCGTATTTCTCACGAACATTCTCATCGCCAATGATCGATGGCATAAGTTCGAGCGAGTGCTCATCTTGAAGATCAAAATCTTCCTGGGTAAATGGAAATTCCGTTGGCGAGAGAGCCGCAGCAGCATTGGAAGGAATATCTTGTGGGCTGTAGAGAATTGGACGGTGGGCATATGAACCAACTTCGAGCCCGGTGCCATGCTGCCGTTCATACATGTTGGTATCCATGTCACGGACAATTGGCCATTCGATATCGCCCTTGGTATCTGAGAAGAATGGGACAGGACCAATATCTTTCATCTGATGGACTGCGGGAGTTAATGGAATATATGCGCCAGCCATCGCAGCTAACTTTGGACCCCAGCATCCAGTAGCAATAACTACATAGTCGGCTTCAATATCGCCGTGATCTGTGCGAACGCGTGTGATGCGTCCATTTTCCACATCCATCCCTATGACTTCGATATTTGCAAAAGTTTGCAGCGCACCCATAGCAACGGCTTCTTCGCGCATGAGAGTTCCGCAACGTAGCGAATCAACGACACCAACAGATGGGGTATAAAAGCCTCCCAAGATCACGGTCTCGTCGATATAGGGAACCAATTTCTTTACTTCAGCTGGAGTAAGGATCGCTGTATCAGCAACTCCCCATGCGTGGGAGGATGACATGCGGCGCTCTAGCTCCTGCATACGCTCTGGAGTTCGCGCTACTTCAATGCCACCACATTCGGTGAAGGTGCCACGCTCTTTATACTGGCGCATCGAATCAGCGGTAATGGCCGTCATCTCTTTTGAATGATCAGTTGGGAAAATAAAGTTTGAAGCGTGGCCCGTTGACCCACCAGGGTTCGGCAATGGACCCTTATCAATCTGCACTAGATCGCGCCACCCAAGTCGCGCCAAATGGTAGGCAATACTATTTCCGACGATGCCGGCGCCGATTATTACTGCCTTAGCCTTTGTTGGAACAGTGCTCATGATCTTCCTATCTTCCTTTGGGTAGTTGCTTTACAAGCTCTTGCGGATACTTGTTTCGAAACCTTCGATATGTTCTTTCATCGCTTTAGCTGCTGCTTGAGGATCATTTCGATAAATTGCCTCGAGCAAAGTGCGGTGTTCGATTACTGCATCGGCCAATCCGGCAACTTGATCTAAGGCCAAGAACCAGATTCGCAGAGCATGGCCGTAATAGTTGTCGAGTGACGATGCCAAGAAATCATTGTGGGTACATTCGTAAATATGGTGATGGATCCGTTGATCCAGTCCGATTAGCTTCGCCATATCTGGTAGACCTTTAATCGCCTTAATTTCATTGATTAATTCCAAAGTGACTGTATGGTCGGCCGGCGTGGAGCGAAGCGCCGCAAGTTCGGCCGCCTTAATTTCTAGGACCGCTCTTACCTCGGAGATCGCAGCCAGATCCTTTACATCGACGCTAGAAACGAACATCCCCCGACGGGGATACACCTCAACGAGTCGCTCGCTTGCCAAGGCGCGCAGCGCTTCTCTGATGGGAGTTCGGCCAAAGCGCAGAGTTGCCATCAATTCAGTCTCACTGATCAAAGCGCCAGGTTTTAGCTCCAACCGAATAATCATGGAGCGAATGGCGACATAAGCCTCTTCCGATAGCGAAGAACTCTCCCGAGAGAAGATGTGGATGGGCTGGCTCACGGTTTGATGATATATCAGTCTTCACCTAATTGATACACAAATTTAGACCAATCTACGCTCATAACAAGCGAATAGACTCCCGTAAATGAGCGAGTACCAAGTAATGCGCTGGCGCGAAATACCTTCCATGGTGATAGCCCGAAGCGGCGATACCCAGCTCAAAGTTATGCTCCCAGCCAGATTTCAAGAGGCGATTGATGAGGCCGCAATGCGCCTGGGCGCCGTTGGAGCCGATGATTACATCGCCGGTTGGGCACGCGATCCTTGGGTGGAATCTGGGGAAGAACCAGACCAATTAGCCGCCCGAATTACAGCTGAACTCGAAAGCCACTTCAATGAAGCGAAAATTACATCAATCTTAGATTCCTTGAAGAGAGAGAACCAATAATGTCGTCTATCTATGAACTTCTAGAGAAGTCAGCGCTCGCCTCGGATGGAGCGATGGGAACCATGCTCCAAGAAGCAGGACTCACCGACGGCGGCTCACCTGAATTATGGAATGTCGAGCGACCAGAAGAGATTGAGAAGATTCTCGAGGCCTACGCCAGCGCTGGTGCAGCATTTTTAACAACAAATACCTTTGGAGGCACTCGTGGTCGCTTGGCGATGCACGGGCTAGAAACTCGCGTTGAAGAATTAAATAAAGCGGGAGCTGAAATCGCGCGCAAGGTAGCCGACCGTCACCCTGGAGTTTTTGTTATGGGAGATATCGGCCCATCTGGAGATTTGATGGAACCTATGGGAACCCTTACTCCAGAAAGTGGCAAAGAGTTATTTGCAGAACAAATTCGCGGACTTGTTGCTGGTGGGGTCGATGCGATCCTGATTGAGACAATGTCAGATTTGGGCGAGATTGAGGCCGCCGTGAGCGCCGCACAAGAAGTTGCTCCCGAGTTGCCAATAATAGTGACGTTAAGTTTTGATACTAATCTGCGAACAATGATGGGCGTAAAACCAGCAGGTGCAGTTACACATCTCGCCGCACTTGGAGTCCGAATCATTGGTGCAAACTGCGGTCGCGGAGTAGATGAAATGCTACTGATTGCAAAGGAGCTAGTAGGCGCCAGACCGGAAGGCGTTTTTATCATCACGCAATCCAATGCCGGCCTTCCAGTTCTTCAAGGAGATACATTTATTTATAATGGATCCCCTGAGGTTATGGCTGAGTATGCACGCCAGATGGTCGAACTTGGAGTGAATATTATTGGATCGTGCTGTGGTTCAACTCCTGCACACACTCAAGCTATTGCATCGGCTCTCTGACTCTTACCTCTCTAACTTATCTAAGAAGTAGCGGATCGCAATCGCTGCTGCTGCACCTTCACCAACTGCCGAAGCCAACTGTTTGGTGGAGCCACCGCGTACATCTCCTGCTGCAAAAACCCCTGGCGCAGAGGTGTTAAACATTTGATCGGTGGCGACGAACTTTCGTTCATCCAATGCGACCGCGCCGTTCAACCAATCGGTATTTGGATCCAGACCGATAAATACGAAAGCGCCATTGGCAGCATGAGTGGATCGCACAGATGTAATGAGATTCTCTAACTCCACCGCTTGTAATTGACCCTTCTCATTGGCGCTGAATGATTGCACCGCCTCATTGAGCCTTACCGACATCTTGGGATGGTTAAAGACCTTCTCCTGGAGCAACTTTGAACCGCGCAGTTCAGAGCCGCGCTCAACCACGGTGACGTGATTTGCGAATTGGGTGAGGAAGAGTCCTTCTTCTAAGCCGGAGTTGCCGCCACCGAGAACAACTACCTCATCGACGCCTTTGTAGAAAGGTCCATCACAGGTCGCGCAGAAGTGGATACCGGCACCAATCAAATCATCTTCACCTTGCGCACCTGTCCTGCGATAGGTTGATCCCGTTGCGATCAACAGTACGCGCGCCTGCACAACGGCTCCCGTCGAAAGGGCAATATCTAAACCAGCATAACCTGCAGAATTATCGATCTCTTTAAATGAATCAACACTGACTGCTTGCAGAATTTCGACACCGTATTTTCTGGCTTGTTGCTCAAATCGACCGGCTAGTTCGGCTCCCCCAATTCCATCGGGAAATCCAGGGTAATTATCGAAACGTTCGGTAACTCCCGCTTGACCGCCTACCGAAGATTTTTCAACGATCAGAACCTTAAGATTTTCGCGAGCAGCATAGATTGCAGTCGTAAGAGCAGTTGGCCCGCCTCCTGCGATGACCAGATCGTATGCAGCCATGGCGGCTTCACGAACGATTCCCAATTTCTCTGCTAACTCATCATTAGAAGGCTCGGTGAGAATCGAACCATCAGGGAAGATAATGGTCGGAATAATGCGCTTGCCGTCATTGATACGTTCTACTTCTGCTTGGGCCGTTGGATCAGATTCCATATCGACCCAATCAAACTCGATCCGGTGTTGACCGAGAAATGTTTTAGCGCGCTTGCAATCAGGACACCACGATGCGCCGATGACTTTTAGTTTCTGATCCACGTCTTGATCCACCTATCCCTTGATTATTTCTTTGGTTCGAGTTGGAGTGAAACAGAGTTAATGCACCAGCGCTCATTGGTGGGGACGTCATATCCTTCGCCCTTAAAAACATGACCTAGGTGAGATCCGCAGTTGGCACAACGGGCTTCAACGCGGCGCATGCCGAATGAATTATCTTCAATCAATACA
>CAIZKO010000100.1 GCA_903933585.1 uncultured Actinomycetes bacterium
ATCTCTACGACGGATGGAGTGACCCCCTTGGCGCCGCGCTCACTACGAAACTTGAACTAATCGTGCAGGCCCATCTCGAGCAGCAACCATTTACCACGACACGGTTTGATTGGGAGCAATCTCAGGCGGGAGCTTCATTCACCATCGGGCCCACCGATTTGCTTATACTCGAAGGGGTTGGGGCGGGTCAGCGCGCAATTCGAGAGTTCGTTGAAACTAAGATTTGGATTGACCTAGAGCCGATAGTGGGATTGCGCCGCGTACTCGCGCGGGATGGAAATCAGATAGCGGCTCAGATGGTGGAGTTCCTCGAGGAGCAGCGGATTCATTTTATGGAAGAAGGCACGCGGGACGCCGCCGATTTCCACCTGAATGGGCTCAATTAACCTCTAAGATTTAAGCGTGTCAGACCTCACCGGCGAAGTAATCGACAACCGCTACGAGCTTATTTCGCTCATAGCCTCGGGTGGAATGGCCTCCATCTATAAAGCCACTGACCTGCGCCTCGATCGCTTTGTTGCAGTCAAGATCATGCATCCCCATCTCGCCAATGATGAAGAGTTCGTTCATCGATTTATACGCGAAGCCAAGGCGATCGCGGCACTCTCCCACCCCAACATCGTCTCGATTCAAGACCAGGGGTGGAATGAAGGTGGGGCGCAAGCCATCTTTATCGTCATGGAATATGTCGATGGATTTACCTTGCGCGATCTACTCGTTGAGCGCGGCCGCCTCACCCCGAGCGAACTCCTCCGCTACATGGTCCCCGTCGTCAGCGCGCTGGCCCAGGCCCATAGCCTCGGCATAAATCACCGTGACCTCAAGCCCGAGAACATTCTGATTTCCAAGGATGGCAGGATCAAGATCGCTGACTTTGGCTTGGCGCGCGGTGGTCTGCTCGGCAACACCATGACCGTTGACTCCAGCGTCGTGCTCGGCAGCGTTTCCTATCTCTCCCCCGAACAGGTAGAGCGAGGGATCTCCGATTCACGCAGTGACATCTACTCTCTCGGAATAATGTTCTTCGAACTTCTCACCGGCAACAAGCCCTTCGATGGGGATACTCCGATTCAGATCGCCTTTAAACATGTCAACGAAAGAGTCCCAGCACCCTCCACCCTCATTCTTGGGATTCCACCCGCTCTCGATGCCCTAGTCGTGAAAGCAACTTCTCCAAATCCAGATCAACGTCAGCGGAATGGCACAGAGTTATTTGACGCGCTACAGAGCATTCAGATTGAACTCGATCCAAAGCGTTCACAGCTCAGCTTAGATTTAGACCTACCGCTAGAAACTACAACGCCTAAGCGCAAGAGCGGTCGCCCAGAGGTGAGGGTTGGCAACACACTAGTAACCAAGGTCAAGAACTTTACCGAACCGCTCTCGCTCAAGAGAGGCGAGACAAAACCGACTTTTATTCCTAGTGGAAAAATCCCGAGCGGAAAACCAGAGGTGCCAGCGATGAGCCACAGTGGCGCAGTTCGACGCAAGACATCTAAGCGCGTGAAGCGAAATCGATATCTCTTAACTCTTATTGTTCTGCTACTCATCGGGGTCGGTGCTTTTAAGCTAGTTGCGCCTAATACCGGAATCTCATTGCCCTCCGTTGTGGGTATGAATCAGCGAGAGGCGACGAGCACACTGACAAGCATCGGCATGAAAGTCGAAGTGGGAGATAAGCAGTTCGATGCCAGCGTTCCGAGCGGAAAAGTTATTTCATCTTCGCCTGGGGGCGGGGCTCGCCTCAAACTTGGCGGCACGGTTTCGCTAACAATCTCTCAAGGTGCTCAACCTGTTGCGACCCCAACGCCAACGCCAACGCCGACCGCCACTGATTCGGCTGCCCCAATAACTATTACATCGTATGTTGGTCTTACCAGCGGACAGGCGCAGAGCGAACTCACGGCCGCGGGGTTATCCGTAAACCAAACCTTCGCATATAGCGACTCGGTTGCCGCCGGAAATGTCATTAGTCAAAGCCCGGATGGATCAGCACCTGTTCTACCAGGGTCGACCATCTCTCTCGTCGTCTCCCAAGGAACAGCCACGGTCTACATTCCGAATATCTACTCACTCTCGCGGAGCGCCGCCACAACTGCCTTGGAGAACCTCCAATTAAAAGTCGTTGTTCGAAAGATCGGAAACGGCAAATTTGTCACGAATGTCTCGCCCAAGGTGGGGAGCAAGGTCAAGCGCGGTTCAACGGTGGTTATAACGCTCGGGTAGGCTCCCCTCATGAGTCCATCAGCTAGCCCAGCATCAAGGCCACGCATTGGGGCGCATACCCCAACTTCAGGTGGAATGGCTAGGCGGTCCATCGAATACGCCCTCACTACTGAGGCAGAAGCGATTCAAGTCTTTGCATCAAATCCACGTGGTTGGGCGATGCCCGAAGCCAATCTCGCTGCTGATACCGCATTTCGCGACCGTGCCGCTGAGTTAGATATCCATACCTATGTACATGCTCCGTTTCTAATCAATCTTGGATCTCCGACAGTTGCAACATATGAGAATTCACTCGCATCCACAGCGTATTCACTTAAGCGAGCCCGCGAAATCGGTGCCTTGGGAACAGTGATCCACACCGGCTCTGCCGTTGATGTAGCGCACGTACCGAACGCTTGGAAGCAGATTAAAGAGGGCATGGCGCCAGTACTTAATAATTTGAAAGAGAGCGACCCGTGGTTGCTTTTGGAGCCAACTGCAGGTCAAGGACAATCTCTTGTTAAAAAACTTGATGATCTACTCATGTATTTTGAAGCGCTTGAGTGGCATCCCAAGGTCGGTGTCTGTCTCGATACCTGCCACGTCTTCGCGGCTGGCCATGACATCGCCAAGAAAGGTGGGATGACCGAGACTCTCGACCTGCTCGTTTCACTCGTTGGAATCGAACGCATCAAATTGATCCACACCAATGATTCGATGGATGTTTGTGGCGCTCTTAAAGATCGCCATCAGAATCTGGGCGATGGCGAGATTGGGCTGAAAGCATTTGAAGAGTTGATTGCTCACCCGGCCGTTGCTAACGCTCCCTTGATCTTGGAGACCCCTGGCCAGGAGCCAGAGCATGGCGCCGAAATCGCGCTCTTAAAAAAAATGCGAAGTAAGCGAAAGTGAATTTCAAAGAACATAAATCGATTCCTACAGCACTGTTATTAACAGTTGCGCTGGTGTGGGGAAGCACTTTTGCGATTATGAAGCATTCGCTCGGTCGAATTGATGTCAATTCATTTCTCGCCTGGCGATTTTTGGTGGCCGCCCTCATCATGGCGCTCATTAGGCCCCAATCCTTTCGCCACATAACGCCTAGTTTCTTGCTGCGAGGCATCATGGCTGGTCTATTCCTCGGCCTGGGCTATATCTTTCAAACCTTTGGGCTGACGCTTACGACCGTGGCTAAGACGGGATTTATCACCGGCTTATATGCGATCTTCGTTCCATTAATTGCGGCAGTGTTTTTCCGCCATCAAATTTCCAGAATGCAATGGTTCGCAGTCGGATTAGCGACTATAGGCACAGGCTTTCTCTCGCTTCACGGCCTATCCATAGGGTTGGGCGAATTCTTGGTACTTGTTGGAGCGCTCTTCTTCGCCCTACACATCATTGGATTGGGTCGTTGGAGCCCTAACCGTGATTCATACGCGCTGGCAATGATCCAAATGGCAACCGTCGGTTTGCTCGCCCTAGTCGGATCATTCAAGAGTGGATTTCACGCTCCCCATGATCGAGGTGTGTGGGCAGTCATCATCTACTGTGCAATTGCGGCAAGCGCCTTCGCTTTTATGGTTCAAACATGGGCCCAATCTTTTATGTCAGCAACGAGCGTCGGTATCATTCTGACGATGGAATACATCTTTGCTGCAGTATTCGGTGTGGTGTTAGTTCATGAGCACCTGACCTGGCGAACCATTGTCGGTGGAATATGCATGATGGTCGGGCTGTATCTCGCAATCCTCTTCGATGAACCGCAAACGACCCAAGGAGTTGCTGGCCATGAGAAGATTGCCCAATGATTGATCTACGATCCGACACCGTAACAAAACCCAGCGCCGAGATGCGCGCGGCAATGATGAGCGCCGCTGTCGGCGATGATGTTTATGGCGATGATCCAACCGCTAATTCACTCGAGGAGCGAGTTGCCGCACTCTTTGGCTTTGAGGCCGCCCTCTTTACCGCCACCGGCTCACTCGCAAATCAACTCGCGATTCGCCAATTAGTTAAGCCCGGCGAAGAACTAATAACCGAAACTTTCTCTCATATTGTTCGCGCCGAGCTAGGCGCTGGCGCCGCATTTAGCGGAATCACAACTCGCACTTGGGAATCCCCGCGCGGCATCCTGCGCGCTGCAGATCCACTAAGGATCGCCCGCCCCGACTCTGGCCCGTATCAGGTTTCCACCACCGCCATCGCCGTCGAAAATACGCACAACTTTGGTGGCGGCACGGTGCAATCAATTACTGAAATTCAGGAACTTCGCGAGCAGTCGCTGAAGATGGGTCTGTTAATGCACCTCGATGGGGCTCGAATTTGGAATGCGCACGTTACCTCGGGGGTTTCTTTTCTCGAGTATGGAAAGTATTTTGACACCGTCTCGGTCTGCTTATCCAAAGGATTAGGCGCTCCCGTTGGATCGCTGATGCTCTCCAACAAAGAGCGCGTTGCTAGTGCGCGAATCTGGCGTAAACGCTACGGCGGCGGGATGCGTCAAATAGGCATGCTGGCGGCAGCTGGTCATTATGCGTTGGATAACAACATCGATCGCCTATCGCAAGATCACGCGCACGCCCGGTCGCTGGCATCTGCCGTGAGCGCAGTATCTCCAGCTGTGGTTAACCCCGCAGAAGTAGATACAAATATCGTTATTTTGGATTTATCAGGAGCCGCGCGCAGCGCTGCCGAACTCAATGGTGAACTCAAAAACGCTGGCATCTTGGCGAGCACTGTTGGCCCCACCATCTTGCGGTTGGTTACTCACTTGGATGTGAGCGCGGCCGATGTTGCAAAGGTAAATTCGGTGCTTCCCGAATTAGTGGAGCGCGCCTTCAAAGCGAAGTAACTCTTCTTTAAAATGCAATCCGTAGGCGTAGTTTCCTAACTCGCCACCAGTCTTCACCACGCGGTGGCAAGGAATAATTGGGGCTATTAAATTTCGAGCGCAGGCACTTCCGGCAGCGCGTACCGCATTTGGTGAACCAGCGCGGTCAGCGAGATCGGCATAACTCATCGTCTTTCCCGCCGGAATCTTGCGCATCGCCTTCCACACTGCCTGCGAAAATTCAGGACCGGGTTGTCTCACCTTGATTCCATTAAGCGCCGCGAAATCTCCATCGAAATAATCCTGAATCAGGTCGCTGATAATTGGAATGGTTTTTACAGCCTTAAACCCCAAGTCGTAGTCAGATTTATCAAGGCGCGCACTCAGTTCACGTAGTGGCCCAAACCCAGCGGCAAGTAAGACGTGCTCGTTTGCAATGAGTTGAAGTGCACCTACCGGTGTCTTTGCAGTAGCGGTGAGGAGCATTTGATAAGAGTAATTGAACTCCCGCTTAATTGAAAGATCTAAAAGTGGTTAGCGATCTCGCAACATCTCAGCAACGAGGAAGGCCAATTCCAACGATTGGGTGTGATTCAAGCGTGGATCGCAGGCGGTCTCGTAGCGATTGGCTAGATCGGCTTCCGAAATCTGCTCGCCGCCACCGACACATTCGGTGACATCGTCGCCCGTCAACTCAATGTGAATTCCGCCCGGGTGTGTACCAAGCGTCTTATGTACTTCAAAGAAGCCACGAACTTCATCGAGAACATCATCAAAGCGTCGAGTCTTGTAGCCGCTAGGAGCTTCATAGGTGTTGCCATGCATTGGATCACAGACCCAGAGCACGTGGGCACCTGATTTATTTACAGCATCTACCAGCGCCGGAAGTTTTTCGCGGACAAGTCCGGCTCCCATGCGGGTAATAAATGTAAGACGACCTGGCTCATTGGCAGGGTTCAAAACTCTAATCATCGAAAGAGCATCCTCGACGGTCGACTTTGGTCCGAGTTTGACTCCGATTGGGTTGTGAATCTTCGAGGCGAAATCTAGATGCGCTCCATCTAATTGGCGGGTGCGCTCCCCGATCCAGACCATATGGCCTGATACATCGTAAGCATTGCCAGTACGAGAGTCGATGCGAGTGAGCGCCTTTTCGTATTCCAAAATCAGGGCTTCATGGCTGGAGTAAAAGTCCACCTTCTTGAAGCTCTCTGGATCAACACCAGCAGAGGTCATAAAGTTAAGCGCACGCCCGATCTCATTCGCCATCTGTTCATAGCGTTGGCCGTAGCGGGGATCGTTAGCAAAACCCTTGTTCCACTCGTGGACCTGGCGCAGATCTGCAAAACCACCTTGCGTAAAGGCGCGAACTAAATTGAGAGTGGCGGCCGATGTGTTGTAGACCTGAACCAAGCGCTGTGGATTGGGCTGGCGTGACTCTTGCGTAAATTCAATGTCATTGACCGCATCCCCGCGGTAGGCAGGAAGCGTTACGCCATCACGAGTCTCAAGATCATTACTTCGTGGCTTGGCAAATTGTCCTGCCATGCGGCCCACCTTGATGACAGGCAACGAAGAGGCATATTGCAACACCGCGGCCATCTGCAAAATGGTCTTGATGCGATTGCGGATTGAATCTGCAGTAGCCGAGGCAAAAGTTTCGGCACAATCCCCACCTTGCAACCAGAACGCGCGACCAGCTTGCGCATCCGCAACCTTCGCTTTGAGATTGTCGCACTCACCAGCAAAGACCAGTGGTGGCAACTTCTTCAGCTCGGCCACGGCTTGTGCAACAGCAGCACCGTCAGGTCCACCTGGCCATTGCGGCTGTTGGGCCGCAACGAGTCCAGGGGTAAACAAAGTATCGAGGTTTGTCATGAGGGAAGCCTAGGGAGTTTAGAAGTCAACGCGACGACTAATTATCCGAAGAAGACCTCGGATTCCGCATAACGAGATAGGTCGACGAGTTTTAGCTCGCCCGTTGCAGACTCCAGCGGAACCATTTCAATCTTTGTTCCATGCAGGGCTGCCATCGTGCCCCAATTACCTTCGTGGGCAGCGGTGATTGCCGCTAGGCCAAAACGAGTCGAGAGGACGCGATCGAAAGCTGTGGGAGTTCCACCGCGTTGGATGTGTCCGAGGACGACGGTACGTGTTTCGTGGCCAGTCTTCGCTTCAATTTCAGCGGCAAGCCAGTCACCAATTCCGGATAACTTAACGTGCCCAAAGGCATCGAGGGTCTGATCTTTTACCTGCATATCGCCATCTTGTGGGATAGCGCCTTCGGCAATAACGATGATTGGTGCAAAGCCATCTGCGAAGCGGGAGTTAACCCAGGCCGCAACTTTCTCGGTCGAGAACTTCACTTCAGGAATCAGAACCGCAGCAGCTCCACCAGCGATACCAGCATGCAAAGCGATCCAGCCTGCGTGACGGCCCATAACTTCAACTACGAGTGCGCGGTGATGCGATTGCGCTGTTGTGTGCAACCGATCGATCGCTTCCATCGCGATATTTACTGAGGTATCAAAGCCAAATGTGAAGTCGGTGTTGTTGAGATCGTTGTCGATCGTCTTGGGAACACCAATTACTTTTACTCCGAGAGCATCCAGCTTGGTGGCAACGCCGAGGGTATCTTCCCCGCCGATTGCGATAAGCGCATCAATGCCGAGCTTCTCTAAATTCTCTCGAATCTTCTCTACGCCGCCCTCGATCTTAAAAGGGTTGGTGCGTGATGAGCCCAGAATGGTTCCGCCCTTAGGCAGAATGCCGCGTGTTGTGGCGAGGTCAAGGGTCATGGTGAGGCCTTCTAGTGGACCCTTCCAGCCATCGCGGAAGCCGACGAAGTCGTATCCGTACTCTTTGACACCTTTGCGAACAACCGCACGAATTACGCCATTGAGGCCGGGGCAATCTCCGCCGCCTGTAAGAACACCAAAACGCATCTCTAACTCCAGTACTTAGATCAAATCCTGATTAACGGGAGAATTGGCTCCCGTTGTGGTCAACGCTGACTAGCGCAGTCTACCCTTGCGCCATGGCCCTAATTGCAGGCGTGGATTCATCGACCCAATCCGTCAAAGTAGTGATTCGAGATGCCGAAAGCGGCACCTTGATTCGTGAAGGACGCTCCCCTCATCCTGACGGGAGCGAGGTCGATCCCGAGAACTGGTGGAGCGCCTTGCACGATGCAATTGGCGTAGCAGGTGGTCTGGCCGATGTGAGCGCCATCTCAGTAGGTGGGCAACAACATGGCCTAGTAGCCCTCAACAGCAAAGGGGAAGTCGTCAGGCCCGCGTTACTCTGGAACGACACCCGTTCGGCCGAGGCCGCCGCAGATCTCAACCGCGAAGCCGGGGGAAACCAGGCGATGGCAGATGCAACCGGATCGGTCCTGGTGGCCTCATTTACCGCCAGCAAAGTGCGCTGGATGGCCGATCACGAACCAGAGCTCGCGGCGCAAATTGGGGCGATCGCGCTCCCCCATGATTGGTTGTCTTGGAAATTGCAAGGTGCAAGAGAATTCTCACAATTATTTACCGATCGCAGCGATGCCTCCGGCACCGGATATTTCAATCCCGTCTCTTCAAGTTATCGCAAAGATTTACTGGCGCTGGCGCTGAAGAGCGATCGCGAAATTTATCTACCGCGAATTGTTTCTAGCAATATTTTCGGTGGCGTCACCCCAGAAGGCGTAAAGATCGGCGCCGGAGCTGGAGACAATGCTGGCGCAGCGTTTGGCGTGCAAGCAGTCGCCGGAGATGTCGTCGTATCTCTGGGCACCAGCGGAACGGCATTCTCTGTATCTACTACTCCAACTCACGAAGCCACGGGAACTGTCGCAGGCTTTGCTGATCTCACCGGAAATTATTTGCCTCTTGTTTGCACGCTCAACGCTGCGCGCATTCTCGATGCTGCGGCGCGCATCTTGGGAGTCTCCTTCGATCGCCTCTCCGAATTGGCGCTCAATGCTCCAGCCGGCGCAAATGGTTTAACACTGCTCCCCTACTTTGAAGGTGAACGCACTCCTAACCGTCCGGATGCAACAGGCGTTTTTGCTGGAATGAACTTAAGTAATTCCAATCCTGAAAATATTGCTCGCGCGATGATTGAGGGAATGTTGGCTGGCCTGGCCGATGCTGTTGATGCGCTAGTTCAACAGGGCGTTGCAATCAATCGAATCTTTCTCGTTGGCGGAGCGGCCAAGAATCCCGCCGTCGGAGAGATTGCCTCCGCGCTCTTCGGGCGTGAAGTGATTATTCCGCCCGCTGGTGAATATGTAGCCGATGGCGCAGCGCGCCAAGCCGCGTGGGCGCTCCTTGGTGAAGCACCGGAGTGGAACTTAGGTAAGGTCACTCATGTGCAAACCAAGGCGACACCAGAGGTCATGGATAGATACCGCACCCTGCGCGATGCCACGGTTACCTGGTGAAACGCAGCAGTTGGATTAATTTCGGCCTAGCTGGGCTACTTTGGGGAGTTCCCTACCTGCTCATTCGTGTAGCGGTTGCACCCGGACAATTCACGCCGGCATTCGTTGTCTTCTCGCGCGTGGCAATTGGCGCGGCGCTCCTTATCCCCTACGCAATGCGGCGCGGTACTTTTAGGCCTGCACTCAAGCAGATCAAGTGGATCGCTGCATACGGAATTATTGAAATAGTCGGTCCCTGGGGATTTATAAGCCAGGCGGAGACAAAACTCAACTCGGGGCTCGCTGCACTTCTTATTGCAACCGTCGCCATTTGGGCCACTCTTCTCAACGGGGCGCTCGGCGATAAAACCGTATGGCACTCCTCTCGCCTCATCGGTCTTGCAGTTGGCTTCCTTGGAATCTGTTTAGTGGTCGGAATCGAAAGCCTGCAGGGCAAGGTAGATGCAGTAGCAATTCTTCTTCTCATACTTGCCGCAATGGCCTATGCAATCGCACCGACTTTAGTGCGCTATAAAATCCCCGAGCTGGATGGAGCGGCGGTCAACGGGATAGCGATGTTGATTGCAACACTGATGTATCTACCCTTTGCAATTTCGCAATGGCCCCACCATCATGTTCGCGCAAATTCTATTTACTCCCTCATCGGGCTCGGTATTTTCCCAACGGCGATAGCTTTCGTGGTTTTCTTCAAGATCTTGGCAGATATCGGCGCGGCTCGTGCTTCACTCGTCGCTTATATAAATACCGGCGTAGCCGTTCTTCTCGGCGTTATCGTTTTACACGAAAAATTAACTACCGGGATTTTGGTCGGCTTACCACTGGTAATGATCGGTTCGTACTACGCGAGCAGAAAGCCAGTTACTCGGTAAATCCCAATCGTGCCAGCGCCTTTGGATCGCGCTGCCACTCTTTGGATACCTTTACATGCAGCCCCAAATAACTCTTGCCATCCAAGAAGGTTTCAATTCCGGCACGAGCGCGCATGCCAATATCTTTCAAGCGACTTCCTTGTGGGCCGATAATGATGGACTTCTGCGAATCGCGCTCCACATGGATCGTGGCGTGAATATCGTAAAAGTTCTTACCTTCGCGCTTGCTCATCTCATCGATAGTCACCATGACCGAGTGGGGTAGCTCTTCATATAAATCTTGGATAGCGGCTTCGCGGATCAGTTCGGTGATATGCAATTCGGCAGCTTGATCGGTATCAATATCTTCGGGGTAAAGAGACGGGGATGCTGGCAGCGCCTTGACTAAGAGATCGAGTAATAAATCGGTCTGCTCTAGATTCTTAGCCGAGATTGGCACGATCTCATCGACAGTAATGCCGGTCTTGGTGATGAAATTTGAGACTTCAACGAGCTTGGCAATTAGATCATCATTCTTTGCGGTATCAACCTTTGTCACTGCGATATAAATGTGACGGATATGTCCCAACTGCTTGACGATGTACTCATCCCCAGCGCCGATCGCTTCATCAGCGGGTAGGCAGAGCAGCGCGGCATCCACAGATTCAAGGTTCTCTTGCACCATGGCGTTGAGGCGGGTGCCGAGCAAAGTCTTGGGTTTATGGATACCAGGGGTATCTACGAGGATCATCTGATAATCGGGACGAGAGATAATTCCGCGAATCGGGTTACGCGTCGTGTTCGGGTGGGCCGAGGTAATAACAATCTTCTTGCCGACAAGAGCATTAACCAGAGTGGACTTGCCCACATTAGGGCGTCCAATTACCGCAACGAATCCGGCGCGGTGCTCTGTTGTCATAGGCGTAGTCTCCCATTAAACCTAGAGCGGGCCGACCAGTTCCATGAGGTCCGCGATCGATGTCACGATCTCTGCGGTCCGCTCGCCTATCAACCGGTGACAACCATCACTGGTGGGCGAAG
>CAIZKO010000101.1 GCA_903933585.1 uncultured Actinomycetes bacterium
CCACTTGATCAGGATGTAGGTCTAGACCCGTTGCCTTGTTATAAATATCGATGGCACGGAAGATCATATCTGGAGCGGGACGCCCTTCGGCAACTTCGGATGCGGCCACCGATACATCAATGAGTTCCGCCCAACCCAGGCTGTAGATGATTGGATCAAGGATCTCACGAGGGAAGCCGGTAGATATTCCCACTCCAATTCCCCGTTTGCGCAGCTCGCGGAAGAACTCACTTACCCCATCAAATTCAATGAGCTCACCCTCGGCTACCAAGTCGGTGTAGGCAGTCACGAAGCGCTCATGCGCTGCGAAAGCCGCCTCGGCATCACCTTTACAGAGGTGGGTAAATACATCAATCTTGCGTTGTCCCATTGTTGCAATCACATACTCGGTCATCTCTGCAAACTCTTCAGGAGTGGGGTTCGTAGGTTCCATAGCTATCTGGAAAGCCTTCACAACCAACCCACCATCTTGCGCCGTTGTACCTGCGACATCTAGAACTACTAACTTTATTTCGGCCATGATCTGATGGTCTCCTCTGCGATAGCTGGTGAAATGGTATTTCCACGTCCACCACCACCAGTCACAACGAGAGCCCCGGGGGCTATTTCGCGACGGTAGTAAAGATCTTGACTCGTTATCTGGGAGTAATTCCCGGACCAACGACTAACAACCGCGGGTGCGGGGGCACCGAAGATAGAAGAGATAACGCTACGCAGGTGATCGTAAGGAGCCTCAAGAATCTCGTGAGTGAATGGTTCATCGTATTCATGTGTATCACCAATGGTAAATGAGTGATCCAAGCGAGGTACCAAGAGAAGTTGCATCTTGTAATTGGCTGATACTGGATCTTGTGGTGGCAAGGTATCTAAAGGTAGATCTTTGAAGGCTGGGTAATAACGCAAAGAATCGGCATCCGCGATCGAATGGTTAAGTGATGCACCCAGCGGAGCGGTTGTGCCCATTTGTAAGTGCACCCGACGTAGCGGTGCTCCCTCCAAAAATTCCGACAAGAAACCTTGATGGGACGAACCGGGACAGATAACCATCAAATCGCCGGAAATCTTTACCCCGCGTATATCCGTGACATGGTTACCGGATTCATCGTGATAGAAATCAACTACCTCAAAATTCGGACGCCAGGTGTAGTTAGCGTTCTGGTTCAGATGTGAATGCAAGCCGCTCATCAGCAGTCGCGGTTCGATGGCAGCATCTTGCGTACTCTGCAGGGCTCCAACAAATTTGCCCTGCAGGACCGGCTCTAATTCCTGGACTTGGGAGCGATCCAAGATCCGAAAGCCGCGCGAGTGAGCATCTGACATCTGCGCCGCCGCCCGCATGACCGCAAACTCTGCCTCATCTTGCGCGATGGTGAGGGAGCCCTGCGCTCTAAAGCCGATCGGAACTCTGCTGCCAATCTCTTCCCAGAGTTGGCGAGCGCGTAGCGACATTTCTAACTCGGCACCTGCCGCCCGCCCACTGACCCAAACCAAGCCAAAGTTACGAACTGAGGCAGAGAGAGGCTGGGGATCACGCTCAATGTGAAGAACTTCATGCCCTGCCTCCAGGGCCAGGAGCGCATGCATGGTGCCGATAATTCCGCCACCCACCACGACCGCTCTCACCCACAAATGAGAACACACTCCTGGATTAAATAAATGGCTGCCAGGTTGCGTAAAGGTGAATTTTTACCTGTTGCAGAGAACAATGCTCACTGTGCCTACCTTTGATAGTGACCCCAGAATCGATGAGACCGCCACAACTTCAGTAGCTCAAGCCAGAAATTTAATCCACACCTCGGAGACCATCAGGGCGAGAAGAGATTCGGCGAACAGGAAGCGCTTCGCCCGATTATTTAAAGATCCGAAGGCGATTGCGGTCACGATCACCTTGACCGATGAGGTGATGCGAATACATTCCCCTAAACAAGCCGCCACTATCTTCTCGCGCGCCGCTAAGAAAGCCACCGTTAGAGGTTTCGGATTTTTCAATGCCGTAGGCCTACGTCTGGCGCGTCCATTCACAAAATTAATTCCGAAGATTGTAATTTCGATCGTACATCAACGGGTTCGTGCGCTCTCCAAGGGGTTAATACTCCCCTACGAAGCGAAGCCTTTGACCAAAATATTGCG
>CAIZKO010000102.1 GCA_903933585.1 uncultured Actinomycetes bacterium
CGGGCGTTGTAGGGACTGCATTTACAGTGACGACTTCAGGTGGGTCTGTTGCGGGGACGAGGTCTGTTGTGACTACCTCGAGCGGTTGCACTGTCTCTGGAATGAAAGTGAGCCGCACGACGGCTGGCACTTGTTCGGTAGTTGCTAACAACTCTGCGAACGGCATCTACAGCAAGGCTTCGTCGATTCCGGTAGTAATCACATTCACCGCTAAAGTGAGTACTTCTTCTTTTCAGAAGAAATTGGCAGTGACTCCAAAGGCTTACGTCGTAGCAGCATAAGAGTGCTGTGGTTCGGTTCTAAAGGGATGGAACTTTAGGCCTTGCCTTTGAGCATTTTGCGAATCGCTTCTAAAGCCGTCTTCACTCGCACTTCATAGCCATGAGTGGTTGGGTGGTAGTACTCAGTGCCAACGAGGTCATCTGGTAAGTACTGCTGACTTGCGACACCACCAGCTAAATCGTGGGGATAGATGTAAGAGTTTGATTCACGTGCTGCGCTTACTTGGCTATCTCGCATCGCTCCAGAATTTCCGTCCCGTAAATGCGGCGGCACAGCACCGCCCTTTGAAGAGCGCAGGTCGGCGAGAGCGGATTCAATACCAAGGTATGCGGCGTTGGACTTTGGCGCGCATGCTAAATATGTAACAGCTTCCGCGAGAATGATTCGTGCCTCTGGCATCCCAACCATGGCAACCGCTTGGGCCGCTGCAACCGCCAAACCAAGCGCACCGGGATCGGCCAGGCCGATATCTTCGCTCGCACTAATCATCACGCGCCTGGCAATGAAACGCGGATCCTCACCAGATTCCAACATGCGGGCCAAATAGTGAAGTGCGGCATCGACATCAGAGCCACGGATACTTTTAATGAAAGCACTAGCCACGTCATAGTGATTATCTCCGCCACGGTCATACTTCGCGATGACACGATCAACGGCACGACCTAATGCTTCGGTTGTAATTTCCCCGGTTGCGGCCCCAGCTGCAGCCTCCAAATATGTAAGTGCTCGCCGGGCATCCCCTGCAGCCAGACGAACAAGTGCATCGCGCGCCTCATGAGAAATGGTGACTTCACCATTTAGACCGCGAACGTCCGAGATAGCTCGATTGATGAGAGTTGCAATTTCAGCATCTGGGATCGCCCGCAGGGTCAAGACGATAGAGCGTGAGAGCAGGGGAGAGATGATCGAGAAAGAGGGATTCTCGGTCGTCGCTGCAACGAGCGTTACCCAGCGATTCTCAACTCCTGGAAGCAACGCATCCTGTTGTGCTTTCGAAAAACGATGTACCTCATCAATAAAGAGAACAGTCTCTTTATTCTCTTTGAGTAGTCGCTCTTCTGCTTGAGTCAACATTTCGCGGACTTGGGCGACACCAGAGCTGACTGCCGAAAGTTCAACAAATTCCCGCGAATCGGAGTGAGCGATCATCTTTGCAAGCGTGGTCTTTCCACTGCCCGGGGGACCATAAAGAAGGACGCTGGTGATGTGCTTGGCTTCCCCTTCGATCAAGCGCATGAGGGGCGAGCCAGGTCGAAGGAGATGCTCCTGACCGAGAAGTTCTTGCAAAGTAGCCGGGCGCAGGCGCACAGCAAGAGGCGCTGCCTCGTCGAAAACCTTCTTCTCGTCCATCTTTATCCCAACCTCATAAACGGAAACTCTACTGCTTTCCGTAATGTGGGTATCAGAGTGCACAAGCGCCGGGGTTAAGATCCTCACCATGCAAGAAACCACAGTCTTTGTAGGAGCCAGTTTCACCGATTGCGAACGGGATTTGTTCCCTCCTTATGGCAATGGATTTGTGCAGATCATCGCCGAATCTGGGCGACTACCGGGTGGAGTGATTAATGCTGGCATTTCTGGCAACCGAGTCATCGACCTAGTAAATCGTTGGGATACCGATGTATTGGCGCATAGCCCAACTCGGGTTTCTATTACCATCGGCCTAAACGACACCTGGCGCAGGTATGACAGCAATGACCCAACATCGGCAGAAGATTTCGAAGTTCGCTATCGAAACATTATTGCTCGAACAATTTCGCAGACGAGTGCTGAAATTATTTTATGCGAACCAGTACTGATTCCTTTAAACCCAAAGATGGAAACCTGGCGCGAAGACTTCGATCCGAAGATCCAAGTAATTCATAGGTTGGCGGCAGAATACGGGGTCAAATTAATTACTTTCAATAGTTTCTTGAATGCTAAAGCGAGTGAAAGATCTGCACTGGAATTAACACTTGATGGGATACACCCAACTCGGTTGGGACATGAACTTGTAGCAGAGTATTGGCTGCAAGCGGTCTTGTGAGTTGATCGCCCAATTACCCTTGAGGTCTGTCACCAATCCAGTCTGCGTTTAACGACTGCCGCCCAAGAGAGTTGATCCTCGCTGAGGACGCCTAAACCAATAACGAATTCGAGAATGGCTTTGGCGCCTTCTTCAACTGGCATCTCTGAAATGTCATTTAGAATCTTTGCTTCCTCTGGGTATTGGATTTCAACTCTGCGAAAGCGATCAAGGTTATCTTCAAGCTCTGCTGTGTCATCAATCGGAGGCTTCGCAGCCCGCAAAATTCCCAGTGCGTAATTCAAGGCGCGAGTACGGATGCCCTGACCCGCGATTAGTAGTTCGCCACGCCTAGCTCGGCCGATCGCGATCAGTATGGTGGCGAGAAAGAGACTCCACTCATCTTCAAGGATGAAGGGTCTTGGATTGGTCCGCGCTTGGATAGCTTGGACGCGCTCAGTGATATTCGTTTTATCAGTAGGGACCGCCCACGAGTTGACCGAGGCAAGTTCGAGTTCTTCATCTTCAAAGACGGCAAATTCAATAACCCGGCCATTGCGATACACAACTTTTAAACCGTGGTCGGTTTCGCGCGGGGAGAACGCAATCTCTTCCGGTGCAGGCAACCACGCCAGATTGTTGCGGAACTTTTCCCCGTAACCAGTTTTTACTATGAGGAAGAAATCGTGGTCTGACCACTCATCGGCTCTAAAAGTTTCAGCGGTAGATCCGACGAGCACAAGCCCTAGGACATTGGGATTCTCTTGCGCGCTTCTGTTCAGATCCTCAATAAACGCTAAGAATTCAACGGGGGGAGTTTCTGAGCGCACCATGAGCAAATCCTAGGTCTAAGTTCTTTTTCATGAAAAGTTTCTGGTGCGTTGTGAGGGACTTGGCCCCACTTTGCTGGGTCTGGCCCCAATCTTTGGATGATTGGGTCATAAATAGGAATATTAGGTGGTTGGGGTGAGGAAGTAAATCCAGATAAAGGAGTAGATGAATTTACTTTCTCTCTTTAAGATCCCTACGCAGATCCTCTTCCCGTTATTCTATAGGCGCTAGTATTCAAACTGAGCGTAGTCTCAGGACTTCGACAACTGGGAGCGAGAGTGAATGGGCGCGAATTTCTGTGCTTCTTGCGGGACGAAAGCTAAATCCGACCAGCGCTTTTGTAAAAACTGTGGCACGAGAGTCGACTTTGAAGTTGGAAAACGAAGTTCAGTGTCGTCGTCAATTAATACTCACGACGGCAAGCCCCAACCAGCGCATGAATCTTTGTATGAATCCTCCTTCCGTACGGGAATCGAGAATCAGCCGGCAGTCACTCAAATAGGTGAAAATACTCAACAGAGGAAACACATAACAATTCTTATCGTAGGAATACTCGTTCTGTTGATCTTCATAGGAATCATAGTCAA
>CAIZKO010000103.1 GCA_903933585.1 uncultured Actinomycetes bacterium
CCCAAGCACTTATCAACGGTCAGATCGATGGACTTGTTCTCGATTTGCCAACCGCCTTCTACGTATCCGCAGCGTCACTAAAAGATGGCCTGATCGTCGGTCAGTTCGCTCCAAAGGCAGGCAGCGATCAATTCGGTTTAGTTCTTACCAAGGGAAGCACGCTGACAAAGTCAGTATCTGCGGCTGTTAATGCGCTTCGCGCCAACGGAACACTTAAGGCACTTGCCGCTAAGTGGCTCTCAAACACGGCTGGAGCACCTGTCCTCAAGTAGTTTAATACCCTACTTGTAAACGGAGACCCGATGACCTACCAACCTTCCCCGCTGCGTCTGCAGCGTGAAGCTGCTAGGCGTCGGGTCTCTCGTCAATCAACGATCGTTGCACTTATAAGCACCCTCGCAATCGCAAGCGTTCTTGCCATTGTTGTAACTGGTGCACCTGGTTTTAAACTCGTTAGGCAATCATTCTTTAGTTGGCATTACGCCGTCTCTGCATTTCCTCACGTTCTATCTGGCCTCTGGTTGAATCTACGCGTCATGGTTATCGCCGAAATATTCGTCCTTATCCTGGGGCTATTAATTGCGCTGGCGCGAACATCTCATTCACCGATTCTTTATCCCATACGGCTTATGGCGACTATCTACACGGACGTATTCCGCGGGTTACCACTTCTACTCGTCCTCTTCCTCGTCGGACTCGGAGTTCCTGGTTTACAGATCTCGTGGATCACCAACTCCGCAGTTGTGCTCGGCACAACCTCACTCGTGCTGACCTACTCGGCTTACGTTGCAGAAGTTATTAGAGCCGGGATCGAAGCGGTAAACCCTGCGCAGCGCATGGCTGGCCGCGCCTTAGGGCTCACTCAATCTCAAACCCAGAGTTATGTAGTCCTGCCACAAGCACTGCGCAAAGTTGCTCCACCTCTTCTCAACGATCTAGTTTCTTTGCAGAAAGATTCGGGCTTGATATCGGTGCTCGGTGCTATCGATGCTATTAGATCAGCGGGTATCGAAACCGCACAATCATTTAACTTCACCCCGTATGTGGTGGCTGGCGCACTCTTCGTTGCTCTCACCATTCCACTCACTCGCTTTACCGATTGGCTCACACGCAAACAAGATCGCGCGCGCGTACAGCAAGGGCAGTGGTAAATATGTCCACCCCAATGCTGGAAGTTAAGAATTTACGGAAGAGCTACGGCTCAGATCTTGTTCTGCACGACATCTCGGTAGCACTCGCCGAACACGAGGTAAAGGTCTTGATCGGAGCTAGTGGCTCTGGCAAGTCCACCTTATTGCGCGCAATCAATCTGCTCGAAGGAATCGATGATGGGCAGATCCTTTTAGACGGGCACGACATCACCGCGGTAAAGGTGAATCCCGATGAAATTCGCGCGCAGATCGGCTCGGTCTTTCAATCTTTCAACTTGTTCCCACATCTCAATGTCTTGCAGAACATCACGCTGGCACCTCGCAAAGTTCACGGCGTTTCAAAGGATGAAGCCGAAGCAAACGCGATGCAGATGCTCGGTCGCTTTGGCCTCGCCGATAAAGCCAAGCAATACCCCGATCTTCTAAGCGGTGGACAACAGCAACGCGTCGCAATCTTGCGCGCCGTTATTACCAAGCCAAAGGTCTTGCTATTGGACGAAGTTACAAGCGCTCTCGACCCAATCTTGATCGCCGAAGTGTTAGCCCTGATCTCAGAACTTAAGGGCGAAGGGATGACGATGATGATCGCCACCCACGAGATGGGGTTTGCAAAGCGGGTAGCCGATCAGGTCTTGTTCCTCGCCCATGGCCAGATAGTTGAATCTGGCTCCGCACACGAAATCTTAGAAAGCCCTAAGACTCCGGAATTGCAGAACTTTTTGAGCGCGCTACGAGAAGCCGGCCGACTTTAGTCTTTATCTCCCTTGCCGCGTGCTTCATCAATCTTTGTCTGTGAAAGGTGAGGCAGGGCGAAGTAAGCCACTATCAACCCCAGGATCGCGCCAACCAACATCGGCGCTCGAAGTGCGAAGCTGCGCGTAAATAAGTGGAGTGAAATCGTCACCAGTACCCCACCGATGAGGGCACCAATTGGTTGGCTACCGAGTGCGAAGAATCGATAAACGCTATTGACGCGCCCCAGAATTTGATCGGGGATAATTTCTTGGCGCATCGAAACGGTCACAACGTTCCAGAGGATGGCGAAGAACATTTCAATCGCGGAGATCAACCAGACCAACTCCCAGATCGGTGAGAAAGCCATTGCGACGAGGAATATCGGTGAGCCCAACAGAACGGTCTTGAGAATGAAGGCCCGCCCAAAACGTTTGATAATTCGACCAGCCAAGACTCCGCCCAGTGCACCGCCGAAGGCTCCGCCGGTACTCAGTAACCCAAATGTCAGGACCGATGTATGCAGATTTTCCTGGGCGAAGAGAATGAAGACCGAAAAACCCAGGGCATTGAGGCCGTTGATTGAACCGAGGATAAATGCCAGTGGTCGCAAGAATGGGTGGCGCCAGAGCCAACTCAGCCCCTCTTTAAGTTCCGCCCTAAAATCCGGCTTAACTTCAGAGATCTTCTGCTTCTTGATCATCGAAGATGCAATCAACGCGATAAGACCTGCCGATGCAAAGAAGCTGGCACCGTCAAAGACCAGTGGAGCAAATACCGAAAGTCCCAGGAGCACAGAGGCTAGCGGTGGTCCCATGAAGTTCTGCATCAGCGACTCGGAAGTCCACATGCGGCCGTTAGCGGTTTCGAGTTGCTCGGTTTCAACAATAAGCGGAATAAAGGTCTGCGAAGCACCGTTTCCTAAAACTTCACCGCAACCCAACAAAAAAGTGGCAAAGAGCAGCAAGAGGTACAGGCCCAAATGGGTATGGATTACCGTCAGTTTCGTAATGCTGCGAACCACGTGGATCGATGATTCATTACCCCAGATTGAAAATGCGACAACCAGAGTTACAACTCCGCGCAATACATCGGTGAATACAATGACACTTCTACGGGGGAATCGGTCGATAAATACCCCAGCGGGCAGACTAAAAACCAACCACGGCATCGTCGCCATTAAACCGATAAGTGATAGCAATAACGGTGAACGAGTCACTGACGAAGCGATCCACGGATATGCAACGGCCGAAACTCCGTTGCCCAGATTAGAGAGAGCGCTAGCCGCGAAGAGCTTCTGATACGAACCCGGGAGTCTCATCCCGCTCATTACTTGGCTACTGCGCGCTCGCTGAGCGATTTAAGCGCGCGCAGGCCATCAGAGGGCCACACCGCAACCGTCGTGATGCTGCACGGCAAGATGTCAACGTGATACATGCTTTCTAGCGAGGTCTGCATCGCATAAGTCGCGATCGCGCGGATCACAATATTGTGTGTAACAACGCATATCTTCTGACCAGGATAGCGTTCTACCAAATCATTAATTCCAGCTTCAACGCGTGAGTACACCTCGGCGTAAGACTCTCCACCGCCGGGACGATGAGAAGGCGATGTGAGCCAACCTTCCCAATCTTCGGGGTACTTCTCTTTTAACTCAGAGGGAGTAAATCCCTCCCACTTTCCAAAATCCATCTCTACCCAGAGATCATCAAAGATGGGCTCAAGCCCACTGGCATCTGAAACCTCTTTGGCGGTCATCATCGTGCGCATCAGCGGTGAAGCAATTAAGACATCTGGTTTGCGAGCGGCGATCTCTTTGGCGACCGCCTGCGCTTGTGCAATTCCAACTTCCGTCAGTGGCGGATCCATCGGACCCGTTCCAGAGAACCTACGTGTTGGAGTCAGCAGGGTTTCCCCGTGGCGAACAAACCAGATCGTCGTAGGGATTTCAGTAGAAACCAAACGTTCTGTCAGGTAATTCAAGATGGGCTTTGCGGCAGATCCCACTTCCCCATCGAGCGCTTTATTGGCAAGGCGGTCCGCATGAAAATTCTCTTCGCGAGGGATCCATTGAAATGTGATGAGTGCCATCGGGTGAATCGACCGGGCTTCTTTCGCAAGTTCACGCATCGCCGGATGTTTTATCTGCCAGCGCCCCGTCATCTGCTCAACAACGAGTTTGGAATCCATCTTCACGTGGATGGTAGCAAGAGGGTCGAGATCGTGCGCTTTGCGCAGACCTGCTACCAATCCCGAATATTCAGCAACGTTATTTGATGCGATACCCAAGGTGTCATACAACTCAGCTAGCACGATCCCGTTTTCGGAGACCGTCGCACCATAAGCGGCTGGCCCTGGATTGCCGCGTGAACCGCCATCGGCGGTGACAACGAAATCGCGTGCCATCTAGATTCTCACCAAGATTCGACGGCATTCTTCACAACGTATTACCTCATCGGCTTCCAAGCCCTTTATGCGCTCAATTTCAATCGCATTGATGGAGAGGTGGCAGCCATCGCACTTATTGCCAATCAAGAGTGCCGCTCCAACTCCAAATGCAGAATTACGGACCTTGTCGTAGAGCGCTACAAGAGCTTCGTCAATCTTGGGGACGAGAGCAGATCGCGAAACCGCCAACTCTGCCAGACTCTTATCTATTTCGGCCTTGGCATTTTCAAAGCGGATGTTGAGTTCTAGTTCCAACTTCTTCAGCCCAACCTGATCATTTAATAATTCATCAACGCGAGCTTTGACGCCATCGTATTTCATCAAAATCTCTAACTCGCCATCTTCTAGATCGGCTTTGCGCTTGGCGAGGGTTACAAGTTCATGCTGCAATTGCTCAAGATCCTTGGGAGTTCCAGTACCAGAATTGAGACGACCTTCATCCTTCTTCATCCGGTCATCCACCTGCTCCACATCCATCTCGCTGCGACGCAGTTCAATGGCGACATCGGCCAATTCGGTCTCGACAACCGTAAGTTCAACGGCAGTATTTTCCAGGCGGGTGTGAATAGCGGCAATCTGCTCGATCTCAGGAAGTCCAGCGAGTTTGACCTGGGCCTGGGTGATCTGTGAATCGATCGCCTGCAGTTCGATAAGAAGATTTTGGTCCTCAGGGGTTGCCTTCACCAAAGCTCCTATCGTCGTGCCATATGTAAATTGAGTTACCGTACTTTAACCGAGAAGTGGCGCGCCTATCAATTTGCTATGGAATCATTGCGCCATGAACCGCATCCGCGAGGCACTTCCAGCCGATCAGGCTGAAGTTGTTGCAGTGTGGCGAGAATGCGGATTGGTACGACCGCCGAACGATCCAATAAAAGGCTTCGATTCTGCTCTCCAAAATCAGAGCTCCACCGTCTTCGTTCTTGAAGATGGCGAGCGGATTATTGGAGCAGTAATTGCCGGCTTCGATGGATATCGCGGTTGGTTCTACCACCTTGGGGTCAAGCCAGAAGATCAAAGCCTTGGAAATGGCCGCGCCTTAATAACCGCCGCGGAAGAGTGGCTAAAGATCAAAGGTGCGCCAAAAATAAACCTTATGGTGCTCAATACGAATTCAAAGGTAATTGGGTTTTATGAGAAACTCGGATACCAAGTTCAAGAAACTTCTGTAATGGGTAAACGTTTATGAAGGGTTTGTCATGTCAGAATATCTAGAGATGTCTCAAGATGAGCAGATTGCCCTTCTTGATGAATTCGCACGCGATGTCCTTGTCCAGTACGGACTCACTGCCAAGAGTTTGGAGTGCGTCAATCACGCCTTCAACACCACCTTCAAATTGACGACTCCCGATGACACGATCTATGCAATGCGGATTAGTACCAATTCCCGCAAGTGGCCGGAGCACATTTGGGCCGAGTCTCAATGGCTCCTAGAGCTTGCCCGAGAAGGCAGTATCACCGCCCCTGTGCCAATTCTCAATCTGCAGGGTGAGCCGTTCTCAAACCACTACTTCTTCTACCAAAGTGGCAACCTCGATATCGTCATTTATCCTTGGCTGGACGGGGAAGTTATCGACGAGAATCCGACGCAAGAGCAACTCTTCGAACTGGGCAAGGCGATGGCCACTATGCACGGCCTAAGCAAAGACTGGAAACCCGAGGGGTACGCAAACTTCCTGGCCATAGATAGACCACTCATGGTTAGACGCGACAATCTCTTTACCTTTGCCGAAGAGCACATTGATCCCGAAACCTTTAAAGTTTTTGTTGAAGTAAATCAACGCGCAGAGAGACTCTTTGAGTCGCTGCGAGAGCGCGCTGAGCCGCAACTCATCCACGCCGATCTGCACTTCGGAAATATCATTTGGCACGAGAACAAGATGTCGATTCTTGATTTTGACGATGCCGGCATTGGTTTCCCGCTACAGGATCTCGCTATCTCGATCTTTTACTTACGAGAAGATCGCGAAAGCGAAAAGCATCTGATTGCGGGATATGAATCGGTCGCTCCATTTCCATCTTATGAACAATGGGAGCTAGAGCTTCTGGTCGCTTCGCGTTCTTTAGCGCTGCTCAACTATCTCTTTGAAACCACCACCGCAGATGATCTTGAGATGATTCCTGGGTACGTAGAGAAATCTGGCCGTCGCTTAAAGCACTATCTGGAGACCGGCGAATTCGTTCTACTCGAATAGCTTTAGTAATCCCACACTGGCTCTTTAGATTCATAAACCTGGCCATTTTCCGGGAAGATCAGGTAGCGATCAAAACCTCGCGTAAACCAGCGATCATGGGTCACCGCTAGAACAGTCCCTTGATATTCGCCGAGGCCACGTTCAAGTGCCTCAGCAGAGGCAAGGTCTAAGTTATCTGTTGGCTCATCAAGCAAGAGCATCGTAGAACCTTGAATCTCAAGTAAGAGAATTTGGAAGCGCGCCTGCTGCCCGCCGGAAAGAGATTCAAAGCGTTGATCCGCTTGCATGTTCAACTCATACCTACGAAGTACGCTCTTTGCGGGACCAAGTTGCAGCGAGGCTCCCTTCCACAAGATTTCAATGAGAGTCTTTCCAGTAAATTCCGGGTGCGCGTGGGTCTGCGCAAAGAAGCCAGGAGTAACTCGTGCGCCAAGTTTGAAAGTGCCGGAGTATCTGACAGTCATATCGCCCGAGAGCATCCGAAGGAAGTGCGATTTACCAGTGCCGTTTTTCCCAAGAACTGCGACTCGATCTCCATAAAACAATTCAAGATCAAAGGGATCGGTTAATCCGTCGAGCACCAACTTCTCGCAAGTTAAAACCCGCAGCCCGGTTCGCCCACCCTTTAATCCAACTTGAACATCCTGTTCGAGTGATGGAGCCTCTGGAGCGCCGATCTCTTCATACTTGCGCAATCGAGTCTGCATCGCTTTATATTTCGAGGCCATATCAGGGCTGTTCGCTGCCTGAACCTGAAGCGTTCGAACCAATTCCTTAAGACGCTCATGCTCTTGCTCCCAGCGAAGAAGTAACTCCGCGAACCGTGCCTGGCGGGCTTTTCGGACCTCATGCCACG
>CAIZKO010000104.1 GCA_903933585.1 uncultured Actinomycetes bacterium
ACCGGGATAACTGCGCCACCAGTGCGGGCCATCTTCATACGGGCCCCCTGGGTGGAGACCCTCGGTTCGGGTGTCGAAGTTTTGGCTTCTGTGGAAATTAATGGAGAATTACACCCTGTTGCGGTCCGGCAAGGGAACTTGCTAGCGACCTCTTTCCACCCGGAAATAACGGGGGATAATCGGGTTCATCGATACTTTATCGAGAGCGTGTGCAAGGCAGCCGTTGCGTAACACTGCGCGCGGTTTGAATAGGACTAGAACAAGGTTGGTGATCTGAATGTCAGGCCATTCCAAGTGGGCAACGACAAAGCACAAGAAGGCGGTCATTGACTCCCGCCGTGCTAAGAATTTCGCAAAGTTGATCAAGGCGATTGAAATAGCCGCTCGTAACGGTGGGCCAGATATCGATGGGAATCCAACCCTCTTCGATGCGATCGCTAAGGCTAAGAAGAATTCGATGCCCGCAGATAATATTGAACGCGCGGTAAAACGCGGAGGTGGCTTGGAATCTGGTGGTGCCGATTGGCAGACAATTATGTATGAGGGTTACGCACCTGGGGGAGTCGCGCTCATGATTGAGTGCCTTACCGATAGTCGCAACCGCGCTGCATCCGAAGTTCGAGTAGCTGTGACACGAAATGGCGGATCAATGGCAGATCCGGGTTCAGTTTCCTACATGTTCAACCGCAAAGGCGTTGTACTAGTAAACAAAGTTGCTGGAGTTACCGAAGATAGAATTCTGGAAGTTGTTCTTGATGCAGGTTGTGAAGAGGTGAATGATTTAGGGGATTCCTTCGAAATCGTTTCAGAGCCGAGTGACTTAGTTGCGGTTCGCACTGCGCTACAGGTCGCTGGCCTCGATTACGAATCCGCTGATACCTCCTTCCTGCCGACGCTCTCGGTGCCACTCGACGCCGAAACCGCAACGAAGGTCTTCAATCTCATCGATGCCATTGAGGAACTGGACGATGTGCAGAACGTCTATGGCAACTTTGATGTGTCTGACGAGGTAATGGCTAGTCTCGGCGAATAGGCTTACTGGCATGAGAGTGCTGGGGATCGATCCGGGGTTAACCCGCTGCGGCCTGGGCGTTGTCGAAAGTAAAGGCTCGCAAATTCTTACGATGGTTGATGTCGGGGTAATCCGAACCACCGTAGGTGCTCCTCTGGAGATGAGACTCTTAGAACTCGATGAGCAAATTTCGGCATGGATTATTCGTGCCAATCCAGATGTGATTGCAGTGGAGCGAGTTTTCTCTCAACTCAACGTTCGTACCGCGATGGCAACCGGCCAGGCTGCTGGAGTTGCATTGTTGCTCGCAGCGAAAGCGGGAATTCCGGTAACGATGCACACCCCCTCTGAGGTTAAGGCGGCGGTTACCGGTTCTGGACGTGCTGATAAGAAGCAAGTCGCAATGATGGTACAGAAGTTGCTCGGGCTTGATTCGATCCCGAAGCCCGTCGACAGTACGGACGCCCTTGCCTTAGCGATCTGTCATCACTGGCGCGGTATCGGAGATTCCAGAATTCAGACGGCCCTAGCAAATGAGCAAGAGCGCTTACGCGCCCGCAAGGCAAAGGCGGCCACGCCGTGATCGCTTCGATAACGGGTACCGTTAAATCAGTGCGCCTGGGGAATGTCGTCATCGAAGTCGGTGGTGTTGGATTGTTGGTTAATGTCTCGCCTCGTTTGGCTGCTGCATTTACTGTTGGAACTACGGCCTCGCTGCAGACCGTGCTCGTAGTTCGTGAGGATGCCCTCACCCTTTATGGATTCGAAAACCATGCAGCTCGTGAAATCTTCGAACTCTTGCAAACCGTCACCGGTATTGGACCTAAAGTTGCCCAGTCGGCTCTCAATATTTATGAAGCTGCAGAGCTTGTTAGCGCAATTAAGCATGAACAGGCAGAAGTACTCGAGCGCATACCTGGCTTAGGGAAGAAGGGTGCGCAACGCGTCGTTTTAGAGTTGCGAGACAAGGTTGATAACTTCGAAGCGAGCGAGATGGCCGCACTGGGAAGTTGGCGCGATCAGATCACGAGCGCGCTGATCGGTCTGGGATTTACAGCTCGCGAAACGCAAGAACGTATTGACCAACTCTCTACCCAATTCAAAGATGTCGCCGGGGAGCCAATTGGAGAGTTGCTGCGCGCTGCACTTGCCGGTGGAGTGCAGCGATGAGTGAATCACTAGTCAGTGAATACTCAGATGATGCAGAGCGAGTTCAGGAGTTAGCGCTTCGTCCTAAGAACTTAGGCGAATTTGTCGGGCAACAGCGAGTTGCCGCCCAAATTAATCTCTTGTTGACGGCGGCGCGTTCGCGTAAATCGCCCGCGGATCACATCCTGCTTTCTGGGCCACCGGGGCTGGGCAAGACGACACTTGCGATGATTATTGCAACCGAGATGAATGCACCGATACGGATTACTAGCGGCCCTGCTATTCAGCACGCCGGGGACCTAGCCTCCATCCTCTCTTCACTTGTAGAAGGGGAGATTCTCTTTCTCGATGAGATCCATCGTATGTCGCGGCCCGCTGAAGAGTTGCTCTATATGGCGATGGAAGATTTCCGAGTTGATGTAGTTGTCGGAAAGGGAGCGGGAGCAACCGCGATCCCACTTACGCTTCCGCATTTCACTCTCATCGGAGCAACCACTCGCGCTGGCTTGCTTCCCAGCCCACTACGCGATCGCTTTGGTTTCACAGCACAACTAGATTTCTATGCAGAGAGCGAGCTCTCTACCATCGTGCGACGAAGTTCCTCGTTATTACAGGTCCCGATTTCGGAAGATGCAATCAATGAAATTGGATCTCGCTCTCGCGGCACACCTCGCGTCGCCAATCGCCTTTTACGTAGGGTGCGCGACTACGCCGAAGTTCATGGAAATGGGGAGATCGATCTGCCATCAGCTCGAGCTGCGCTAGAGATGTATGAAGTGGACCTCATTGGGTTAGATCGTCTGGACCGGAGTTTGCTGGAAATTCTCATCAAGAAGTTCAATGGTGGGCCAGTAGGCCTGACTACCTTGGCGATGTCGATGGGTGAAGAGGCAGAGACGCTAGAGAGCCTGGCGGAGCCTTTCTTGCTTCGCAAAGGGCTCTTGGCCCGAACTCCGCGCGGCAGGATGGCAACTGCTTCAGGATGGGCTCATCTCGGGCTGACGCCACCGCAGGCAGAACTCGGCATTTTCGACATGCCCCCTCTTGATGCCTAGACTTGCGTCTTATGTCTGCCAACATTTCCAAATCCATTAAGTCCCAGGCGAAGCCCGGACGAACCCTTGCCATCTTGGCCATCATCTTGGTCGCCTTTACCGCTCTGGCCTTTATTCAGAACGACAAGGTAAAACTTGGGCTCGACCTACGCGGAGGAACCAGCGTCACCCTGCAGCCTAGAGTTGCTAAGGGCGGAACTGTCTCGTCGGCGGCAATTGCTCAAGCTGTTGCGATCATTCGTCAACGCGTCAACTCTCTCGGCGTTGCCGAGAGCCAAGTTGCCTCGCAGGGAACCGGAAACAATCAACAGATTGTTATCTCAGTTCCTGGAGATACGGGAACTCGGATTGTTGATCTAGTCGGTCAGACCGCTGAACTTCGCTTCCGCCAGGTATTTGCGGTCGGCGCGGGTAGCGCTAAGACGACTGCCACATCATCAACTTCAACGACGACTGTGACCGTTCCAAAGCCTGGTGCAAAGGCAACTCCCACACCGAAGGCTTCGTCCCCTGCCGTTCTTACTCCGACATATCCAACTGGAGTGACCGCAGCGCTCAACACAGCATTCGGTGCACTTGATTGCACCAAGGCAGCAAACCGTCAGGGTGGAAATATTGACGTTCCATCTTCGCCGCTCGTTGCCTGCAACCGCGATGGAAGCGGAAAGTACATACTTGGACCAGCCGAAGTAGTAGGAACCGATGTGGCTTCCGCAAGTGCCAACCTTGATCAAACAAATGGAAATGGTTGGATGGTTCTCTTGAACTTCACCGGATCTGGAACGACTAAGTTCGGTGCGATCACAACCCGTGTTACAAAGTTACCTTCTCCACAGAACCAGGTTGCCGTTGTCCTTGATGGATTGGTCTATACCTCTCCGCAGATCAATCAGGCGATCACTGGTGGAAATGCCCAGATCACCGGAAACTTTACTCAGGTGCAGGCTTCGGATCTCGCAAATGTTCTCAAGTACGGCGCACTCCCACTCGCCTTCGATCGCGGTAACGTGCAACAAGTCTCTCCAACTCTTGGATCTGACCAACTTCGTGCCGGATTGCTTGCAGGTCTCCTAGGACTCATCCTCGTGATTCTCTATTCGGTTTTCTACTACCGTGGCCTGGGAGTTGTGAGCGTCGGCTCTCTCTCGGTTGCAGGTGGAATCACCTATCTCCTCTTCATTCTCCTTGGAAAGTGGATTGGCTTCTCCCTCTCACTTGCGGGAATTGCTGGTGCTATCGTTTCGATCGGTATCACGGCCGACTCATTCATCGTCTACTTTGAGCGCTTGCGCGATGAGGTGCGAGATGGTCGATCGCTGCGGACAGCGGTGGACACTGGTTGGACGCGCGCCAAGCGCACAATTATTGTGGCTGACTCGGTCTCGCTTATCGCTTCAGCGCTCCTTTACTTCTTCGCGGTCGGAGATGTTCGTGGCTTCGCTTTCACACTCGGACTTACGACTGTGGTCGACCTTCTCGTGGTCTTCTTCTTTACCAAGCCGCTAGTAACTCTGCTAGCTCGAGTGAATTTCTATGCAAGCGGACATCGACTGTCTGGCTTCTCCGCAAAGAGTTTAGGTGTTGTTACAGGAAAGGACGTCGCTTAAATGTCACGTTTATCTGGAATGGGTGGTCGCCTCTATCGTGGCGAAAAGTCCTTCAACATCATCGGCAACCGTCGGCGCTTTTACGCGCTCTCCGGCATCGTCATTCTTATCGCTGCAATCTCTTTAAGCGTTCAAGGGTTGAAGCTAGGCATCGAATTCAAGGGTGGTTCGCAATTTACGGTCAGTTCAACAAACGCAACAATTGCTACGGGACAGAAAGCCATCACCGATAGTGGAGTGACTTCTGAGACGATAGTCCAAAAAATCGGCAGCAATAAGATTCAGATCACGACAAAGTCCTTGACCAATGCGCAGAATGACGCCGTTGAAAATGCAATCGTCAAGGAATTCAATGTCAAAATCGGCGATATCAACGTCATGAGCATCGGTCCATCATGGGGTAAAGACATTACGCACAAGGCAATCCAGGCTTTGATCGGATTCTTGCTCGTGATTCTGCTCTACCTGGGATTGGCTTTTGAACCCAAGATGGCGCAAGCAGCGATCATCGCGGTTTTGCATGACGTGTTTATCACTGTCGGCATCTATGCGCTTGTTGGTTTCGACGTTACTCCAGCAACTGTCATTGGTTTCTTGACCATTCTTGGTTACTCGCTCTATGACACTGTCGTGGTATTCGATAAGGTCCGAGAGAACACCCGCTCGATCACGAGTACAGGTAAGTACACCTATTCCCAAGCGGCTAACCTCGCGGTTAACCAGACTCTAGTCCGGTCATTCAACACCTCTCTGATCGCGCTGCTCCCAGTTGCGTCGATCCTCTTCGTAGGTGCTGGACTTCTCGGTGCAGGTACTCTGAAAGATCTCTCATTGGCT
>CAIZKO010000105.1 GCA_903933585.1 uncultured Actinomycetes bacterium
GTCAGATTTGATGGCGTGGTGCTCACCAAGCTCGATGGTGATGCTCGTGGCGGTGCTGCCCTCTCGATCGTTTCACTCACTGGCCGGCCGATTATGTTTGGGGCAACTGGCGAAAAGCCCGCTGACTTTGACCTTTTCCACCCCGATCGAATGGCTTCACGCATCCTCGGTCTCGGTGATGTAGCAACGCTCGCCGAACAGGCAAAAGCCGCCTTCGATCCTGATCTCAGCAAGAAGTTTGAAGAGAAGTACGCCGCGGGCGATGACTTCACCTTGATTGATTTCTTGAGCCAACTGCAAGCTATGAAGAAGATGGGTTCAATGACCAAGATGCTGGGGATGTTGCCTGGCATGAATAGCGGCGCCATGAAGAAGCAACTCGATAACTTCGATGAGGGAGATCTCGTTAAAACCGAGGCAATCATCCAGTCGATGACCCCAGCCGAACGCCACGATGTAAAGATCCTCAACGGTATGCGCCGGGCGAGAATTGCCAAAGGCAGTGGCCGCGCCGTCTCAGAGGTCAACAACCTGGTGGATCGCTTCACGACCGCCCAGAAGATGATGCGTCAGATGCGAAATGGTGGGGGATTGCCTGCGGGAATGCCAGCTATGCCTGGAATGCCAGCCCTACCCAGGACCAATAAAGCGCTCCCTCCCAAGAAGAAGTCCAAGTCTGGAAATCCCGCCAAGCGCGCTGCCGAGCAGGGGTAATTCGCCAATTTGGCCCCAGCCCCGCTAGATGGCAAGATTGGCCCCCTGTGCAAGGGCCCTCTACCCCTTCACTAGATTTATACCCATCCATTATGGATTGAGATTCGCCTGTCGCTCCCACTGACAGCGCGATGATCGAACCGAACCACTCGCAAGGAGTAACCACACACGTGGCCGTTAAAATTAAGTTGATGCGTTTCGGAAAGATCCGCACCCCGCATTACCGTATCGTCGTTGCAGATGCTCGCACCGCTCGTGATAGCCGCGCTATCGAAGAGATCGGTCGCTACAACCCAAATGCTGAACCTTCATTCATTCAGGTTGATGGAGCTCGCGCCGCATACTGGCTCGGAGTTGGCGCACAGCCAACGGAAGCCGTAACCGCAATCTTGAAGATCACCGGTGATTGGCAGAAGTTCAAGGGCCTTCCTGGAACCGAAGGAACCCTTCGCTTTGCAGTGCCAAAGCCAGATAAGCGCATCGCATACGAAGCTGCCGTTCACTCAGCAATGAATGAGCCTGCAGAAGGTGCAACAACTCTTAAGAAGAAGGCTGCCGACAAGTTGGCTGCCAAGGCAAACCCTGTTGTGGAAGTTACACCTGAGGTTGTTGCTGATGTCCAAGCCACTGAAGAAGCTGCTGTAGAGGCCGCTGTTGATGCTGCAGTCGAAGAAGTAGTTGCTGAAGTAATTGCCGAAGTAATTGCCGAAGTAATTGCCGAAGAGGTAGTTGCCGAAGCAGTAGCTGAAGTTGTCGCTGAAGCGGTTGCTGAATAACCATGATTGACGAGGCTCTCGAACATCTCGTAAAGGGAATCGTTGACAATCCTGAAGAAGTTGTCATTACTGAGAAGACTCATCGCCGTGGAACGACTTTAGAAGTGCGCGTGCACCCAGAAGATATTGGCAAGGTGATTGGTCGTAATGGCCGCACCGCACGTGCGCTTCGCACAGTCATCAGCGCAATCGCTGGTCGCTCAGTCCGAGTAGATCTCATCGAGGCTGACGAGGCCCGATAAGAATGTTGCTCGTCGTCGGCCGAATTGGCCGGGCGCACGGAGTACATGGTGAAGCCACCATCGAAATACGCACCGACCTTCCTGATGAACGTTTTGTCGTTGGCGCGCGTTTAGAAACTGATCCCGCCACTAATGGTCCATTGACCATCGAATCGGCGCGCGATCACAATGGAATCTTGCTCCTTACGTTTCAAGGAATTAACGATCGCACCGCTATCGAAAAGGTGCGTGATACCTTGTTGCTCGCTGATGTAGATATGAGCGATGAGGCGGCTTTTGAGGATGAATACCACGTCCAGCAATTGATTGGCTGCGCCGTCGTACTTCAATCGGGCACAATAATCGGAGAACTGACCGACGTCCTCAATCTTCCCGGTCAAGATCTACTCGCGATTAAGGGCGATCGTGGCGAGATTCTCATCCCGTTTATCGCTGAGTTTGTTCCTGAAGTAGATATTGAAAATCGCAGGATCGTCGTTGTTCCACCCGAAGGCCTTCTCGAACTCCATGACTCCAGCGAGAGCGAGGCGAGCGATGAGTAAGATTTCCTTCGATCTCATCTCAATATTCCCGGACTATTTCACACCACTCAAACTTTCTCTCATAGGCAAGGCTGAAGAGAATGGCTTGGTTGAGATTCGTATTCATGACCTGCGCGAGCAGGCTCACGGAGTCCACAAGAGTGTAGATGACACGCCTTATGGGGGCGGTGCGGGCATGGTGATGTCACCGGAGCCTTGGGGAAAAGCGATTGATCAAGTACTAACTGATTCGTCCGCAGCTATTCACGATCTCATTATTTTGACTCCCGCCGGAGAAAAATTGACACAGAAGTTAGCGGAGGAGCTTTCGCAGCGCGAGCATCTCATCTTCGCGTGCGGCCGCTATGAAGGTATTGATTATCGCGTGACGGAGTACTACCAAACGCTACCGAATGTTCGTGTGCGCGAACTTTCTATTGGAGATTATGTTTTGGGTGGGGGCGAAGTTGCCACCCTGGTCACGATGGAAGCAATCATTCGCCTTATTCCTGGAGTGCTCGGGAATCCAGAGTCGCTCGTCGAAGAATCGCATAGCCTGCCCGATGAAGTAGTTGAGTACCCTAATTTCACCAAACCCGCCACTTGGAGGGGGATCGAAGTGCCTGAGGTACTTCTTTCAGGTAACCATGCGCTTATTAAGGCGTGGCGTGCCGACCAGGCAGCGCAGCGAACTGCAAAGTTGGGCCGCCAAACTCGCGAGTAACTGGCACTCGCAGGGTACCTTTCTTCCATTGCGTCACATCTTTAAAGGAGTTAGTTAATGGCCCAGATCGATCCCAAGATTCAGACGCGATTGATTCGCGATCTTGAACCTGCCGTTGCGATCGAAATCGAACGCCATATCCGGACTACAAAAGATTGGTATCCACACGAGTATGTCCCGTGGTCTGAAGGTCGCACATTTGCAGGTCCACTCAATGGCGATGCATGGGAAGCTAAAGATTCCAGATTGACCGCGATTGCGCAGGACTCTCTCGTCCTCAATTTATTGACCGAAGATAATCTCCCTTCGTATCACACCGAGATTGCATTCGCGACGAGTCGTGATGGTGCGTGGAATACCTGGATCAATCGCTGGACCGCCGAAGAGGCACGTCACGGAATTGTTTTACGTGATTACTTGATGGCTACTCGTGGGGTTGACCCAATCGAGCTAGAAGATCTGCGTATGGCCCATATGCAAGTTGGATATCAAACTCCTTATCCAAACGATATGTTGCACACCATCGCCTACGTAACATTCCAAGAACTTGCTACCCGTATTTCACATCGCAATACCGGTCGCATCTCTGATGACCCAATCTGTGAAGGCATGTTGGCACGCGTTGCACTCGATGAAAACTTGCACATGTTGTTTTATCGCAACCTCATTGCGGCTGCTATCAAGTTAGAACCGAATGCGGCGATGTGCGCGATCAAAGATGTTTTAATTCACTTCCAAATGCCGGGTGCAGGTATGCCAGGCTGGGGGCGTAAGTCGGTGCAGATCGCTCTTGCAGGTATTTACGATCTCAAGTTGCACTTGGAAGATGTAGTTCTCCCGGTACTACGCGCCTGGGGAATCTTCGAATTGGAGACCCTGACAGGTGAAGGTGCGGCTGCGCGCGATGAGTTGGCGGCATATATTAAGAAGAGCACTAGCGATGTGGCCACCTTTGTCGATAAGCGTGAAAATCACTTCGAACGGTTGATCGCCCGCGGGCAAGAGCCGCTTCGCCTCCTTTAAGAGGGCTACAACTTAAACTTTCCCGTGAATCTAGGGAATAAAGGCGACACGCCGAGTGTTAATTAGCCAAGACAGGGCTTTATAAGACACTATCCGCCCTGTTAGGCAGTTCAGCTCTCACCATTGAGGCGAGAGCGTGCTGTAGCACGATGACGCGAAGGAGGTGCACCATGGCAACCGATTACGACACACCCCGAAAGACGGATGAAGAACTTCATGAGGAATCCCTTGAAGAGTTAAAAGCCCGTCGAGCAGATGCTCAATCAGGACAAGTTGATATCGATGAAGAAGATGCCGCGGAGAACCTAGAACTTCCAGGTGCCGATCTATCTGGCGAAGAGTTAACTGTACGAGTTGTTCCAAAGCAGACCGACGAATTTACCTGCTCGCGCTGTTTCCTCGTCCATCACACTTCACAATTAGCTAAGGGCGAAGGCGCAAAGGCAGTCTGCAAGGATTGCGAATAGCTTCTCGCTAAACCTGATCTTGAAGCGCAGCCGCAAGCGGTTGCGCTTTTTTGCTGCTTATAAGCCAGTAAGGGGTCGGATCCTTCGGATCGTTGATCTGGATCTTAACTCCACGTGAGAGCCAGAAGCGAAGTGCCATGTATCCAGCGGGATCTGAGAGCGGACCACGCCACTGGCGCATCTCATCAGCCGAGAGCGCGACTATCGCACCCAGAAATTTTCGGTCGATCGTGGCATCTCCTACGCGCAATTGCTTTTGGGTGACTTCAATGGTGAGAGCCGAGCGTTGCGAGAGGAAGAGCAGGCCTAGAAACTGAACCAACATTGATATCCAACCCCAGCGCGTACCGAGAGCTGCCCAGATGGCCAGAGCGAGGGTAGCGGCGAGAAAGAGCAGAAAGAGCCAGAGCCAGATCGGCCAGGGGGATCGCTCCTTGTAAATACTCGAGTCTTTACTCATACCCCAACGCTACCCGCTACTTCGGGGCAATTCCTTACGCCCACGCGAAACCATTAGGCTTAGGAAATGAGTCGAGTCGCAAGCACAACTCCGCCACCTGATGCTGTGATACCGCAGCGGCATCCCTTAGCTCCAGCACCCGGTACTCAAATCCCTTCGCACTATGCGAATTGTTTTGGATGTGGGGAATTGCATCCGACAGGTTTACACCTCGTCGCACATGCAGGTGAAGGTCAAAACATCACCGCAATCTTTACCGTGACGAGCAATCACCAGGGCGCACCAGGTTTAGCGCACGGTGGATTACTTTCACTAGCCTTTGATGAAGCTCTTGGAAAATTAATGTGGCTCATCCGCGCACCAGCAGTCACCGCGCGCCTTGAAACAGACTTTGTCCTACCCGTGCCAGTTGGAAGTAAGTTATATATAACTGCGCAAATTACTGGTCAATCGGGGCGCAAGGTCTATGCCGAAGCGCAAGGTCACCTAGAATCTTATGAAGGTCCTGTAGCAGTGCGAGCCAGCTCTCTATATGTCATCGTCCCTATGGCGCATTTCTTGGAGAAGGCGCCTAAGGAATTTATCGACCACATCCGTGAGAACCCGAAGTTACTAGCCTTTGTCGATCCTGATTTTGAGATTAACCCATGAAGGGCGTTGAAGTTCTTGTAAAGCGTTTGTATCCAGATGTGCCACTCCCGCAATATGGCAAGCCGGGGGATGCCGGCGCAGATATCACCACCCGCGTTGATGTCACCATAGAACCAGGAGAGCGCCTTCTGGTTCCAACGGGGCTCTCGATCGCTCTGCCCTTTGGCTTCGCTGCCTTTGTACATCCGCGATCGGGTCTTGCAATTAAGCACGGCGTTTCGATGGTCAATACGCCCGGCACGGTGGATGCCGGCTTTCGCGGTGAGCTGCAAGTAATTTTGATTAATCATGATCTGCGCGAGGCGATCTCCTTTAAGAAGGGTGATCGAATCGCCCAACTCGTAATTCAGCGTGTGGAGGCCGCGCAATTTATCGAGGTAGAAGAATTACCGGGTTCAGAGCGTGCTAGCGGCGGCTTTGGTTCAACGGGTACCACTTCACAATGAGTTATGACGGACATCTAGAAGATAAGGCGAAGGTCTTAGGCGCTCTCGGAGGAACGCGCGGCCTGCTCGATAGCGGCTTGCCTTCCATCATTTTCCTCATCGTCTTTAATATCACTCACAATCTCAATAACTCTGCAATTACCGCAGTTGCGCTTTCAGTCGTTTTCGCAATCGCACGGCTGGCAAAGCGAGAGACCCTGCAACATGCCATCTCTGGAGTCGTCGGAGTTCTCTTCTGCGCTCTACTTGCGCGCCACACTGGAAAGGCGGCAGATTTCTACCTACCTGGCCTCATCATTAATGTGATTTATGGGTCGGTTTACACTCTTGCAAATATTGCCGGGTGGCCAGTATTGGGTGTTCTCCTCGGGCCGGTGCTCGGCGAGAATCTCGCGTGGAGAGCAGTGCCAGCGCGAAAGCGAGCTTATATAAGAGCGGGTTGGCTCTGGGTTTCTCTCTTCGTTTCGCGTTTGCTGGTGCAGTATCCGCTCTATCGCACCAATCACATCAATTGGTTGGGAACGGCTCGGTTGATTATGGGCACACCACTCTTCTTAGCCGTTGCTTGGGCGACCTGGTTGATATTAAGAAAAGTGCCTACAGCAAAGCCGGAATTAAAGGCCGAGTAGGCAATCCTTTAAAAGGTTCTCTGCGGCAGCGGTTGAAACAAAGATCAGTTCATCGCCACTCATCAACATATCTTGATCCTTCGGTGTAATGACATGCCCATCTCGGACAATCGAGGCCAGGGAACTTCCAGCTGGAAAGGAAATTTCTCCGACGGTTCTACCCGATGCCTTAGCGCCTTCTGGAAGTGTGATTTCGACGAGATTTGCACCACCGCGCTTGAGCGAGAAGAGTCGAACGACATCACCAACTGTTACCGCTTCTTCAACGAGAGCCGAGATAATTCTTGGCGTAGACACTGCAACGTCGACTCCCCACGAGGAGTCAAAGAGCCATTCATTCTTAGGGTGATTGATGCGCGCAACAACACGGGGAACTCCATATTCGGTCTTAGCTAATAGGGAGGAGACAAGATTGACTTTGTCATCGCCTGTGGCTGCAACCAAGACCTGGCAGCTAGAGAGCTTGGCATTATCGAGAGAAGAGATTTCGCAGGCATCGGCCAATAACCATTCGGCATCTGGAACCGTATCCATTTTGAGCGCTTTGGGATCTCGATCAATTAAGAGAACGTGATGCTTGTTCTCGATCAACTCGCGAGCAATTGCTCGACCGACATTTCCTGCTCCAACGATTGCTATCTTCATGGTGTCGCCCTAATTCACTTCTGGTTCGCGGGAGAGTATCTCATCGAGCTTCGAGCGATCTGCCTCCATAAGAATGACATGGACGAGATCTCCCTCTTGCAAAACGGTATGGCTATTTGGAATTAAGCCCTCGCCGAGGCGGGTAATAAATGCTACGCGCGCGCCAGTTGCTTCCTCTATGAGAAGAGCAGGGCGGCCAAACCAATCTCGATGAAGAGCGACCTCGCAGAGTTGAACGGTGCCACTAGCATCGCGCCATTCGGATTGCGATCCTTCAGGTGCCAATCTTCGCATCATCTGATCCGTGGTCCAGAGGACGGTCGCGACTGTCGGAATTCCTAGGCGTTGATAAATTTCGGCGCGCTCTGGATCATAGATACGAGCGACGACATTCGGGACGTTATAGCGTTCGCGGGCAACGCGTGCCGCGAGAATATTTGAATTGTCTCCATTAGAGACTGCAGCAAAGGCGGCAGCGTTTTCGATTCCGGCTTCAAGGAGGATATCTTGGTCAAACCCAACCCCCGCGATGGTGCGACCTTTGAAATTTGGCCCCAACCTCCGGAAGGCTTCGCGATTCTGATCAATGACGGCAACCGAATGCCCCGCCGCCTCTAACGCCTTGGATAAGCCTGAACCTACGCGACCACAACCCATGATGACTACATGCACGGGGAAGAACTTACACCAGAGTCACGCGCCTTGGTGAGGAACAGCCCCTGCCCGTACCGCATAGAATTGGGTAATGGATGCAGCAGTACCTACGGGTGAACGTTTAATAGTTGGCCAGCAGGTAACTGTTGATATCGAAAAGATTGCGCATGGGGGGCACTGTGTTGCTCGATTCGAGGGGCAGGTCGTCTTCGTGCGCTATGCCATCCCGGGCGAGAGAGCGCTCGTTGAAATTACCTCCGTCAACTCCAAGATGGCCCGTGGAGATGCGATTGCGATAATTACTCCCTCCGAACATCGGGTTTCAGCTCCCTGCAAATATGCCCGTCCCGGAGGATGTGGCGGATGCGATTTCCAACACATTGATCTTGACTTCCAGAGAGTCCTCAAGGCTCAAGTAATCGTGGAGCAGTTCTCTCGGATGGGGGGACTCGAAGTGCAGTGCGAAGTTCGTTCAGTCGAACCTTCAGATGGTCTGCATTGGCGTACCAGAATGGATTTCGCGGTCGGGGATAGTGGACAGATTGGATTTTACGGGAGTCGGAGTAATGAAGTCATCGAGATCGATGATTGCGTGATCGCAGATTCCGCGATGAATGTGGCTCAGCTTGCGAAACGTCATTGGAATGGTGATGATCGCATCGAGGTCGCCTCGACTAGTACGGGACAAGTGAGCGTTACGAGAGCTGGAAGAAGTATCTCTGGACCAACTCAACTTGTTGAGAAAGTCGATGGGTATACCTATCAGATTTCTCCCCAGAGTTTCTGGCAGGCCCATGCCAAGGCCCCGGCAACTCTGATTGCTGAAGTAATTTCCAAATTAGAACTGCAACCGGGCGAAGTAGTCTGCGATCTCTATGGGGGAGTCGGACTCTTCACGGCCGCAATGGCCGCCCAGGTCGGTACGAATGGAAAGGTTCATCTCATCGAAGCAGACCGCCGCGCGATTGGCGATGCCCAGAAAATATTTAAAGGGGCGAAAAATGTGGAGATCCATCCGGGAACCGTCGAATTTCGCCTACCCAAGATCTCCGATCCCGATGTCATCTTGCTCGACCCACCCCGAACGGGCGCTGGTGAGGAGGTCGTCACGGTGATGACCCGCACCCACCCACGAGCGATCGTCTATGTCTCATGCGACCCAGCCTCGCTCGCACGCGATGCAAAGCTTCTCCTCGCCTCGGGCTATCGGATGGATTATTTAATCGGCTATGACCTCTTTCCGCAGACTCAGCATGTGGAGTGTGTGGCGCGTTTCATCCCTGCCTAGCAGGGGGACTCAGGGGGTGTTAATCAGCGTGGGCTAGGATTTAGCCACGATGAGCAAAAATACCTTTAACGCAAAGAGCACACTAGATGTTGCTGGCAACTCATATGAAATCTTCGAGATCACCGGCCTGGAAGGCGCCACTACCCTTCCCTTCAGCCTCAAGGTGCTCTTAGAAAATCTGCTGCGCACCGAAGATGGCGCGAATATAACCGCAAGCCAGATTCAAGCACTCGCGCAATGGGATCCCACCGTTGAGCCAGATACTGAAATTCAATTCACACCTGCCCGCGTCATCATGCAAGATTTCACTGGCGTGCCCTGCATCGTTGACCTCGCCACTATGCGCGAAGCGATTGCTGATTTAGGTGGAGACCCGACAAAGGTAAATCCGCTTGCACCAGCAGAGTTGGTCATCGACCATTCGGTAATTGCCGACATTTTCGGAACGGCAACCTCGTTTGAAGAGAATACTGATATTGAATACCAGCGCAACAAAGAGCGTTATCGCTTCTTGCGTTGGGGTCAGAGCGCCTTTGATGAATTCAAAGTTGTCCCACCCGGCACCGGCATTGTGCATCAAGTAAATATTGAATATTTAGCGCGCGTCGTAATGACTCGTAGCGTTGATGGAACTCTGCGCGCATATCCAGATACCGTAGTTGGTACTGATTCGCATACAACGATGGTTAATGGACTTGGAGTTCTCGGTTGGGGAGTCGGTGGCATCGAAGCAGAGGCCGCTCTACTCGGCCAGCCAGTATCGATGCTGATTCCTCGCGTCGTCGGATTTAAGCTCAAAGGTCAATTACCCGTGGGAACCACGGCCACTGATCTCGTTCTGACGATCACCGAGCGTTTACGCAAACACGGTGTAGTTGGAAAGTTCGTGGAATTTTATGGTCCAGGTGTTGTTGCTTTGCCTATGGCAAATCGCACCGCCATCGGAAATATGTCACCCGAATATGGATCGACTTGCGCGATCTTCCCTATCGATGATGAGACGCTTCGTTATCTCACCTTGACCGGTCGCAGTGCAGATCAGATCGAGCTCGTTGAAAAGTATGCCAAGCGCAACGGCCTGTGGCACGATCCGGCAGTCGAGCCGCGCTTCTCGGAATATGTCGAACTTGATTTAGCCGAAGTTGTGCCTTCGATCTCTGGACCAAAGCGACCACAAGATCGCATCTCGCTCTCCAACTCCAAAAAGGCATTTAACGAGATCATTCCGAGCTATCTCTCCGAAAAAAGTTCACGTACGGCGATTGATGTGTCAGTCAGCGGAAAAGCGACCTCAATATCAAATGGCGCAGTAGCAATCGCATCGATTACATCGTGTACCAATACCTCAAACCCATCAGTCATGATTGGCGCGGCTCTCTTGGCCAAGAAAGCGGTCGAAAAGGGTCTGCGCTCTAAGCCATGGGTGAAGACCACTTTGGCACCGGGCTCCAAGGTAGTTACCGATTACTACGATAAGGCGCAGTTGACTGGTTACATGGAGCAACTTGGATTTAATCTGGTGGGATACGGTTGCGTAACCTGCATCGGAAACTCCGGACCGCTCCCTATCGAAATTAGCAAGGCTATTAACGAGAACGATCTTGCGGTTACGGCAGTCCTCTCCGGAAACCGAAACTTTGAGGGTCGCATTAGCCCCGATGTGAAGATGAACTATCTCGCCTCGCCTCCGCTCGTAGTTGCATATGCCCTTACCGGCACGATGGATCACGACTTTGAGAGCGATCCGATTGGAAACGATCAGACCGGTGCCCCAGTATTTTTGAAGGATATCTGGCCGAGCGCAGAGGAGATCGATGCGGTTATTGCCTCCTGTATCTCTTCGGATATGTTTAAGAAGGACTATGCAACTGTCTTCGATGGTGATCATCGTTGGAAGTCCTTAGAGACACCTACTGGCAAAACTTTTGAGTGGGAGAGCGACTCTACATATGTAAGAAAACCTCCATACTTCGATGGGATGCCGCGCCAACCAAAGCCGGTAACCAATATTGCAGGTGCACGCGTCCTGGCGATCCTGGGTGATTCTGTAACTACCGATCACATCTCTCCCGCCGGCAATATTAAAGTGGGTACACCTGCTGGTAAATATTTGGCAGATCACGGAATTGAGCGGATTGACTTCAACTCTTACGGTTCGCGTCGTGGAAATCACGAGGTCATGATCCGGGGAACCTTCGCCAATATTCGCTTGAAGAATCTTCTGCTCGATGGTGTTGAAGGTGGATTCACTCGCAATTTCTTACGCAATGGTGAGCAAGCCACAATTTACGATGCATCGAGCGAATATCTCGCCGCGGGAATTCCATTGGTGATTCTTGCTGGAAAAGAATATGGCTCTGGTTCATCGCGAGATTGGGCGGCAAAGGGAACTGCGCTGCTCGGGGTACGCGCCGTCATTGCCGAATCTTTTGAGCGCATTCACAGATCAAATTTGATTGGAATGGGAGTGCTCCCACTGCAATTTCTCAATGGTCAAAACGCCAAGAGCTTAGGTCTCACGGGATCTGAAACTTTTGAGATCACTGGAATTGAAGCGCTCAATACCGGTCCATCTCCCAAGACTCTTACGGTAAGAGCGGGCGAAATCACATTTGAAGCACAATTACGTATCGACACTCCAGGCGAAGCGGATTACTACCGCCACGGCGGGATCATGCAGTACGTACTTCGTTCCCTTCTCAACTAGTTTTCGCTCAGAAGAGTCTGCAATCTGCCTCGCAAAGAGCAGACTCTGCGCGTAGAATCCCACCATGTCTAGCCCGAAGATCTTGCCTGCTATAAAAGGGCCAGAAGATCTCAAGGTACTCAATCACGAACAACTCAATCTACTCGCGGGCGAGATTCGGGAATTCCTCATCGAGAAGGTTTCGAAGAGCGGTGGCCACCTCGGGCCCAATCTCGGAGTCGTTGAATTAACAATTGCCGCTCACCGCGTCTTTGAATCTCCTAAAGATGTCATCCTCTTTGATACCGGACATCAATCGTATGTTCATAAGATTTTGACGGGAAGGCAAGATGGCTTTGATACCTTGCGTCAACGTGGAGGGCTAGCTGGCTATCCAAATCGCTCCGAATCTGTCCACGATGTCATCGAAAATTCTCACGCATCTGGAGCCCTCTCATGGGCTGATGGGGTGGCACGAGGTTTCATTGTGCAGGGAATTAAAAATAGAACCGTGGTCTGCGTCGTTGGCGACGGTGCGCTTACCGGTGGGATGGCCTGGGAAGCCTTGAACAACATTGCCGCCAATCGTGATCTCCCGCTCGTCATTATCGTTAACGACAATGAGCGCTCTTATTCGCCGACCATCGGCGGGGTTGCAACTTACCTATCCACGTTGCGGACCACCAGCGGCTACGAGAAATTCCTCGACTGGGGAAAGAATGTTTTGGAGCGCACTCCGGTAGTTGGGCAACCCATCTACGAGACGCTCCACGGCGTTAAGAAGGGTATAAAAGATATTGTCGCTCCCCAGGGCATGTTTGAAGATCTCGGGCTGAAATACTTTGGGCCGGTTGATGGTCACAACATCGAGGCTCTAGAAAGTGCATTTGAGCACGCCAAGAACTTTGGAGCTCCAGTTCTGGTCCATGTCATAACGGAGAAGGGCAAGGGTCATGCTCCTGCCGTTAATGATGAGGCCGAGAAATTCCATGCGGTCGGCAAGGTTAGTCCACAAACTGGACTCCCACTCAAGAAAGTTGGTCCATCGTGGACCTCGGTCTTTGCTGATGAGCTGGTTTCGCTAGGGCACCAACGCCCCGATCTGGTTGCAGTTACAGCTGCGATGCTGGGACCAACTGGGCTAGATCAATTCCAGGCAGCGTTCCCTAACCGCACCTTCGATGTAGGAATTGCAGAACAACATGCAACAACCTCTGCAGCAGGGATGGCCTTTGCAGGTCTGCATCCCGTGGTTGCTATTTACTCCACTTTCTTAAATCGCGCCTTCGATCAACTACTGCTCGATGTCGCTCTTCATAAAGCAGGCGTGACTTTTATACTAGATCGTGCCGGCGTAACGGGAGATGACGGTCCATCCCATCACGGTATTTGGGATCTTGCGCTCACGGGAATCGTGCCGACGCTTCACGTTGCGGCACCTCGTGATGGTGCAACCCTGCGTGAAACTTTGCGAGAGGCGGTCGAGATTAGTGACGCCCCTTCCTTGATCCGTTATCCAAAAGGCGCGGTCTGCGCTGATATCCCCGCATTTGAAAGACGCGATGGAATAGATGTTCTCTATCGCGGTGAGAGCGCCGATATTCTCTTGATTAGTGTGGGATCGATGGCGACCATGGCTGTTGAAGCTGCTGCACAGGCCTATCGTGAAGGGGTAGGGGTCACGGTTATTGATCCACGCTGGGTAAAGCCACTGCCAGAATCACTTGTTACGATGGCGCGACGTTACAAGAGCGTAGTTGTCATTGAAGACGGAATTAGGCATGGTGGAATTGCCAGCACCGTCTCGGAGATGTTCCGCGAAGAGGGTTTGACGCTTCCTATCCACTCCATCGGGGTGCCGCTGGAATTTATCGAGCACTCAACGCGCACCGAGATCTTGGTTGATCTAGGGATTACCGTTCAAACGATTACTCGCTCTTTGGTGAGCTGGTCGTCAGCGTTGAAGCAGTTGGAGCTGACGCAGGATGAACCTTCAAAAATCCCGCAAGAGTAAGTGTGAGATAGATTAGATAAACTGTAATTTGTAGCCAAGTCATTACATTTGAAATCCCGAAGGTGCCATCGAGAATGGTGATAAAGACGGAGTGATCACCCCCGAATTTCCAGATGGTTGAGTTAGCCCCGCCGATATCTCCACGACTTTGAAACTCTCCGACTCCATGGATGAGAACTCCGCCAGCGACGACAATTAAAGCCACGCCAGTGACGCGGAAAAATTTAGAGATGTTTAATTTAACGCTCCGCTTATAAATCAGTACTCCTAGGGCGATCGCGCTAGTCAGACCAAGAATCAACCCCAGCAGTGGCGCGGTGTTGTAGCTAACGGTCTTGAAATTCGCATAGAGGAAGAGTGAGGTTTCTAGCCCTTCGCGACCGACCGAGAGAAATGCGACTAAGGCGAGCGCAAAGCCACCCATGCCAAGGGCGCTATCAACTTTTCCGTGGAGATGATGTGCAATGCCGCGGGCGCTGCGCTTCATCCAAAAGACCATCCAGGTCACCAGGGCAACAGCGAGGATTGAAGTAACGCCAGCAAATAACTCTTCACCCCGCACCGAAAGTTGGGCAGAGGTAAAGGAGAGAAGCGCTCCAAATCCCAGCGCCAGGAGCGCGGCAACGCTCACGCCTCCCCAGATAGCGGGTAGCGCCTCTCTCCGCCCGGCTCGGACTAGATAGGCGATCAAAATGCCCACGATCAGGGATGCTTCAAGGCCTTCGCGGAGGGCAATGAGCAGGGTACTGAGCATGGAGCGAGCCTATTCGGCTACGAGGGAATTACGCAACTTTAATGTTGCGTAATTAGGCCTCATCGCCAGCCAGATCAGAGCTCTCCTCCTCTGGAGGGGCTGCAACAACCAAGGGTTCCGTGGCGAGCATCGGTTCGCACAGGAGCGGGGATATCTCGCGAATCTGCCAGGGCCGCGCTCCATGGGCGGCAAGTAATTGCTCGATATACAGCTCCAACTCAGAAAGTGGTGGGTTCTTCCAGACGAGTTGGCGTATAACTTCGGGGGAAATTAAATTCTCGACGGGAAGGTCGAGCTCTGCAGCGCGTTGTATCACTGCCGCGCGCGCATGGGTGAGGCGAGCGTGGCCCAATGGATTGCGATCTCTCCATAATTTAATCGGAGGAAGACCAACGCTTGGAGTGCGTAGAACTGGCAACTCGCTATCGGGAAGTTGCAACGTTTCTTGGAGGAGTGCAAACCATTCCGTCGTCGGCGTATCTGTTACTCGGCTACGTCGCTTGGTGATCTTGGTGAATTCATCGACTTTTGCGGGGCGCTTGGTGGCGATTTCGACGAGAACTTCATCATTAAAAATTCGACCCGGCGCGATATCAACTTCGCGGGCAAATTGGTCGCGGGCATACCAGAGCGCTCTGATGATGGCGAGCGTCATACGATCGCGCACCTTATGCATTCCAGAGGTTCGTCGCCATGGATCTATTCGTGGAGGCGGGGGTGGGTTCTTTATTATCTGCGCGAAATCTTCTAGCGCCCACTCTAATTTGCCGCGCTCTCTTAAGAGCGCTTCAACTGCATCTCGCAAGTCAATTAATACATCGACATCGAGTGCGGCGTAAACCAACCAGTCAGAGCGGAGCGGTCTTATCGACCAGTCGACAGCGCTATGCTCTTTTGCCAACTGCAACTCTAAAAGTGATTCACAGAGCGGCCCAAGTCCTACCCGCTCACAACCTGCTATCCGACCGCCGAGTTCGGTGTCGAAGAGAAATTTCGGGTGAATGCCCAGTTCGCGCAGGCATGGCAGATCTTGAGTGCTGGCATGGATAATCCATTCGCACTCTTTGAATGCATCGTCCATCTCTCGCCAGAGATCAGGGTCGCCAACACGTATAGGGTCGATTAAATGCAAGCCACCTCCACGGCGAAACATCTGAATGAGATATGCACGTTGGCTATAGCGATAACCAGATGCTCGCTCCGCATCAATTGCGATCGGACCCGAACCGCCTTTGAGCTCGGCCAGCGCGGCGATAAACCCATCCCGGTCCACAATTAAATCAGGCAAGCCCGATCGGGGAGCGAGTAGGGGTTCTGGCATAGGGAGAATCTATAACTACGAGAGGTTGCTGCGAGTAATGGGAGTAACGCCTTCGGGAATTGGCTCCAAGCCCGCGCTATGTTCTAGGAGATCTAACCAGGCACGCACATGATCGGCGATCGCATCGGCATCTGTTGGAGTCCAAGAAGCGCGGACCTCTAATTCTGAATCATCTTCGCGTTCATCCAGCGTTCCAAATGAGGCACTCGCTACGCGTGTGACCGTGCCACTGGGCTGCACATAAGCGCAGTGAAATTTCTCAAGTGATTCTATGAGCCAACTCCAACCCACATTTGCAACCATCGGGTCGGAAGCCATCTCGTGATCGACCGCCGCTCGAACAAAGGTGACACAGCGAAAATTTCCGCCCCAGCCCTCTTGCCCTGCGGGGTCATGGAGTAGTACGAAGCGCGCGGTTGCAACATCGTCATCGGTATCGGCGGTCATCGCATATGCAAAGGGGGCGAGTTTCTGCGGAGCGGGGATCTCCTCGAGAATTAATTCGCTGCGAGCGGAGATGGCGCGAATATCCGCCACGATTTCATCGAAATTTCTCGCGCCGGCCATGGGATAAGGGTAATTAGCAGAACAATTAAAGGTGGGAAGGCGCGAGCCGATAGTGCAAGAAAAGGCCTCCATCAACATCCTGACGCGAGATTTCAATCCCGCGCTCTGTCAATTGCGCAATATCGATCGGGTTCTCACCACCGGGTATCGCTGAGATGCTCAGATAGATCTCAGTGATAAGTCCTTGTGAGATGGCCTCATTGAGCAAGGCGGGACCAGCTTCTATCAGGAGGTCTCCATAGGTGCTCGTTGCTTTTGAGATACCTTCCGCCAGGGGAAGAGCCCAGGCTTGTGCCAGTGGGTTCTTCGCAACTTGGTCCGGCAATGGGCGGTGCGTGAGGACGACCAAGGGCAGGGGAGTCTTGGAGTAGGGCTCGTGGTGGGCGGTATTTCCACCAATAAGGATCGCCTGGAATTCACGGCGCAGTTGATGGAAGCGGGCGCGGTCAGCTGCGAAGGAGAGTCCGGCAGAGGTGCCGCCCCAGGTCGTCTCGCCCTTTGCTCCGACGATCAGATTTGCTGCGACACGGGGGGTCATAGTCCAACCTTAAGTGTCAGTGGTCGGTTTTACCCTTTAGAACATGATCATCGACTGCGATACCTGCACCATGCGCGATCTTGCCTGCTCCGATTGCGTCGTCTCTGTCCTCTTAACTATCTCAGAGCGCCCGAGCAATGAGATCTCCAGCGCCGAGGTGAGCGCAATCTCCGCCCTTTCGCAGAAGGGTCTAGTTCCGCCGCTGCGCTACCACGCTTAGTTTCCACCGGCCTCCACTAGCCTTGCGGGGTGTCGCTTCGAAAGATTCTCTTGGTTACCAACGATCTTGGGCCACGTGCGGGCGGGATCGAAACCTTTATTCTGGGTCTACTTGATCAACTCGATGGATCACAGGTAGTTATCTATACCGCCGCGCAACAGGGGAGCGCCGAGTTCGATAAGGCTCTAAGCGAGAAGAGCGGGGCTCTCATCGTTCGTGATAAGAGTTCCATCCTCCTTCCAACACCATGGGTTAATCGTCGAGTGCGGGCAGTTGCGATGCGCCATCAGAGCGAAGTCATCTGGTTTGGTGCCGCCATGCCACTGGCGTGGATGTCGGGTCTCTTGAAGCGCGCTGGCGCCAAACGAATAGTAGCAATTACCCATGGCCACGAAGTGTGGTGGGCGAAGTTGCCACCCTTTCGACAAATCTTTGCGCAATCCACCAAGTCGATCGATGCCCTGACATATCTTGGTGACTTCACGCGAAGCGCGATGGCTCCGGTTGTGAACGCTCGTTGCCAGATGGTGCAGATAGCTCCAGGAATTTCCATTGAACACTTTTCACCTGGCGCTAAATCTCAGACATTGATTGCAGAATTGCATCTAGAGGGTAAGCAAGTTTTGATATCAGTCGGGAGACTCGTTCACCGCAAAGGACAAGATAAATTATTGGAGGCGCTACCCGAGATCCTCTTAACCCACCCCGATACCGTGCTTCTCTTCGTTGGAGTGGGGCCGCGGCAGAAGAAGCTGGATCAACTCGTACGTACTCATGACTTATCTGAGTATGTCCACTTCGTCGGTCGAGTGGCCTATGACAAGTTGCCAGAGTACTTCCGTCTCGGCGATCTCTTCGTGATGCCATCTCGCTCTCGCTTAGCCGGTCTTGAAGTTGAAGGCTTAGGAATCGTTTATTTGGAGGCGAGCGCATCTGCGATCCCTGTCGTCGCAGGAGCATCGGGTGGAGCGCCGGATGCAGTAATTCCAGGCAAGACCGGCATCGTGGTGGATGGAAAGCGGGCGAGTGAGATCGCGCGCGCAGTAATTGAACTCCTCGATCATCCATCGAAGATGGTGGAGATGGGCAGGGCAGGCAGGGCGTGGACGCAAGAGCGTTGGAGTTGGCAGATTTGGGGAGAGCGTTTTAGAGAGGTACTACTCGGCGATTAAATGGTTGGCCAGTGCGACCATCACCGCCTGCGTCCGATTCTTTACCTCTAGCTTCCGGTAGATCGCAGCTAAATGCGTTTTGATGGTGGCTTCAGAGAGAAAGAGATGAGAAGCCATCTCCTTGGCGCTCCAGCCCGTTTGCAGTATCTGCAATACATCGAGTTCACGTTGCGTGAGATCGAATCTGTTGGCCGGTAGAGCCGGCGCGGCAAAATGATAAGACGAATTTTCGAGTTGCTCTATCACCGCGAGCAGATGGGTCACAGGTTCTCCCTTCAACACATAAGCCGCGGCACCTCGCTGGTGCGCGATTTGGAGTGACCCCGGATCATCTCCCAGAGTCAAGACGATGAACTTAATGAGAGGCGTTATAAGATCTAACCCTGAGCCATCGGGCAGATTGACATCGACAATTACTAGATCAGGCTTGGTGAAGAGAAGTTGTGCACGCGCCTCGGCGAGGGTCGCCGCCTCTCCAACGATGTTATGGCCAGCCGCACGCAACGCTTGTACCAATCCATTGCGAATCAATTCATGATCATCGATGATGAGAATTAACATTAATTCACCGCACGAATTTCCACCTGCGAAAACCCGCCCTCCACAGTTAAATCCCAGCCGATGGAGTGCAGACGTTCGGTGATTCCGACTAAACCAAATCGACCATCCCTCACGGGGCGAGAGGTGTGACCATCATTTTTTAAGATGATGCGCTCCCGTGTTATGTCGATTTCGACCGCTGTGGCTTCTCCGTGATCTCGGGCATTTCTCGCGAGTTCTACCAGGACTTTGCAGAGTTCGAGGCCGGTTGGGTCATTCGACAATCTTCCGACTATTGCAAAATCTATATCCAAATCTCGCAAAGCCTCTTCCAATGAATCGTGCGCCTCGGGTTCACGTGAGCTACGCAATTGGAAGATCTCTGCTCGTACCTTTGCATTGAGTTGAGTAACTTCTTCCCGGATTGCCCGAAGTGATCTGCGTGATTCCGCAGTCGTATCGGTTCGACCAATTTCGCCATCAAGGGCGTAGCCGATAGCCGCCAAATCTTGGGCGATGCCATCGTGAAGTTCGCGAGCTATTCGGGCCCGCTCTTGGGAAATATCAGCCAAATAAGTCGGCAATCTCTTGCGCAAATTGCTGATTGACGACGTGGCGTTTGACCGAAAGCTTCGCTGTTAATTGCCCATCAGCGATTGTGAAATCCTGTGGGAGGATAGTGAATTTACGAATCGATTCGGCTCGGCTTACAGCCTTATTTGCTTCATCGACAGCGGTTTGTATGACATCCCGAAGGCTCGAATCCTGCGTGAGGTCAGCAATTGCAGCGCCTGCCTTCTTATTACTCTTTGCCCAAGACTTCATGGAATCGGGATCCAAAGTAATGAGTGCTGCGATAAATGGTTGATTGTCGCCGACCACCATGCACTGGCTGATAAGAGGATGAGCGCGCAGGCGATCTTCAAGGACTTCTGGAGCGACATTCTTCCCACCCGATGTCACGATAATCTCTTTCTTTCGGCCAACGATGCTGAGATATCCATCGTCATCGATGGTCCCCAGATCACCCGTTTTGAAATATCCATCTTCTGTCATGCACTCTTTGGTGGCGGCATCGTTCTGCCAATAACCCTGCATGATGACTGCGCCTTGCACGAGAACTTCACCATCGGCAGCAATTTTGATACGGGTTCCAGGAATCGGGCGACCTACGCTTCCAATCTTCTGGGCAGAGCGCACATTCAGTGATGATGCAGCGGTCGTCTCGGTCAATCCATAACCCTCGAGAATGTTGATTCCGGCGCCTCTAAAGAAATGTCCTAAACGAGGGCTCAGCGGTGCGCCACCAGATATGGCCGCTTCAACCTTCCCACCTAGCCCGCTGCGAATTTTGGAGTAAACCAAGCGATCAAAGAGGAGGTGCAAGGCTCGGCTCTTGATCGAGATGGATCCCGAATCGAGCCCTTCTGAATATTCGACGGCGATATCTACCGCCTTCTTAAAGATCTTTGACTTGCCCGCTTCGTGTGCTTTGGTCTCTGCACTGTTGTAAACCTTTTCGAAGATTCGGGGAACTGCAAGCACCAAGGTTGGCTTAAAGGAGGCAAGATCTTGGGGGAGGCGAGTGATATCTCCACAATGCGCGAGGTGCAGCCCAGCATGAATTGCGCCAAATTGAATCATGCGGCCGAAGACGTGAGCGATAGGCAGAAAGAGGAGGGTCGATCCGCCAGGCTTTAGGAATTCCACGCGGGCATAGAGAACGACATTAGAACATTCGGAGATGAAGTTGCCGTGCGTGAAGGTGACCCCTTTGGGGTTACCGGTTGTTCCAGAGGTGTAAATCAGGGTCATCAAATCTTCTGGAGCCAAAGAATTAATGCGCTCATCGACGGCTGAGTCGGGGATTTCACGTCCGGCGAGGATGAGGGCAGGGATTGCATCTTCGGTGATAGTCAGGATCTCACGGCAGGTGCTAGGACGAACTGGCTCTGCTAACTCTGCCAAGTTTGGAGATTCCACAACAAGTAGAACGCTGGCGGAATCGCTCAAAATCCACTTCACTTGTTCGGCGCTAGAGGTTTCGTAGATTGGAACTGTTATTCCGCCACAGTAGATGATGGCAAAATCTAAGATCGTCCACTCGTATCGGGTCTTGGCCATGATGGCGACCCGATCTCCGCGGGAAACTCCGTGAGAAATTAAACCCTTAGCAACGCTCCGGATCTCTTGATCGAGTTCGACCGCTGTGACCGGCTTCCATCCATTGCCAAGTGGGCGGGAGAGCAGGACACGACCTGGCTCCTTCGCAACTCGATCGGTAATGATGGTGGTGATATTGCCCGTCGTTGGGTGCGGCGCCAGCGCCGGCAGGTAGGTCTCAATCATGCGAGAACGCTAGTGGCAAAGTCGAGAACTTTCATGGGCTTACGCAAGGTAATCTTCGGAGGTGGAAAATTTCAGCATAGGCGTCGATATCGGCGGTACTAAGGTCCTCGGAGGAGTCGTCGACTCGGCCGGAAATATCCTGACCACCCATCGTGAAGATACGCCCAAGGCGGGCGGAAGCGCACTTACCGAAACCATCATCGGGGTTATCCAAGAGTTACTGGCGCAGCATGAGGCGGTCAGCGTCGGCATCTCCGCCGCAGGCTTTGTCTCCTCCGATCGCCAGACGATGCTCGCAACTCCAAATATTGCTGATTGGAACGGCGTCAATCTCAAGGTAGAAATCTCGCGCGAAATTAACCTCCCCGTCGTTATCGAGAATGATGCTAACGCTGCAGCTTGGGGTGAAGCAGTTTATGGTGCTGGTCGCGGCGAGAGTGAATTGATGATGGTGACTGTTGGTACTGGCATCGGCGGTGGCCTGGTCAACAACGGTGCTCTGTATCGAGGTGCATTTGGGGTTGCCGCGGAGTTCGGGCATATGCGTTTAGTGCCAGACGGGCATCTCTGCGGATGCGGCTCCTATGGATGTTTTGAACAATATGCATCCGGATCCGCACTGCATCGCCATTTGCTAGAGGCAATTGCGCTAGATCCATCGCGCGCCAAATCGCTCTTAGCTCGCGGCGATGGAACCGTTGCAGGTATCAAAGGAAATCACATTACAGATGCCGCTCGTGAAGGTGATGAACTCGCAGTTGCAGCCTTCAACGCAACAGGCGATTGGCTGGGTGCTGGAATCGCATCTATCTGCATGATCGTTGATCCCGCCTGTGTTGTTGTTGGTGGGGGAGTAATTGATGCAGGAGAACTTCTCATGAAACCAACGCGCGCCGCAATTGCAAAGTACATGCCCTTCAATGGCAAACATCCGGCACCCAAAGTTTTGGTCGCCGAACTCGGTAATGATGCAGGACTCGTTGGTGTGGCTGATTTAGCTCGGCGTTAATTAATTTTAAATGTCCGGACATTGACCAAGCATTGGCGAGTGCTGCCCCCTCTTTGGCTCGAATAGAGATGGGTTGAGGGGTTCCCCTCTCTTTTTCGTGTATCAATAATCCAATTTATATAAAGATTGCTTTATCGAGAGATAAGGCAAGCGCAATGTTTATTAGAAGATTATCGAGCGTTCTCCTGATAATCGCTTGCGCCTCTGGAAATGTAGTTTTTAACGCTGCAGAAGCTAAGGCAATTCCGAAATTCGGCATAAATATACGAAGTGAAGTGCCAGCAAATACGGCTGTTGCAAAAGTTGTTTCAGTATGCGCCTCCTATCAATCCTGGTGCAATTCCTCTCTAGCTACTGCAACATACCCAACGTATGGCAACGATCCGGTTACTGGAATGGGGAATTGCACTTTTGCTGCGGTTGCTAATTGGCTGGAAATTACACGTGGCATCCGCCCCAGCGCCGCTCAAATTGGAATTGATTTTGCCAATGCTGGAGGTTCATCAAGTTTGGGACTTTCGAATCAGCAAGTACTCGAGTATTGGAAAACCTCGGGAATTGCTGGAACATTTCTACAGTCAGCACAGGGGTATTTCGTAGATGCGGATAATCTGAAGCTTGCTCTTAACGATGTGAAAGTTGGCGTGGTGATCGCTCAGATTCGTTTCACGGCAGGTCAATATTTTGCCGGTTATCACTTCTCTAGCAATTCCTATCATTGGTTGGTAGTAGATGGGTACACCTCGACAGGTCCAGTTGCTGTTACATGGGGTAAGACGATTCAAATGACCTGGGATCAATGGGATAAGCAAGCACTAGCAA
>CAIZKO010000106.1 GCA_903933585.1 uncultured Actinomycetes bacterium
GATTCCAACCTGATAGAACTGGCGATAACGACCGGCTTGCGGACGCTCGGCTCTAAAGAATGCTCCTGAGTAATAAACCTTTACTGGAAGTTGGCCGCGATCCAAATTGTGCTCTATCACTGCGCGCATAACGCCTGCCGTACCTTCTGGCCGCAAAGTGATGGAGCGTCCACCTCGGTCCTCGAATGTATACATCTCTTTACGGACTACATCGGTCGACTCCCCCACGCCTCTGGCGAAGAGTTCGGTGTCTTCAAAGACAGGCAGTTCCATTAGCTGATAACCAGCGACCACGGCAGATTCGATCAGGGTGCTCCGCACGTAATCGAAGTGTGATGAGCGTTCTGGTACGTACTCACTCACACCTTTAGGTGCTTGGAACTTAGCCATTAATCGGCACTCCTTAAGAATCGATCTTGCAGGTAATCGTTGTTCTTGCGCTCTCGTCCAATTGTAGTTTCTGGACCGTGGCCGGGAAGGACAATTAGCTCGTCGCTGAGCGGAAGTATTACCTTTCGCAGCGTCTTCTTCATGTCACTACTTGAGCCCAGCCGGAAGGAGGTATTTCCAATCGAATTTTGAAAGAGCACATCGCCGCTGATCAGAAATTCATCGTTGACGATGAATACCGTTGAACCCGGTGTATGCCCTGGTGCGTGTCTGGCGGTGAGAGTGAAGCCCGCGATATCAATCACGGTTCCATCGTGCAGTTCACGAACATCTCTGGGCTCACTGAAGGATGTAACACCCATCGCTTCTAAGATCGGGGCTGTTGGCCCGCCTGGAGTCAAAATGCCCTGCGGGTTACCGAGAAATTCGCGGTCCTTGGGATGAACGTAGGTAGCCACGCCGTATTTTTCGTCGAAGGCATGTACCGAAAAGGTATGGTCTAAATGGCCATGGGTGACAATTGTTGCAATCGGCTTAAGGTTGTGCCGGGCAATGACCTCGCTTATCTCACCGACCAGGTCCGGAATTGCCATCCCAGGGTCGACGATAAAACACTCGGAATTCTTACCCGTCGCGAAGATCCAGCAATTTGTCGCGAAGTATTGGGCTCGTACGACCTCAAGAATCACTAAATCAGCCCACTTTTCAACGCCCTGGGTGACCAATTTTCCCAGGTAGAGGCTTTAAGGGTACCGTTAAGCCCTGATTAAACCTGATCAGAGGGCTAAACCCGCGCCAAAGTGGGAATAGCTAGAGCCAACCGATAACGGAGAGTGCGTACTTCTGGACCCGTCCAGAGCGAGCACTGGACGCGCAACCTAAGGAGTAAGTCATGACAGTTCCAGAGAATCTCAGTGCAGCATCCGCTTTGATCGGCGATCCAGCGAAGTTCGGTCGCGTCGGTGATGATGGAACAGTTTATGTAACAACTCCAGAAGGTGAACGCGCAGTCGGCTCCTATCCTGGTAAGAGCGCCGAAGAGGCCCTTGCATACTTTGTCAGAAAATTTGAATCACTCGCTTCAGAGGTCGCTCTCTTGGCAGCCCGTATCAAGAGCGGTGCGATGGTTCCTAGCGATGCTCATGCCGCCGTCACCAAATTGAAGGAGCAGATTCTTAACCTCAATGGCGTTGGCGATCTCGCGACTCTTGCAAAATCTGTCGACCAGATTCCAGATCTCATCGAAGGTCATAAAGCCGCCTATGAAGCACGCAAGGCAACTGAGAATGCAGCGAAGGAAGCCAAGCGCGCAGAAGCAACGGAGATCAAGGAGCAGTTGGTCGTCGAAGCTGAGTCGCTCGCGCTCTCCGAGAGTTGGAAATCGACGGGTGATCGCCTCAAGACCCTTCTCGATGAGTGGAAGGCTGCTCCACGTTTAGATAAGAAAGCCGATGCCGATCTCTGGAAGCGTTTTTCCAGCGCCCGGAATAAATTTGATAAGCGCCGTCGGACCCACTTTGCTCAACTCGAGAGCCAGACCGCATTGGTGACTCAATCCAAGGCAGCGATTATCGAAGAGGCGAAGAAGTTGGCTGATTCAAAGGATTGGCTTGCTACAGCAAATCGCTTCAAAGAATTGATGGACGGCTGGAAAGCTGCCGGACGCGGCAAGAAGAGCGTTGATACCAGACTTTGGGACGAATTCAAGACAGCCCAGGATGCTTTCTTCGCTGCAAAAAAGGCTGATCTGGAGAAGCGCCAAGGAACGATGGCAGCGAATCTGACCAAGCGCGAAGAGTTGATCACGCAATTTGAGGCTTTGTTGCCGGTAAGCGATGTTAAGTCCGCACGTCACAAGTTCCACGATCTGCAGGAAAAGTGGGATCGCATCGGGATGACCGAACGCAGCAAGCGCGCTGCGCTTGAAGCTCGCTTGGAGAAGGTCCAGACCGAAATTGATTCACTTCATGAAGAAGTTTCGCGACGCAGTGATCCTACGGCGATCGCACATGCCAACACCGTGGTGCAAGGACTTCTTGATGCTATTGAAAACTATGAGAAGCAGGCAGCAAAGGCGGAGGCCGCGGGTCAGACCGCAAAGGCGATGGTCGCTCGCGAGGCCGCTGCTGCTCGTAAAACATGGCTCGCCGAGGCGCAAAAGGGTTTAGCCGACTTTAAGAAGTAGTGGTCAGTTGTTCGTGACTCGATAGACGTCGTAAACGCCTGCGACGCTGCGAACGGCTGACAACACTGTATCAAGGTGGAGTGCATCTGCCATCTCGAAAGTGAATCGTGAGAGAGCGACTCTGTCTTTGCTTGTGCTCACCGCTGCGTTCAATATATTTACATGCTGATCCGAAAGTGTTCTGGTTATGTCCGAGAGCAATCCCGAGCGGTCCAAGGCTTCAACCTGAATATTGACGAGGAAGAGTGCGCGTGCGCTGTTGTTCCACTTAACCTCGACTATGCGATCTCCCTGGTGCTCCTTTAGATCGTTGACGTTAATGCAATCGGCGCGGTGCACGCTTACTCCACTCCCCTTCGTCACAAAACCCGTGATCTCATCTCCAGGAACTGGCGTACAGCAGCGTGCCAACTTCACAAGCAAATCCCCAGCACCTTCAACATCGACTCCTGAAGAGTTGCGCTTTGCTGCTGTCGGACGGCGGAAGAGATGATCAATACTGGCTTCTGGTCCTTCTGGGTCGCTACCCAACTGGTGCGAGAGCTTCTCGATAACTGATGCCGCAGATACGTGGCCATTTCCGACAGAGGCATATAAAGCCTCGATATCTGGAAAGTGCAATTCATGAGCCAGTTCCAGGATTGCTTGTCCCGCAAATATCTTCTGCAGAGGCATCCCAGCTTTGCGCATCTGTCGTGCAATTGATTCTTGACCAGCCTCGATCGCCTCTTCCTTGCGCTCCTTGGAGAACCAGGCTTTAATCTTGGAGCGGGCGCGCGGAGATTTTACAAAGTTGAGCCAATCGCGACTCGGCGCCGCGTTGAGGCTCTTGTTAGTAACAATATCAACCACATCGCCGTTGGTAAGGGCAGATTCCAATGGAATCAACTTTCCATTGACCTTCGCACCGACGCAGCGATTGCCAACCTCGGTATGGACGGCATAAGCGAAGTCCACTGGAGTCGAGCCAGCAGGTAGGGCAACGACGCTTCCCTTAGGTGTGAATACAAATACTTCGGGTGTGCGTAGGTCGTATCGCAGCGTGTCGAGAAAGTCACTGACATCTTCGCTCTCCTGTTGCCACTCGTGCAACTGTTTCAGCCAGATGACACCAGGGTCATTGTCCGCATTTTTGACGCCCTTGGATTTATATTTCCAGTGTGCAGCGATACCAAACTCGGCGCGCGCGTGCATATCGGCGGTTCGAATTTGGATCTCGACGGCTTTGCCACTTGGGCCAATAACTGTGGTGTGCAGAGATTGATACAAATTGAATTTAGGCATTGCGATGTAATCTTTAAATCGCCCAGGAATCGGGCTCCAGCGTGCGTGAATAGCACCCAGCACGGCATAACAATCTCGCACATCATCGACGATTACTCGAACACCTACGAGGTCGTAGATCTCTCCGAACTCTCGGCCACGTACGATCATCTTTTGAAAGACGCTATACAAATGCTTTTGACGACCCTTAATGGTTGCCTTGATTCCTTCGGCTGCTAAATCGCTCTGAATCTGATCAGTAACTTCGGAGGTAAATCTCTCGCGCAGCGGCTGTCTCTCCGTGACTAACCTTTCAATCTCTTCATATTTCTTGGGTTCCAAGACTTTAAAGGAGAGATCTTCAAGCTCCCATTTAATGGCGTTCATACCGAGGCGGTGCGCCAAAGGGGCGTAGATATCTAGGGTCTCGCGAGCTTTGCGCGTGGCACTTTCCGAGGAGACGAATTGCCAGGTCCGGGCGTTGTGCAGCCGATCGGCCAACTTAATCACCAGGACACGAATATCCTTGGACATCGCCACAACCATCTTGCGCAGAGTTTCCGCCTCTGCAGTGGGA